>NZ_LIQT01000230.1:0-11428 GCF_001418415.1 Streptomyces hirsutus
CGAGGCCCTCGACCTCATCCTCGAGGCGATCAAGGAAGCCGGTTACACCCCCGGCGAGCAGATCGCCCTCGCGCTCGACGTCGCCGCCTCCGAGTTCTACAAGGACGGCACGTACGTCTTCGAGGGCAAGGAGCGCTCCGCCGCCGAGATGACGGAGTACTACGCCGAGCTGGTCGAGGCGTACCCGCTGGTCTCCATCGAGGACCCGCTGTTCGAGGACGACTGGGAGGGCTGGAAGGCGCTCACCGACAAGCTCGGCGACAAGGTCCAGATCGTCGGCGACGACCTGTTCGTCACCAACCCGGAGCGCCTGGCCCGCGGCATCGAGGAGGGCGCGGCCAACGCCCTGCTGGTCAAGGTGAACCAGATCGGTTCGCTGACCGAGACCCTGGACGCCGTCGAGCTGGCCCAGCGCAACGGCTTCAAGTGCATGATGTCGCACCGCTCCGGTGAGACCGAGGACGTCACCATCGCCGACCTGGCCGTCGCCACCAACTGCGGCCAGATCAAGACCGGTGCCCCGGCCCGCTCCGAGCGTGTCGCCAAGTACAACCAGCTGCTGCGCATCGAGGAGATCCTCGACGACGCCGCGGTGTACGCGGGCCGCAGCGCCTTCCCGCGGTTCCGCTCCGCGGACCAGTAGGCACGGCGCTCCGCGGGCCAGTAGGCACAGGGCTCCGCGGAGCAGCAGGCACAGCAAGGGCTGACCCGTACGGGATGACGACCTCGGTCGTGTCCTGGCCGGTAGTCCCTACGTCCCCGGACGCGGTCCCGTACCGTGTCCGGGGACGTACGTGCGTATGACAGGGGAACGGGAGGCGGGACATGGCCGTGAAGGACCGGGACCGGTTCTCCACCGCGACCAGGATCCGGCTGATCGGCGAGCAGACCGCCGCCCGGGTCTACCGCTCGCAGACCAAGCGCCAGGCCCGCCGCTCCCGGCTGACCGGCCGGGCCGCGCTGCTCGCCCTGGTGGTCTGCTCGATGATCGTGGCCCTCGCCTATCCCATGCGGCAGTACGTGTCCCAGCGCGCCGACATCGCCGACCTCCAGCAGGAGAAGGACGAGACCCGCCGGCGGGTCGAGCACCTGCGCGACATGAAGGCACGCTGGCAGGACGACGCCTACGCCGAGCAGCAGGTCCGCGCGCGGCTGCACTACGTCATGCCCGGCGAGACCGGCTACATCATGATCGATCCGGACGCGACCGAGCAGCCGCGCGCCGACCGCGAATCGGCCGACCGCCCCTGGTACGCGAACGTCTGGGACGGCGTCGACAAGTCCGACGCGGCCGAGCGGTGAGCCCGGAGCCGTAGCCTTGATGCCCTGCGGTTCACCGGAACCCGCAGGGTCGGCCGCACGACCGCGGACGACCCCGTACGACGGCACCAGCCCGTCGTACGGAGACCTGCGCAGAAACCGCGCAGACAATCGTAGAGAACCGCCGAGAACCGCAGGAAGACAGGTATGGACACTCCCGCCCGCCGCCCGGCCACCACCCCTCAAGGGCAGCGCTCCGCGCTGGCGCTGTTCGATCTGCCCACGACCCCGCGCACCGAACCGACCGACGCGGACGTCGAGGCGTTCAAGCAGCAGCTCGGCCGGCCCCCGCGCGGGCTGCGCGCCATCGCGCACCGCTGTCCCTGCGGGCAGCCGGACGTCGTCGAGACCGCGCCGAAGCTGCCCGACGGCACCCCCTTCCCGACGCTGTACTACCTCACCTGCCCCCGGGCCGCCTCGGCGATCGGAACGCTGGAGGCGAACGGCGTGATGAAGGAGATGACGGAGCGGCTGGCGACGGACCCGGAGCTGGCGGCCGCGTACCGCGCGGCGCACGAGGACTACATCCGGCGCCGCGACGAGATCGAGGAACTGAAGAACTTCCCGAGCGCCGGCGGGATGCCGGACCGGGTGAAGTGCCTGCACGTCCTGGTCGCCCACTCGCTGGCCGCCGGCCCCGGGGTCAACCCGCTGGGCGACGAGGCGCTCGCGATGCTGCCGGAGTGGTGGCGCAAGGGCCCGTGCGTGACGGTCGCCGAGCCGCCCGCCGGCGAGGGAGGGCAGGTGGAGAGCTCGGACGGCGGCTCCTTCGCGGCCAAGCCGATCGAGGAGAACGACCGATGACCCGAGTCGCCGCCATCGACTGCGGTACCAACTCGATCCGGCTCCTGGTGGCCGACGCCGACCCGGCGACCGGTGAACTGACCGACCTGGACCGGCGCATGACGATCGTGCGGCTCGGCCAGGGCGTCGACCGCACGGGCCGGCTCGCCCCCGAGGCGCTGGAGCGGACGTTCGCCGCCTGCCGCGAGTACGCGGAGGCCATCAAGGAGCACGGCGCGCAGCGCCTGCGCTTCGTCGCCACCTCCGCCTCCCGCGACGCCGAGAACCGGGACGAGTTCGTGCGCGGGGTGCTGGACATCCTCGGCGTGGAGCCCGAGGTCATCACCGGTGACCAGGAGGCCGAGTTCTCCTTCACCGGCGCCACCAAGGAACTGACGGGCCGTGCGGACCTGCACCGCCCGTTCCTGGTCGTGGACATCGGCGGCGGCTCCACCGAGTTCGTCGTCGGCGACGACCACGTACGCGCCGCCCGGTCCGTCGACGTGGGCTGCGTACGGATGACCGAGCGGCACCTGCTGGTGGACGGGGCGGTGATGGACCCGCCGACCGAGGAACGGATCGCGGCGATGCGGGCCGACATCGAGGCTGCCCTCGACCGGGTCGAGCGGACGGTACCGCTGCGCGAGGCCCGCACCCTGGTCGGCCTGGCCGGCTCGGTCACGACGGTGTCGGCGATCGCCCAGGACCTGCCCGCGTACGACTCGCAGGCCATCCACCACTCCCGGGTCACCCTGGAACGCGTCCGCGAGATCACTGACCGGCTGCTCCACGCCACCCACGCCGAACGCGCGGAGATCCCCTCCATGCACCCGGGCCGGGTCGACGTCATCGGAGCGGGCGCCCTGGTCCTCCTCTCCCTCATGGAACGCACCGGCGCGAAGGAGGTCGTCGTCAGCGAACACGACATCCTCGACGGGATCGCCTGGTCTTTGGTGGCCGACGCGAGGTGGGAGGCGGGGCGCTACAGGTTGCGGTAGACGTCCCGCCGGTCGCCCACCTTGACCACGAGGACGACGAGTTCACCGTCGTTGATCCGGTAGGCGACCCGGTAGCTGCCGACCCGGAGCCGGTAGAGCCCCGATGGGCCGGTGAGCTTCTTGACGTCGGCGTTCTCGCGGTACGGATCGTCACCGAGCGCGGTCAGCGCGGTCAGGATGCGCATGGCATCGAGTCGGCTGAGGGACCGGAGCTGCCGCTGTGCTGCCGTGGTGAACCGGAACGCGTACTTCACGCCGCGCCTTCACCGCGCTCGTCGAACAGATCCGCCAGCAGCTCGGCCATCGAAACGGTGGGTCCGCCGTCGGCCAGAACTGCTTCCGCCTCGCGAGCCAGCATCACGTCGGCGGCCTCCTCCAGTGCCTCGAAGTCGGCGATCGGCACGACCGCGGCCACGGGGGCGCCGTTGCGTGTGATGACGGTCGGAGTGCCTTCCTCGGCCCGGTTGATGTGTTCCGCCAGGTGTGCGCGCGCTTCCCTGACGGTCACGGTGTTGTCGGTCATGGACCAAGTGTACGCACTTAGGTGTACACGTTGCCAGGTGTGGGGGTCGCGTTCGCGGGACACCCTGGACGGGAACGCTTGGTCGGCGGCGTAGGCGTGCGTGTACGTGGGGTGCGGTCCACATCCCGGGAGTCCCGGCGTACGGGCGAACTCTTCGGCGCCGGAGCTTTCGGGGCGCGGGTCGCCCTCAGGCCCGTACGGCGGCTACCGGTTCACGTGGTCACGGTCCGGGCCCCGAGGGCGAGGTGCACCGTGGCGATGATCCTCGCGGTCACGCGCTGGAAGCGGGGCGTGCGCAGGGGGCGTGAGGTGCGCCGGACGAGGGCGGGGCGGTCGTGGGAGAGCGTTGCGGCGCAGCCGGGACGAGCCGGGGGTAGGGGAGCGGTGACGCCGACGGGCGGGGTGCTGGACAGCACTCCGCTGAGCAGCGTGGATACCGTTTGAGCGGCTGCGGGAAGGGGCCGACCGGCCCTTTCGAGGGGTGCCGGCGGGAAAGTTCGTGAAGTTCTTCACAAGGAAATGGCCCCGGTAGGTCGAAGAACTGAGTCCGGTTGACCCTTTCGGGGCCCCTGGGCTGCTTTGAACATGTTCAGAAGGTGTGGGCGGGTGGCGCCCGGGAGGTCGCCCCCGGGGGCCCCTGGGAGGGCCCGGGGCGTCGCCGGAATCAAAGAGAGGCAGCTCACGCGGCATTGACAACGGGTCGCGTATGGTCCTGGTTCCCGGCCCCCGGCATGGGCTTGATCACAAAAGCCGGGAAGTGTAACACGACCGCTACCCAAGCTTGTGAAGGGGCGCACGAACCCACCCCCTCGGAGAGGTGGATACTCGATGGCATGAGCACCACGGAGCGTCCCAGGATCCTCGTAGTAGGCGGTGGGTACGTAGGCCTGTACGCAGCTCGGCGCATCCAGAAGAAGATGCGTTACGGCGAGGCGACCGTCACCGTCGTCGACCCGCGGTCGTACATGACCTACCAGCCCTTCCTGCCCGAAGCCGCCGCCGGCAACATCTCCCCGCGGCACGTCGTCGTCCCCCTGCGACGCGTGCTCCCCAAGGCGGAGGTCCTCACCGGCCGGGTCACCACCATCGACCAGGACCGCAAGGTCGCCACGATCGCGCCGCTCGTCGGCGAGGCCTACGAGCTGCCCTTCGACTACCTGATCGTCGCGCTGGGCGCGGTCTCCCGTACCTTCCCGATCCCCGGCCTCGCCGAGCAGGGCATCGGCATGAAGGGCATCGAGGAGGCCATCGGCCTGCGCAACCACGTCCTCGAACAGCTCGACAAGGCCGACTCCACCACGGACGAGGAGATCCGCCGCAAGGCGCTCACCTTCGTCTTCGTCGGTGGCGGCTTCGCGGGTGCGGAGACCATCGGTGAGGTCGAGGACATGGCCCGGGACGCGGCCAAGTACTACAGGAACGTGTCCCGTGAGGACATGCGCTTCGTCCTCGTCGACGCTGCCGACAAGATCCTCCCCGAGGTGGGTCCCAAGCTCGGCAAGTACGGCAAGGAGCACCTCGAGGGCCGTGGTGTCGAGGTCTACCTCTCCACCTCCATGGACTCCTGCGTCGACGGCCACGTCGTGCTGAAGAACGGCCTCGAGGTCGACTCCAACACCATCGTGTGGACGGCCGGCGTCAAGCCGAACCCGGCGCTGGCCCGCTTCGGCCTCCCGCTGGGCCCGCGCGGTCACGTCGACACCCAGCCGACCCTCCAGGTCACCGGCACCGACTACATCTGGGCCGCGGGCGACAACGCCCAGGTGCCGGACCTCGTGGGCCGCAAGGCGGGCAACGAGAACGCCTGGTGCCCGCCGAACGCCCAGCACGCCCTGCGCCAGGCCAAGGTCCTCGGCGACAACGTGGTCTCCGGCATGCGGGGCTTCCCGCAGAAGGACTACAGCCACGCCAACAAGGGCGCCGTGGCGGGCCTCGGCCTGCACAAGGGCGTGGCGATGATCGTCGTGGGCAAGGTGAAGATCAAGCTCAAGGGCCGGCTCGCCTGGTATATGCACCGTGGCTACCACGGTCTCGCGATGCCGACCTGGAACCGCAAGATCCGTGTCTTCGCCGACTGGACGCTCGCCGTGTTCCTCAAGCGCGAGGTCGTCTCGCTGGGCGCGATCCAGTCCCCGCGCGACGAGTTCTACGAGGCCGCGAAGCCGGCGCCGCTGCCCGCGGCCGCCAAGAAGGAATCGGCCGAGAAGGCCAACGCCTCCTGACGCCGGATCCGATCGACCGCTGGTCGCCCGTCCCGTCGGCCCCCCCGGGCCCGCGCGTACGGCCGGGCGACCTCCGGTCCGCCTGATCCTCCGGTCCGTCTGATTTTCGGTCCGTCCGATCTGTGTTCCACCCGGCGCTCCTGCTCCGAGCGCCGGGCCCCAGATCATCGGCCAGGCCGTCCTCGGCTCCCGAAAGGGCCGCCCGCCATCCGTGGTGCGGGCGGCCCTTTCGGCGTTTTGCCCAGTCATGACGCGCGCCGAGGACTGCCGCGCGCCCCGCAGATGTTTACGTGGTGACGACATTCCGGGATTTGGCCTTCCCCGGGCTCTCGACGTCGCTCGAGCCGGGGACGCCCCTATCGGAGGTGCACACCATGAGAGACGCCGCCTCGCGGCTGAAGGGCCTTGTCGAACAGGTGGCGGGCGCACCGCTCCCCCTGCGCGTCCGCGCCTGGGACGGATCACAGGCCGGTCCGCCGGACGCCCCGATCCTCGTCGTACGCAACCGCCGTGCCGTGCGCCACCTGCTGTGGAAGCCGGGTGAACTCGGCCTCGCCCGCGCCTGGGTGTCCGGCGACCTGAGCGTCGAGGGCGACCTGTACACCGCCCTCAAACGTGTCTCCGGTCTTCTCTGGGAGCGCGGCGAGGACACCCCCACCCTCGTCCAGTCCCTGCGCGACCCCGGCGTCCGTGCGGCCGTCCGCGGCCTCGTCGCGCTGGCCGGCCCGCCGCTGCCGCCCGGCCCGCCCCCGGAGGAGATCCGCAGGCCCCACCGCGGCCTCCACACCAAGCGCAGCGACAAGCGCGCCATCAGCCACCACTACGACGTCGGCAACGACTTCTACGAGATCGTCCTCGGCCCGTCCATGGTGTACTCCTGCGCCTACTGGCCCGCCCCGCTCCCGCAGGCCACCCTCGAACAGGCCCAGCACGACAAGCTCGAACTCGTCTGCCGCAAGCTCGCGCTGACGCCCGGTCAGCGGCTGCTGGACGTCGGCTGCGGCTGGGGCTCCATGGCGATCCACGCCGCCCGTGAGCACGGCGTGAGCGTCGTCGGCGTCACCCTCTCCCAGGAGCAGGCCGGGTACGCCCGCAAGCGCGTCGCCGACGAAGGGCTCACCGACCGGGTCGAGATCCGCGTACAGGACTACCGTGACGTCCCGGACGGCCCCTACGACGCGATCTCCTCGATCGGTATGGCCGAACACGTCGGCGCCCCGCGCTATCTGGAGTACGCCACCGCCCTGCACCGCCTCCTCAAGCCCGGCGGACGGCTGCTGAACCACCAGATCGCACGCCGTCCGCATCGGGACGAGACGGAGTACGCACTGAACCCGTTCATCGACGCCTACGTCTTCCCCGACGGCGAACTCGCCCCCGTGGGCACCACCGTGTCCCTGCTGGAGCGGGCCGGCTTCGAGGCGCGCGACGTCGAGTCGATCCGCGAGCACTACGCCCTCACCCTGCGCCGCTGGGTGGCGAACCTGGAGGCCGGCTGGGACCGGGCCGTCATGCTCACCGGGCCGGGCCGCGCCCGCGTCTGGCGGCTGTACATGGCCGCCTCCGCGCTCGCCTTCGAACGCAACCGCATCGGCGTCAACCAGGTCCTGGCCGTGAAGACCCCCGAATCCGGCGCCTCCGGCCTGCCCCTGCGCGCCCGCGCCTGGAACTGACCGCCGCCCCCCACTCCCTGCCCCCTGGCACGACGACGGGCACGACGGCAGGCACGACGACGGGCCCTGCTCCGGCGACCGACTCCCACCGACTCCGGCCGACGCCAGGAGTCCGACCGAGTCCGGCCGTCGGAACAGGGCCCGTGCCCGCTCTCCGGTACTACTCCGCCTTGATGGCCTGGAGCATGTTCAGCCGTGCCGCCCGCCGGGCCGGCCACAGGGCCGCGAGCACGCCCACGACGCCGGCCAGCAGCAGGAAGACCGCCATCCGGCCCCAGGGCAGGATCAGTTCGTACGTCGCCATCCTCGAGCCCACCAGCTCTCCGGCCGCCCAGCCGAAGAACACGCCCAGGCCGATGCCGAGCACCCCGCCGAACAGGGAGATCACCAGGGACTCCAGACGGACCATCCGCTTGATGCCCCCGCGGTCCAGGCCGATCGCGCGGAGCATGCCGATCTCCTGGGAGCGCTCGAACACCGACATGGCCAGGGTGTTGACGACACCGAGCACCGCGACGAGCACGGCCATCGCCAGCAGCCCGTAGACCATGTTCAGTATCAGCGTGAACATGGACGCCAGTTCGTTGGAGATGTCCTTCTTGTCCTGCACCTTGATGGCGGGGTTGGTGCCGAGGGCCTCCACCAGCCGGTCCTTCGCCGCGTCGGAGGCACCGCCGGAGGTCTTCACCATGACCTGCATGTCGATCGGGTCCGGCTGGTGCGGGGCGAGGGTCGCGGTGTCGAGCATGATGCCGCGGAACATCTCGTTGCCCTCGTAGACCCCGGCGACCGTCAGCTCCTGCTTCTTGCCGTCCTCGTAGGTGAGGGTGAAGTCCGAACCGGCCTTCCAGCCGTAGTCCTCGGCCGTCCTGTGGTCGACGACGATCCGTGTGCCGGACACCTCGAAGGCGCCGTCGCGGACCGGGAAGTCGGTCAGCTCGCCGATGGAGGAGCCGTCGACGCCGGTCAGGAACTCCGTCTGCTCGTCGATACGGACGGGCGCGTTGCGCAGCGGGCTGCTGGCGGTGACGTCGTCGGACCGCTCCAGCGTCCGCGCGACGTCCGGCGACAGCCAGTTGCCGTTCGCCATCGACACCACGTAGTCGGCCTCGATCGAGGAGGTGGCCATCTTGTCGATGGCGTTCTGCAGGCTGCCCGCCACCACCGTCATCCCGGTGATCAGGGTGAGCCCGATCATCAGCGCGGACGCGGTCGCGGCGGTACGGCGCGGGTTGCGCACCGCGTTCTGCCGGGCCAGCTTCCCGGACATCCCGAAGACGCGCAGCACCGGCGCCGCGGCGGCGATCAGCGGACGGGACAGCAGCGGGGTCAGGATGAACACGCCGATGATCAGCAGGACCGCGCCGATGCCCATGGGGGCCTGGCCGTCCGAGCCGCTCATCGTCGTCGCCGCGAGGACCACCGCGATGCCGGCGCCCGAGAAGAGCGCGCCCAGCGTGTTGCGCAGCACCAGCGACTTGGTGGTCGCCTGGGCGTGCACGGAGCTCATCGCCGCCACCGGCGGGATCTTCGCGGCCCGGCGGCCGGGCAGCCACGCGGCGAGCATGGTGATCAGGACACCGACCGCGAACGCGGCGGCGACGGTGCCGGGTGTGACCACCAGCGGGCCGGCGGGCACGGTCGCCCCGAACGTCCCCATCAGGGCACGCAGTCCGGCCCCGATGCCGATACCGGTGAGCAGCCCGACCACGGCGGCGACCGCACCCACCACGAACGCCTCGAACAGCACCGACCGGGTGACCTGCCGGCGGGAGGCGCCGACCGCGCGCATCAGCGCCAGCTCCCGGGTGCGCTGGGCGACCAGCATGGTGAAGGTGTTGGCGATGATGAACGTACCGACGAACAGCGCGATGCCGGCGAACACCAGCAGGCCCTGCTTCAGCCCGCTCATCGAGGAGGCGATCATGCTCGCCTGGTCGTCGGCGAGCTGCGTGCCGGTGGTGGTCTCCACGGCGTCGGCGGGCAGCGCCTTGTCCAGCTCCGCCTGCAGCGCGGTCTCGGAGACGCCGTCCTTCGCCTTGACGGCGATCTCGTCGAACGTGCCCTCCTTGCCGAACAGCTTCTGCGCCGTCGCCGTGTCGAACAGCGCGAGGCTGCCGCCGGCCGCGACATTGCCGTCGTCGGTGGTGAAGACGCCGGTGACGACCGGCTCGAGGACGGGGCCGTCGACCGACATCCGTACGGTGTCGCCGACCTGGTAGCCGGTGCGCTCGGCGGTCTCGGCGTCGATGAGGATCTCGTCGGCGCCCTTCGGCGCGTGCCCTTCGGTCAGCGGGTAGCGGGGGTCGTCGGTGCCCCAGTAGTTGCCGCCCTGCGACTGGAAGCCGTCGCCGATCAGCCTGCCGTCCCGGTCGGCCATGGCGGTGAATCCGGTGACGACGCCGATGGCCCGCGCGGCGCCGGGAACCCGGGCACTGTCCTCGACCATGGCCGAGGTCAGTTCGTGGGGCTCGCCGACCTTGTCTCCCTCGGCTTCCTTCCACTGGGCGGTGACGGCGACGTCGACGTGGTCGAAGCCCTTGGCGGAGCTCTTCTGGAGGGCGTCGGAGATGGTGTTGGTGAAGACCAGGGTCCCCGACACGAAGGCCACGCCGAGCATCACGGCGAGCACGGTCATAAGGAGCCGGGCCTTGTGCGCGAACACATTGCGCAAGGCGGTACGGAACATGGGTGTCTTCTCGAGTCCAGTCGTACGAGTGGGGGGTGGGGCGTCGGCAGAGGTGAGGTCGCCTCACCGGAACATCACCGGAGGAGGTGAGGGACGGTTGCGTGCTGACGGCGGCTCGGCCGGTGACGGCTCAGCTCGTACGGCCCTTGGCGTCGAACTGCTTCATGCGGTCGAGCACCGATTCGGCCGTCGGCCCGTGCATCTCGTCCACGATCCTGCCGTCCGCGAGGAACACCACCCGGTCCGCGTAGGCCGCGGCGACCGGGTCGTGGGTCACCATGACCACCGTCTGCCCCAGCTCGCGTACCGAGTTGCGCAGGAAGCCGAGCACCTCGGCGCCGGAACGGGAGTCGAGGTTGCCGGTGGGCTCGTCGCCGAAGATGATCTCGGGCCTGGAGGCCAGCGCCCGCGCGACGGCGACCCGCTGCTGCTGACCGCCGGACAGCTGGGACGGCCGGTGGCTCAGCCGGTCGGACAGGCCGATCATCCGGATCACGGTGTCGAGCCACTGCTGGTCCGGCTTGCGCCCCGCGATGTCCATCGGGAGGGTGATGTTCTCCAGGGCCGTCAGGGTCGGCAGCAGGTTGAACGCCTGGAAGATGAAGCCGATCTTGTCCCGGCGCAGCTTGGTGAGCTGCTTGTCCTTGAGGGAGCCCAGCTCGGTGTCACCGATGCGCACGGAACCGGCCGAGAACGTGTCGAGGCCGGCCACGCAGTGCATCAGCGTGGACTTGCCGGAACCGGAGGGGCCCATGATCGCGGTGAACTCGGCCTGCCGGAAGTCCACGGAGACCTGGTCGAGGGCGACCACCTGGGTCTCGCCCTGGCCGTAGATCTTCGACAGCTCCGTGGCACGTGCGGCCACGGTGGTGGTCCGGTCGGCGATGGGTGCGGTGGTCACGGGATGGGCACTCCTGACGGTACGACGTTTCACGGGAACGGGACGTCATCCATCGTTCCGCCCGACGGCCACTGTGTAGTCACCCGTAGCTCCGGTTCCGGGGGGCGACTCAGGGTGGACCCCGGTGGTCACCGTCATACCTGGGGTTGACGGCGACCCCGGGCGGGGGGAGGGGCCGGGCCCGAACAGAGAGGGCTTTCGATCCGAACGGAGCCCTCCGCACGCCGGATGTCGCAAGAACGGGTGGAGCACCCTTGTTCAGACGGTGAAATTCCGTCATTCCGCATACGCGGCCGGCCCTCGCGCGCGAGGCTGTTGG
>NZ_LIQT01000230.1:11491-11823 GCF_001418415.1 Streptomyces hirsutus
CGCCCACAGGGCGAGGAGGCGTTCGCACCCGACGGTGCGCCGCCGACGGGCTTGCTCATGGGGCGCCGGACGCGCGCGTTGACTTGCTGGATATCTGGGCGCGGAGCATCGCGAGTCGGGGTGGGCCGGGACATATGGGCAGCCGTACCGCCCGGCGCTGACAGTCAGGACGTCTCGCCGAGGGCTGCTCGAAGCCGGGCGAGCGATCCGGTCTCCAGTACGGCATCAGCGAGGGCCTGGGCGGACTTGGTGAGGATGCGACCACGTCCGTTGTCGATCCACCGCTGAGCGTGGGCGTAGCCCTGTGCCCGGTACTCGATGCCCTGGATCAT
>NZ_LIQT01000231.1 GCF_001418415.1 Streptomyces hirsutus
GAACGAGGTCGCGTTCTCCAGGAGCTCGGCGAGCAGATGGCTGACGTCGTCGGCGGCGAACCCGGCGATGTGCGCGTGCGGCGGCAGCGCCGCGATGCGGACCCGCTCGTAGCGCTCGATCTCGCTGACCGCGGCCCGTACGACGTCGACGAGCGGCACCGGGGCCGCCGAGTGCTGGACGTGTTCGGTGCCGGCGAGGACGAGCAGGTTCTCGCTGTGCCGGCGCATCACCGTGGCGAAGTGGTCGAGCTTGAACAGGGTGGCCAGGCGGTCCGGGTCGTCCTCGCGCTCCTCTAGGCCCTCGATGACGCCGAGTTGCCGTTCGACCAGACCGAGAGTGCGCAGCGCCAGGCTGACGAAGGTGCCGCCGATGCTGCTGCGCAGCTGCTCCAGGCGGGCGGCGGACTCGGTGACCTGGGTGCGCAGCTCCTCGCGGGCGTCGGCCATCCGCTGCCGCTGCGCGACGAGGTGCTTGCGGTCGGCCTCCAGTGTGGTGATCCGCCCGGTGAGCTGTGCGGCGTGCGCGTGCAGGGCGTTGACGGAGCGGACGACCTGGGCGAACTCGTCGTTGCGCCCGGTGAACGCGACCGGTTCCTCCACGGCGGGGTTCTCCGCGCTGGCGAGCCGGGCGGAACCGCGGCGCAGCACGGACAGCGGACGGGTGAGGGTGCGGGCCATGGCGGTGGCGACGCCGACCGCGAGCAGCATGAGGGCGCCGAGGAGGGCGACGCGGATCTCGAGCGCGGTGACGTCGTCGTCGCGCAGCTGGGCGAGGTCCTTGGTGCGCTGCTCGAAGAGGGCGGACTCGATTCCGCGCATCGCCTCCACGCGGGCGGTGAGCGCGGCCGCCAGCTTCTTGGAGCCGGTGGCGAGTTCCTCGTCGGAGAGGGTCGGCTGGTCGGTGAGGTTCTTGAGGTACTTCTCGGCGGCGTCGACCTCGGGGCCGGTGACCGTGGAGTCGTACGAGGCGCGGGCGGCCTTGGGCGCCGTCTCGCGGAAGTCGGCGAGCGCGGCGTCGGAGCGCACGCGGGCCTGGAGGGCGGCCGCGGTCAGCGCGTCGCGCCGCTCGGCGTCGGCGTCCGACGTGGAGGTGGCCGTGGTGGGCAGACCGGTGAGGGGGTCGATCACGGTCTGGGTGGTGCTCGGCACGTTGAGCGCGGCGAGCAGCAGCCCGCGGGTGGCGGCGGCCTGCTGGACGGCGGTGTCCAGTTCGGCGAGCGCGTAGGAGCCGGAGCCGGCCCGGGGCGGGGTCTCCTCCGCGAGCTGCTCGGCGAGCCGGTGCAGCTGGGTGATGGCGGTGGAGTACGCCTGGTGCGCCTCGAGCGCGCTGCTCTTGCCGGAGAGCGCGGCCCTGCGCAGGGCCGCGATGGCCTCGAGGTCGTCGCGCATCGCGGCCGAGGTGCCGGAGTCGGCGCGCAGTTCCTCGACCTGCCGGTCGACGCGGACGCTGTGCTGCTCGGTGGGCGCCTTGGCCTTGGGGCGGCCGGCCGCGATGTAGGACGTCACGTCGTCCCGCTCGTCGGCGAGCGAGTGCGCAAGGGCGAGGGCGTCCTGGGTCTGCTCGGCCCGGGTCACCAGGTTCTGGGAGTCGCTCAGCTGCCCGGAGGCGGTGAGCAGGGAGGGCGTCCCGGCGCCGGCGATCGCCGCGGCCACGACCGCGACGGCCACGATGAGCCGGTTGCGCACATGGGTGGGGCGGCCCCGGCCGACGGTGGGCGTCTGCTCAGCGTCTCCCGCGGGGGGCGTCTGCTTGCCTGTGCGACGAGGCCGCGTCTTCTGCACCGGTGCTCGCATTCCTGACTCGTGTACCCGTGGGTCGGGGTGACGTCCCGTCAACAGGCGCCTACGCCCTGCCCGTATCGAGGGCGTACGCCTTGGCGGACGGCCGGTCGCGCTCGGGCAGCGAGACGCCCCCGTCGCTCCCCGACCCTCCCAGTGCCCATGGGCACCGCACGCGCATCACCTGACCCGCCACTCGAAGGAGTGAACATCGGAGGCGAGTTGGGGAGCAAGTCGCGCGATCTCCCGCAGCGGCCCATCACGGCACGCCGGTTGGACGTCTGCGGCGGCCGATGGCAGGATTCGCCGCCACGCGCCCGAGGAGTGCTGCAATCCCACCCAAACGCGGCGTCTGACCTGCACGGCTGCCGGTGTCCGGCGAGCGGTGGGGGCCTTCGGGAGCCCTTGTGGAGGGGTCGTGCAGACTGGCCGGATGCGTACGGAACTTGTCTCGGAGCCCGGGGACGCGGCCCTTCCCAACGAGGACTTCGCGAGTATCGGGCTTCCGGCCTCCGGACAGGGCGGTTCCCTGGTCCTGCTGGACGGGGTCACGCCGCCGCGGGACGGCACGGGGTGTCGGCATTCGGTCCCCTGGTTCACCGCGCGCCTCGGCGGGGCGCTGGCCGAACTGACCGTTTCCCTCCAGGATGTCCCCCTGGCGGACCTGCTCTCCCGGGCCGTGTCCCGTACCGCCGGGGCGCACGCGAAAACCTGTGACCTTTCTCACCCCCGTACGCCCCAGGCGACGGTGGTGCTGGCGCGCTGGTCACCGGAGTCGGTCGAGTACCTGGTCCTTTCCGACTCCGCCCTGCTCGTCGAGTCCCCGGGCGGCACGATCACCGCGCTGCTGGACGACCGGCTGGCACGGCTGCCCCGTTCGGCGCTGGCCACGGACGCGCTGGTGGACTCCACCGTGCGCAACAAGGAGGGCGGCTTCTTCACCGCGGCGGCCGATCCGTCGGTCGCGGTGCGCGCGGTCACCGGGACGCTGCCGCGCGCCGAGGTGCGCGCCCTGGCCGCCCTGACGGACGGGGCCACCCGCTGGGTGGAGAAGTTCCGCGAGGGCGACTGGGCGGACTGTCTCGCCCTCGTCCGCAAGGAGGGACCGCAGGCGCTGGTGGACCGCGTCCGGGCCCTGGAGCGGGCGGACACGGACCGGGTGCTGCTCGGCCGGAGCAAGACGCACGACGACGCGACGGTCGTGTACGTGGAGTTCTGAGCCCCCGGCTCCCGGCGGACGGGCGGCCCGGGCGGCTCCCCGGTGGCCGAGCGGCCCGCGCCGGCTCCCGCTACTTCTCCATCCCCCGGTTCAGCTGGTGCAGCAGCCGCGCGAGTTCCGTGACCTCGTCGGGGTCCCAGTCGGCGAGGCCGCGGGCGTAGCGCGCGCGGCGGGCCTCGCGGACCCGGCCCGTCCGGCTCCGTCCCTCCGGGGTGAGGTCGACCAGCCAGGCGCGGCCGTCGGCGGGGTCCGGTTCACGGGTGACGAGCCCGAGTTCCTCCAGGGCGTGCAGCTGGCGCGACATGGTCGCCTTGCCGACGCCGATGAAGGCGGCGAGTTCGGTGGCCCGCTGCTTGCCGCACTCGTCCAGACGGACGAGCAGCCCGTACGCGGACGGTTCCAGGTCGGAATGGACCGCGCGGGACATCTCGCCCTGGCTGGCCCTGGCGCGGCGCAGCAGCACCGTCAACTCTCTTTCCAGCGCGAGGAATCCGGGCTGTTCCACACCGTTGTCGGGCACCTGCGACGAGGTGTCCTCACCGCCGCCGTTTCCGCCTTCGTGCACGTCAGTCCCTGCCTCGGTTCACCGGTCGTCCATGTTCCCACCCAGTGGCGGCGCCACTGGAGCTCCACAAGTATTTCGCAGGCCCGGCCCGACCACCGCTTCCGACCACCGCTTCCGACCTGCGGCACTTCGCCCGTGGCCTGTCCCGCGTCGCGGTCCGTGCGCGTCGCGTTCCTGCTTCCCCGGATTCCCCACCGAGTACCTCCGAAGATCCGTCACGCCCGTGCACAGATCCGGTTCCACCCGTCTCCGCGCGTTCACGACCGGCGCGGCGGTCCTGCTCGCGGTCCTCTCCCTTCCCCGTACGACTCCCGCGGCCGGGTCGGCCGGGGGCGCCCCCGACGTCCCGCCGCGCGGTTCCGCCCGCCTGGGGCATGGGCGTCGCCGCCCAGGCCGACTGCTTCGCCGACCGCGGCGGCGCCTGGTCGCCCGACGGCAGGACGCTGCCGGGCGTGCTCGACATCGAGTGGACCCCCTACGGAGACGCCTGTCACGGCACGTCGCGGAGCGCGATGGTCAGCTGGATCCGTGACGTCCTGGACCGGTACCGGGCGCGCACCGGCCGCGACGCCGTGATCTACCCGGCGACCAGCCGGTGGCAGCAGTGCACCGGGAACCACGCCGGGTTCGGCACCACCCGCCCGCTGCGGGTCGCCCGGTACGCCGCGACCGCGGGCGAGCCGCCCGCGGGCCGGGCGTCCTGCACGAGGTGGCAGTACACCTCCACCGGCCCGGTGGTCGGGGACCACGACCTCTTCAACGGCACCGTCGACCAGGTGCGGGCCCCGGCCCTCGGCTGACGTCGCCGGCCCGCGCCGCCGGCCCCGGTGCCGTGGGGCGGCGGCCCGGATCTCCCTCACGGGATCCCGGCCGCCGCCCGTCCGGTGACGCCGTCACACCGCCACCGGAACCTCCGGCGCCGCGCCGTTCGTCGCCGGCGAGAGCGCCAGTTCCAGGACCTGGCGGACGTCGGTCACGGCGTGGACGTCGAGCCCGTCCAGCACGTGAGCGGGGACGTCGTCCAGGTCGGGCTCGTTGCGCTTGGGGATGATCACGGTGGTGATCCCCGCCCGGTGCGCCGCGAGCAGCTTCTGCTTCACCCCGCCGATCGGCAGCACCCGGCCGGTCAGCGAGACCTCACCGGTCATCGCCACGTCCGTACGGACCAGGCGCCCGGAGAGCAGCGAGGCCAGGGCGGTGGTCATCGTGACGCCGGCGCTCGGGCCGTCCTTGGGCACCGCGCCCGCCGGGAAGTGGATGTGCGCGCCCCGCTCCTTCAGGTCGCCGACCGGAAGCTCCAGTTCGGCGCCGTGGGACCGCAGGAAGCTCAGCGCGATCTGCGCCGACTCCTTCATCACGTCGCCCAGCTGACCGGTCAGGGTCAGTCCGGCGGCGCCCGTCTCCGGGTCGGCCAGGGACGCCTCCACATAGAGGACGTCACCGCCGGCACCGGTCACCGCGAGCCCGGTGGCGACACCGGGGACGGCGGTGCGGCGTTCGGCCGGTTCCTGGGCGGACTCGGGCACGTGGTGCGGCCGTCCGATCAGAGCGCGCAGATCACCGTCGCCGACCGTGAGGGGCAGCTCCCGCTCGCCCAGTTCGTGCTGGGCCGCGACCTTGCGCAGCAGCCGCGCGATGGACCGCTCCAGGGCGCGGACGCCCGCCTCGCGCGTGTACTCGCCGGCCAGCTTGCGCAGCGCGCCCTCGTCGAGGGTGACCTCGTCGGTGGCGAGCCCGGCGCGCTCCAGCTGACGCGGGAGCAGGTGGTCGCGGGCGATGACGACCTTCTCGTCCTCGGTGTAGCCGTCCAGGCGGACGATGTCCATCCGGTCCGCCAGCGCCTCCGGGATGGCCTCCAGGACGTTGGCGGTGGCGAGGAAGACGACGTCCGAGAGGTCCAGCTCGACCTCCAGGTAGTGGTCGCGGAAGGTGTGGTTCTGCGCCGGGTCCAGCACTTCGAGGAGGGCGGCGGACGGGTCGCCCCGGAAGTCCGACCCCACCTTGTCGATCTCGTCGAGCAGCACCACCGGGTTCATCGACCCGGCCTCCTTGACGGCCCGCACGATCCGGCCGGGCAGCGCGCCGACGTACGTACGCCGGTGGCCGCGGATCTCGGCCTCGTCGCGGACGCCGCCGAGCGCGACCCGGACGAACGTGCGGCCCATCGCGTGGGCGACGGACTCGCCGAGGCTCGTCTTGCCGACGCCGGGCGGGCCGACGAGGGCGAGCACGGCACCGCCGCGGCGGCCGCCGACGACCCCGAGCCCGCGCTCGGCACGCCGCTTGCGCACCGCCAGGTACTCGGTGATGCGTTCCTTCACGTCCGTCAGACCCGCGTGCTCGGCGTCGAGCACGGCCCGGGCGCCCTGGATGTCGTACGCGTCCTCGGTGCGCTCGTTCCACGGCATCTCCAGCACCGTGTCGAGCCAGGTGCGGATCCACGAGCCCTCGGGCGACTGGTCGGAGGAGCGCTCCAGCTTGTCGACCTCCTTGAGCGCGGCCTCACGCACCTTCTCCGGCAGGTCCGCGGCCTCGACGCGGCTCCGGTAGTCGTCGGATTCCTCGCCCTCCTGCTCGCCGTTCAGCTCGCGCAGTTCCTTGCGCACGGCTTCCAGCTGACGGCGCAGCAGGAACTCGCGCTGCTGTTTGTCGACACCGTCCTGGACGTCCTTGGCGATGGACTCGGCGACGTCCTGCTCGGCGAGGTGGTCGCGCAGCTGCTGGGTGGCGAGCTTCAGCCGGGCCACCGGGTCGGCGGTCTCCAGCAGGGCCAGCTTCTGTTCGGTGGACAGGAACGGTGAGTAACCGGAGTTGTCGGCGAGGGCGGAGACGTCGTCGATGGCCTGGACGCGGTCGACGACCTGCCAGGCGCCGCGCTTGCGCAGCCAGGCGGTGGCGAGCGCCTTGTACTCGGTGACCAACTCGGTCACCTGGCCGGGGTAGGGGTCTCCCTTGCCCGGACGGAGCGGGGACCCCGGGGAACGCTCCGGCACGGTCTCCTCGATCCGGGTGCCCTCCACCCACAGCGCGGCACCCGGCCCGGTCGTCCCGGCGCCGATCCGCACCCGGTCCCGGCCCCGGATCAGGGCGCCCGGGTCGCCGTCGGCCAGCCTGCCGACCTGCTCGACCGTGCCCAGGACGCCGGTGGCGGCGTAGGTCCCGTCGATGCGTGGCACCAGCAGGACCCTGGGCTTCCCGGGCTCCGACGTGGCGGCGGCCTGGGCGGCCTCCACCGCGGCGCGCACCTCGGAATCGCTCAGGTCCAGCGGGACCACCATCCCGGGCAGCACGACCTCGTCGTCGAGCGGCAGCACGGGCAGGGCGAGTGGTGTGGACTCAGCAGCCATGATCTCCCCTTCGGCAGTCAAGTTGAGTTACACCGGCTCAATGCTCCTGAGCCCTTGATTGTTCCCGGCCCGCGGGCTGCTGCGTTCGCTCTCAGCGATCATCCGGCGACCGGGGAGCGAAGGGCGCTCCTCCGGACCGCCGGAGCCCGCCGGGAGCCACGGAGGCCGCCGGGGACCGCCGGGCACCGCCCGGGGCGGCCCTGAACGAGGGGGGCGCTCCGCCGGACGGGGAGTGCTGCCAGGATGAACGCATGTCCACCCCCTACGACATTCCCGAAGTCCTGGACCGCCGCGAGGGCCCGTACGGGGAGGTGGTGCTCCGCCGGCACGGCAGCCTGCTGCAGATCATCGCGAACGGCTGCTTCCTGATGGACACCTCCGACGGCCGCTCGGAGCGCCTGCTGGTCGACGCCGCCCTGGCCGCGCTCGACGCCGCCGACACCCGCGCGGGGCACGGTCCGCGGCAGGAGCCGCACGTCCTCATCGGCGGACTCGGCGTCGGCTTCTCCCTCGCGCACGCCGCCGCCGCGCCCCGCTGGGGCCGCATCACGGTGGTGGAGCGTGAACCCGCCGTCATCGAGTGGCACCGCGCGGGCCCCCTGGCCGAACTCTCCGCGCGCGCTCTCGCCGACCCCCGCGCGAGGATCGTCGAGGCCGATCTGGTGACGTACGTCCAGGAGACGTCCGACACGTTCGACGTGCTGTGCCTCGACATCGACAACGGCCCCGACTGGACCGTCACCGAGGGCAACGACGGGCTCTACTCCCCCGCCGGACTCCGGGACTGCGCAAGGGTGCTGACGCCCGGCGGAGTGCTCGCGGTGTGGTCCGCCCAGCCGTCCACGGATTTCGAGGGAACCTTGCGGAATGCCGGGTTCCAACAGGTGCGTACCGAAGAGATCCCCGTTGCCCGGGGCGTTCCTGACGTCGTGCACCTCGGCGTCCGCCCTGGATAGCAAAGCCGTGGTGACTCCCCGTACGCTGCTGCACGGACGCGGATCATGCAAGCGTCAATCGCAGTCATGCGCAGAAACGGATTCACCCCACGGATTCCGGAAAGCACACTTCAGGGGCGGGCGATGGAGCAGACACACACCTCCCACAACGGCACGGCGGCGACCACTCCGGGCGCACAACGCCGGGTCCTGGTGGTCGAGGACGACGCGACGATCGTGGACGCCATCGCGACCCGCCTTCGTGCCGAGGGATTCCTGGTGCAGACGGCGGGTGACGGTCCGTCCGCCGTCGACACGGCGGAGGCCTGGCAGCCCGACCTGCTGATCCTCGACATCATGCTGCCGGGCTTCGACGGCCTGGAGGTCTGCCGGCGCGTGCAGGCCCAGCGACCGGTGCCGGTGATGATGCTGACCGCGCGCGACGACGAGACCGACATGCTGGTCGGGCTGGGCGTCGGCGCCGACGACTACATGACCAAGCCGTTCTCCATGCGGGAACTCGCGGCTCGCGTGCACGTACTGCTGCGCCGCATGGAGCGGGCGGCCCTGGCGGCCTCCACCCCGCGCAGCGGCATCCTGCGCCTGGGCGAACTGGAGATCGACCACGCGCAGCGCAGGGTGCGGGTGCGCAGCGAGGACGTCCATCTGACGCCCACCGAGTTCGACCTCCTGGTGTGCCTGGCGAACACCCCCCGCGCGGTGCTCTCCCGGGAGCAGCTGCTGGCCGAGGTCTGGGACTGGGCGGACGCCTCCGGCACCCGGACCGTCGACAGCCACATCAAGGCGCTGCGCCGGAAGATCGGCGCCGAGCGCATCCGTACCGTGCACGGCGTGGGCTACGCCCTGGAGACGCCGACGCCATGAGCGACGGGCCGGCCGCACGGAGAGGCCCCGGGGACCCTCGTCCCTGGGGCGGCGTCCGCCCGTTCTCCATCAAGACCAAGCTGGGCGCTCTGGTCGTCATCTCGGTGCTGATCACCACCGGGCTGTCGATGATCGCGGTGCAGACCAAGACGGAGCTGCGCTTCATCACGGTCTTCTCGATGATCGCCACCCTGCTCATCACCCAGTTCGTGGCGCACTCCCTCACCGCGCCGCTGGACGACATGAACGCGGTGGCCCGGTCCATCTCGCACGGCGACTACACCCGCCGGGTGCGCGAGCACCGCCGGGACGAGCTGGGCGACCTGGCCCAGACCATCAACGTCATGGCCGACGAGCTGGAGGCCCAGGACCATCAGCGCAAGGAGCTGGTGGCCAACGTCTCGCACGAGCTGCGCACCCCCATCGCGGGTCTGCGCGCGGTGCTGGAGAACATCGTCGACGGCGTCACCGAGGCCGATCCCGAGACCATGCGCACGGCGCTGAAGCAGACCGAGCGGCTGGGGCGTCTCGTGGAGACGCTCCTCGACCTGTCCCGCCTGGACAACGGGGTCGTCCCGCTGCGGCGGCAGCGCTTCGAGGTGTGGCCGTATCTGTCCGGTGTGCTCAAGGAGGCCAACATGGTCGCCTCCGCACGCGCGGGCATGACCACCGGCTCCGGCGGCCTGACGTCGAGACTCAGGTGGACGTCCTTGCGCGTGTGGCCGCCGGAGCC
>NZ_LIQT01000232.1 GCF_001418415.1 Streptomyces hirsutus
GCCCCGGACGAATCCCCCTCACCCGCCTCGGGCACCACGCCTGACTCGTACGGCACACCTGACTCGTACTCCGCACCTGACTCGTACGCCGCACCTGCACCGGACGGCACCCCTGCACCGGAGTCGCCGACGGCCGCCGGACCCGCTTCACGCCGCCCCGACATCCCTTCCGTGCCGATCCGCACCGCGCGGGACGCGGTCACGGCGACCGTGCTGTATTTGCGCCTGCTCGGCCACGACGACATCCGCCGCGCCCACCGGCGTCCCCCGTCCGGCATCGGGCTGGCCGGCCGGGGTGTCCTCGCCCAGGTCGACCCGTCGGCGCGTCCGGTGACGTCGCGGGACGTGGAGTGCCTGTGGCTCATGTCCATGTCGGAGTCCGCCCAGTGCCTGTACTTCACCCTCGCCGGGTACGCCCCGGACGCCCGGGAGCGTGCCGACCGCCTGGGTGTCCCGTTGTTCCTGCTCGACCTCACCGGCACCCCGCAGCCGGTGAACGCCCCGGCCGAGGCGCTGGACGCCACCCGTTCCTGAGAAGCCCGGGAACCCGGGGACGTTCCCGCCCCCGCCGTCCGATACTCGGCTCATGCGTACGCACATCCGGCCCGCCGCCCCCGACGAGCTGTCCGCCCTCCAGGACATCGAACGGGCCGCCGGCGCACCCTTCCGGGCCCTGGACATGCCAGAGATCGCCGACGACGAGCCGCCCGCCCTCGACACCCTCGACCATTACCGGCGGGCGGGCCGCTGCTGGGTCGCCGCCGACGAACGGGACCGGCCCGCCGCCTATCTGATCGGCGAACCGGTGGACGACGCGTTCCACCTCGAGCAGGTCTCGGTGCACCCGCGCGCCGCCCGCCGGGGCGTGGGCCGGTCCCTGATCGCCCACGCCGCCGAGCAGGCCCGCGCGCAGGGCCTGAGCGCCCTGACCCTGACCACCTTCGCCGACGTCCCGTGGAACGCCCCGTACTACGCCCGCCTCGGCTTCCGCACACTGGCCGAGGCCGAACTCACGCCCGGTCTGCGCCGGATCCGCGCCCAGGAGGGCGGGCACGGGCTCGACCGGTGGCCGCGCGTGTGCATGTCCCGAAGCCTCGGCCGGCCGTGACCGCCGGGGCACACACCTGCCACCCTGCTCGCACGATGATCAGAACAGCGGCGGAGCAGGACTTCCCCGGGTTCCTCGACCTGGCGTCCCAGGTCGAGCAGTGGTTCGGCCCCATGGTCGAGGTACCCGGTTTCCACGACGCGGTGCGCGCGCACCTCCGCGCGTCCATGGCGCTCGTCGCCGTCGACCCCGGCCCCACGGGTCCGGGGCCGGGCCCGGGCCCGGGCCCGGGTTTCCTCGGCGGGCTGCTGTTCGGAGCCGAGCCGCCGTCCCACCACGTCCACTGGCTCGTCGTCTCGGACCGGGCGCGGGGAAAGGGCGTCGGCCGTGCGCTGATGGCGGACGCGACGCGCCGGTGGGTACGGGGTCCCGGCCGGATCGAGGTGGTCACCTTCGGGGCCGACCACCCCGGGGCGGCGGCCAGTGGCGCACGCGTCTTCTACGAGCGCCTCGGCTTCCTCCCCGCCGAACCGGCCGAACCCGGTCCGGAAGGCGGTTCCCGGCAGGTGTTCCGCCGGACCGTCGCCTGACACCCGCCCGCGCGCCTCAGCTCTCCGTGCCGCCCACCCCCTCGGCTCCCTCCGCCGTACCCGGGGCGTACCGCTCCCTCAGTTCCACCTTGCGCACCTTCCCCGAGACCGTCATCGGGAAGGAGTCCAGGACCTGGAGCCGGCTCGGGATCTTGTAGTGGGCCAGCCGGTCGGCGCAGAAGGCGCGCAGGTCCTCCAGGGTGACCGCGACACCGGCCTGCCGCAGGACGTATTCCAGCTCGTGGGCGCGGTAGGCCGGGTTGATGTTCACCATGATCGCGCCGATGCGTGCGGTGGCGTACTACGTCAGGACCCACTCCGGACAGTTGACCGCCCAGATGCCGACGCGGTCGCCGGTCGTGATCCCCTTGGCCAGCAGCCCGCACGCCACCTCGTCGACCGCGGCGCCGAACTCGGTGTAGGTCCAGCGCCGGCCCGAGGGCACGTCGACGAGGGCCTCTCGGTCCGGGTACGCGGCGATCGCGCGGTCGAGGTTGGCGCCGACGGTGTCGCCGAGCAGCGGGGTGGTGCTCGTCCCGTGGCTGTACGACGGGGCCGGCGCGGGGGCCGGTGCCGGGACCGACGGGGTCACCGGAAGTCCTCCTCGCGGTACTCGGCGTCGGAGCCCGCCGCCGTGGCCTCGCGCAGTTCGATGCGGCGGATCTTGCCGGAGACGGTCTTGGGCAGTTCGCCGAACTCCAGCCGGCGGACCCGCTTGTAGGGGGCGAGTACCTTGCGGGAGTACTCGAAGAGCTCCCGCGCGGTGTCCGGGCCGGGCCGGTGGCCCTCCGCGAGCACGATGTACGCCTTGGGCACGGCCAGGCGCAGCTCGTCCGGGGCGGGTACGACGGCCGCCTCGGCGACCGCCTCGTGCTCCAGCAGGGCGCTCTCCAGCTCGAAGGGGGAGATCTTGTAGTCGGAGGCCTTGAACACGTCGTCGGCGCGGCCCACATAGGTGAGGTAGCCGTCGGGGTCGCGGGAGCCGATGTCGCCGGTGCGGTAGTAGCCGCCGGCCATGGCCTGAGCGGTGCGGTCGGGGTCGCCGTGGTAGCCGGTCATCAGGCCCACCGGGCGGTCCGACAGGTCGAGTGCGATCTCGCCCTCGGTGGCGCCGGGTGCGCCGGAGACGGGGTCGAGGAGCTCGACCCGGTAGCCGGGCCCCGGGCGGCCCATGGAGCCGGTCCGCAGGGGCTGGCCGGGGCTGTTGGCGATCTGGACGGCGGTCTCGGTCTGGCCGAAGCCGTCGCGGACGGTGACGCCCCAGGCGCGCCGGATCTGTTCGATGACCTCGGGGTTGAGCGGTTCGCCGGCGGCGACCGCTTCGCGCGGCGGGGTACGCAGCCCGGTCAGGTCGGACTGGATGAGCATGCGCCACACGGTGGGCGGGGCGCAGAAGGTGGTGACGCCGGCGAGGTCCATCTCGGCCATCAGCCGGGCCGCGTCGAAGCGCGCGTAGTTGTGCAGGAAGACGGTCGCCTCGGCGTTCCACGGGGCGAAGAGGTTGGACCAGGCGTGCTTGGCCCAGCCGGGCGAGGAGATGTTCAGGTGCACGTCGCCGGGTGTGAGCCCGATCCAGTACATGGTCGCCAGGTGCCCGACGGGGTACGAGGTGTGGGTGTGCTCGACGAGCTTGGGCTGTGCGGTGGTGCCGGAGGTGAAGTACAGCATCAGGGGGTCGTCGGCGAGGGTGGGTCCGTCGGGCGCGTAGTGTTCGGCGGCGCCGTAGGCGTCCTCGTAGGGCAGCCAGGCCTCGGTGGCGCCCCCGCCGACGGCGATGCGGGTGTAGTCGCCGGGCACCTCGCCGAACTTCGAGGTGTCGGCGGCGCGCGTGATCACGTGCCGGACGCGGCCCCGGTCGACGCGGTCACGCAGGTCGGCGGGGCCGAGCAGCGGGGTGGCGGGGATGACCACGGCACGCAGTTTCATCGCGGCGAGCGCGGTCTCCCAGAGTTCGGCCTGGTTGCCGAGCATGACGAGCACCCGGTCCTCGGCGCCCACGCCCTGCTGCCTCAGCCAGTTGGCGGCCTGGTCGGAGCGGCGGGCCAGTTCGGCGAAGGAGAGCCTGGTCCGCTCGCCGTCCTCTTCCACGAGGTGCAGGGCGGTGCGGTCGTTGCCGTCCGCGATCACGTCGAACCAGTCGAGCGCCCAGTTGAAGCGGTCGGGGCGCGGCCAGCGGAAGCCCTCGTAGGCCGTGGTGTAGTCGTCGCGGTGTTCCAGCAGGAAGTCCCGGGCCCTGCGGAACTCCTCCGTCGCCGTCGCCGTCGTCATGTGTTCCCTTCCGTCGCCGTCGTCATGGGTGCTCCGTCCTCCTCGGTCCCGGACCTTGCCGGGTGCCTCTGTGCCATCGTCTAATCCGTGACGCAGGTCTCACCACCCCTGAAAGGGGGCGTGGCTCATTCGGGATCCGCGGCGGAGAGGCGAACCGGTGACGGCTGACCCGGGCGGGGGCGACCGAGGTGAGGGCGGCCGAGCGGCTGGGGGTGACGGACGGGACCGTGAGGGCGTGTCCGCGCTCGGCGATGTGCGAGCCGGGTGCCCGGACGCGTGGGGAGGCGGTGGTCTCCGTACACGGGGCGGGGTGGTTGCCGTAGGTTTGCGGTGTTCTCGTGGGGTCGGCATTACCGGTGGTCCGGGGTTTTCGGCCGGTGTGCCGGGACTTCGGATTTCATCCGCGTGTGCGCTGTTAAATGCCTCACGACGTCGCCCCTCCGAATTCAACTGACCCGTTGCCTAATATTGGTCAGGACACGACACAGGAGGGAGCGGTGACCGTGCGCCGGGACTTCAGGGATCCTGCCAGGTGCCGTCCCGACCTGGTCATCGGCAGGGAGGAGCCGTTCGCCGAAGCGCGCGAGCAGCTGGCCCGAGGGGGCAGCGTGCTGCTGCACGGGCCGGCCGGAATAGGTAAATCAACCGTGCTGCGGGCACTTGCGGCGGAAAACGCGGGCGGGGCGCCCACAGTGTTGCGCTGCTCCGCCACGGAGTCCGAATCCCACCTTCCGTTCCTGGCGCTCGCGGACCTGTTCGGCCTGGTCCTCGAAAGGGTCTGCGGTGCGCTGCCCGCCGCGCAGCGCACCGCCCTGGAGTCGGCGCTCACCGGCCGCGGCGAGTCCACGCTCCAGCGGGACGGGCTCGCGCTGCGCCTGGCGGTGCTGTCCACCCTGCGGGCACTGGCCGCCGAGGGGCCCGTCCTGGTCGTCGCCGACGATCTTCAGTGGCTGGACTCGGCCAGCGCGGAACTGCTGGGCTTCGCCGCCCGGCGCCTCGGCGACGCTCCGGTGCAGATGCTGTGCGCGGCGCGGACCCAGGGCACGGAGGGGCAGGAGTACGACCGTCATCTGCGGGCCTGCCCGCCGGACACGCGGGTGGTCCGGCTGGGCCCGTTCTCCCGTACCCAGGTGTCCGCGCTGCTCGACCACCGCGGTTACACGGGTCTGTCCCGCACCACGGTCCGCGACATCCACCGCACCAGCGACGGCAACCCGCTCTTCGCGCTCGAACTGGGCCGTGCCCTGGCCGAGAGCCCGGCCCGGCCGCGCCCCGGCGAGCCGCTGCCGGTGCCGACCTCGCTGCGTGCCCTGGTGCTCAGCCGGCTGGAGATGCTGTCGGACGACGCGCGCCGCACCCTGCTGGTGGCCAGCGCCGGCGCCCGCCCGACGCCGGCGCTGCTGCACGCGGCCGGCCGGGACCACGCCGAGGAGGAGACGGCCCAGGCGGCCGCGCTGGGGCTGCTGGCGACGGACCCGGAGGAGCCGGCGCTGCGGTTCGCGCATCCGCTGATCTCGGCCGCGCTGTACGCGGAGGCCCCCGCGCACGAGCGGCGGGCCGCGCACGCCGCGCTGTCCACGGCGGCCTCCGACCCCATCGAGCGGGCCCGGCATCTGGCCCTCGCCACGACCGGTACCGACCCGGAGGTGGCGACCCGGCTCGCCGAGGCCGCCGCGCTGGCCCGCGACCGCGGGGCTCCCTCGGTCGCCGCCTCGCTGGGGCTGCTGGCCGCCCGCCGCACCCCGGCCGACCGTACGCCGGGCCCGGACGAGCGGCGGCTGCAGGCCGCCGAGGACGCCATCACCGCGGGGGAGGCGGATCTCGCCCGGGACATCGCGCGCGAGGTGCTGACCCGGGCCACGGTGCCCGCGGAGCGGGTGCGGGCGTGGATGGTGGTCATCGAGGCGGCCGGGCAGGCGCTCGGCGAGGTCGACGCGGTCTTCCCGCAGGTGCTGGCCGACGCGGGCGACGACCCGCGGCTGCTCGCCCTGGTCCACTACCAGCTGGCCTGGCGGGAACTGGTGGTCGACGGCGACTTCGGCAAGGCCCGGCGGGAGGCCGCGCACGCGGCGGACCTGGCGGCGCGGGGCGCGGACCGGCGCACCGAGCTGATGGCACTGGCCTTCCAGTCGTCCACCGAGACCCTGATGGGCCACCCGGACGCCCCGGCCACCATCAAGCGGGCCCTGAAGGAACCCCAGGACCCCTATGTGGCCTGCCACCACAACGGCGCGGGCATGGCCAGGTTCCGCTGGCTGCTCATGAGCGACCAGCTGCCCGAGGCCCGCAAGAGCATCACCGGGCTGCTGCGGGAGGCACGGCGGCGCGGCATGGTCGAGAGCGAGGTGCACTTCCTGCGCTTCCTCGCCGACACGGAGCTGCGCTCCGGGCACTGCGGCCGCGCCCTGGACCTGGCACGGGAGAGCCTGCGGCTGGCCCGGGACTCCGGGATCGGGGAGGGCGCCTCGGCGATGCTCGCCTCGCTCGCGGAGGCCTCCGGCGGGGACGTGGAGCGGGCGCTGGCACTGGCACGGGAGGCCGCCGACCACGCCGAGGTGGACGGCGACCAGATGTACCTCTCACGCGCCCTGGCCGCCTTCGGCTACGCCCAGTCGGTCGCCGGGGACGCGGCGGGCGCGGTCCGTTCGCTGCGCCGGGTGCGGGAGCTGGAGCAGGGCATGGGCATCACCGACCCGGCGCGGGGCCGCTGGCACGGCGATCTCGCCGAGGCGCTGGTGCGGATCGGTGAGCCCGGCGAGGCGCAGGAACTCATCAACCTCACCCGGGTGCACGCGCTGCGGCTGGACCGCGCGGGCGTCCTCGCCGTACTGGACCGCGCGGAGGCCCTGGTGCGGGCGGCCCGCGGGCAACACGATGCCGCGCAGAAGCAGTTGACGTCGGCACAGGATCGGCTGGGCCGACTGGGCTACGGGCTGGAGGAGGCGCGGGCCGCGTTCGCGCTGGCCCGGCTGCGCGCCCGGCGCCCGGGGACGGCCCCGGGCCATGCCCCCTACGACGAGGCCGCCCGGTTGTTCCGGCGCTGCCGCGCGCTGCCCTGGCTGCGGCAGGTGGACGCGGCCGTGGCCGCCGGTCCGGTGGAGCCGGACACGGTGTCCGCGGCCACCTCGGCGGCGCTGGACGGCCTCGCCTCGATGGAACGGCAGGTCGCCTCGCTGGTGATGGAGGGGGCCACCAACCGGGAGATCGCCGCCCGACTGTTCATCAGCGTCAAGACGGTCGAGGCGACGCTCACCCGGGTGTACCGGAAACTGGGCATCCGGTCACGGGTGGACATCGTCCGCCTGGCCGCGGGCCGCCGCACCAAGTGACCCCGGGGAGAGGGCGGTACGGCGGGTGCGGGGCGGCAGGGGCACGGTGGCCTGGGTCGGGGTACGCGTAGGGGCCCTCGCGGGGCCGGCGGTGAACGCGGTGCCGGCCGGTACGGGGCGGTCGGCCGGGACCGAGGGTTTTCCCTGCCCAACTCCCGTAGGGGCTTCCCTCATTGGGGGCTCGCGCTCCGGCTCGTAGCGTAAGGGTGTGCCGCTCGCCGGGCACACGGGGACCGGTAGTCCGGTCCTCGTGCTGGACCCCCCACCCCGCGCGCCCCACCGGCAACCGATGAGGAGACCGATGTACGGGCCCACCCGCCGTACGAGGACCGCCGCGACCACCGCCGTGCTCGCCGCCACCTGAATTCCTGAGCACCCCTCAGGTGAATGCCAGGGGGCGTTGCGGGCTTCCACGAGCAGCCCGCAACGCCCCCTATCCATGCCCCCTCGCCCCTTCGCGCGGTCCTCCCCTCACCGGCGTACGGCTCCGAAGCGGATGTCGTACGGCGTGTCCGGGTGCATCACCCGGAGCATCCGCTCCCCCTCGGCGGTGATCTCGTCCCGCCGGGCCCCGGTGAGCGGACCGAACGGCTCGACCACGAGGGCGTGTTCGTCCAGTCGCCACACCCCCGCCAGAAAGCCGTCGACGAGGAGGGCGCGGTAGGGGGTGTTTCCCTGCCGGGTTCGGCCCCGCAGTTCGTGGGGCACGACGCGGGTGCGGTCGGCGTGGGAGAGGAGCAGGTTGTCGAACTCGGGCAGGAACCGCGGCGGGGCCGGGGTGTCCGGGTCGGGCCGGGGCGCGTCGGGGAGGTCGAACAGCTCGACCCCGTGTTCGTCGCGGAAGGTGACCAGGCGCGGTTCGAGGCGGTCGAAGGCCTCGCGCAGCCTGGTCAGCCCGGCCCAGATCTGCATGTCCTTCACGGAGGCGGGCCCGAAGGCAGCGAGGTAGCGCAGCACGACGGCGTCCGGCCCCGGGGAGGGCTCGGCGGGGCGGCCCAGCCACCGCTCGGCGGTGGTGAGCGTCACCTGGCCGCTGCGGCCCCACAGTCCGCGCGGGGTGATCTGGACGAGGGGCAGCCTGCAGCGGGCGGCGACGGACAGGGCCTGCGGGTCGGCGTCGGGCCATTCCTCGAGCAGGGCCTCGCGCAGTTGCTTCATGGTGCGCGGTGCGGACTCGACGAGGTCCCGGGCGAGGACGGTCAGCCGGTCCAGGTCGACTCCGGTCAACCCCTTGCGGAAGGAGCCGAGTTCGCGGTCACGGGCGGGCTGCGCCAAAGGGCGCAGGGTGAGACAGTCCTGGGCGGTGTGGGTGTGGATGGTCGAGCGCAGGGTGACGAGGCGGGCCACGGCGCGGTCGGCCATCGGCCGGGACAGCGCCTCGGGCGTGAAGCCGTCGAGCCGGGCGGCGAGCGCGTAGTACGGCGGCTTGACGTTCTGTGCCTGGAGCCCGACCAGATGCCCGACGGCCGCCTCCGCGGACAGCGGTGAGCGCCGCAGGAGCAACTGCCGGGCGAGGGTGGCACGGTTCAGGGCCCGGGTGCCGAGCACGGCGGCCGGACCCCGCACCGGGGTGATGCTCCGCTTCGCCTTCGTCATACCCGCACGTTAGCGAGGCTTGCGGCCATCCTCTGTCCGCAAGGTCCGGAACACCGTCACGAACACAACCCACCATCCAGGACATTCCTTCGGGACGTGTAACACCGTGACGGGCAACGGACGCTGAGTTCTACGGGGCACGAGAAGCGGCCCCTTTTCCATGTCGTAGGCCAGCACCAGGAAAACCCCACAACGAAGGGCCTCCTCAGTGACTTCCCATCCCACCGGCACCGGTCGCACCGATCGCACCGATGGACCCGACAGATCCGCCCACGGCTCCGGGCACGCCCCGGGGCACCAGTCCGGACCCGTTCGTCTCCCGGTCTACGAGGGCCTCGTGCGTGAACTCGGGGACGTCCTGGCGGAGACGCGCGAGGTGGCCGAGCGCATGGAGCACCAGATGCGCCAGTTCTTCCCGATACGCCCCCACGGCCGGCCCGCGCCCGTTCCGGCCCCCCGGTGAGCCCACGCGCCGACTGGGCCAGGCGGGTGGCGCACCCCCAGCGGGGCCGTCGGCCTGTCCTGATTCCCTAGGATCCCCCCGTGGCCACTTTCCATCTCCAGCGCACGGCACCCCTCCCGCTCGACGAGGCCTGGCGTCGGCTCACGGAGTGGCCCCGGCACGGGGCGGCGGTCCCGCTCACCCGGGTCACTGTGACCACTCCCCCGCCCACCGGTGAGGGCACGGTGTTCGTCGCCCGCTCGGGCCTCGGCCCGGTCGCCTTCGACGATCCGATGGAGGTGACCGTCTGGCAGCCCCCGGTCGACGGCTCCCCCGGCCTGTGCCGGCTGGAGAAGCGGGGTCGTCTGGTCAGGGGCTGGGCGGAGATCGAGGTCCGTCCGGGGCCGGGCGGCCGGACCCGCGTGCTGTGGCGCGAGGACCTGCGGGTCCGGTTCCTGCCCGGCTTCTGCGACCCGGCCCTGCGGGCCGTCTCGCGCAGGATGTTCGGCCGGGCGGTGAACACCCTGTTGCGGCAGCCGTGACGGAGGGGCACCGGCGCTGCCGCGCCCACCCCTATGACACGTCCGTCACACCCTCGAACCGATTCTGCCGGTGGCCCCGGAGGCGTGATCGGGTTCGCGGTCGCGGTGGATCGGGGTGGGGGCTCCGGTGAGGGGGACCCCGGTGCCGCCCCGGCGGGCGGCGACGATCTCGGCGGCGATGGACACGGCCGTCTCCTCCGGGGTGCGGGCGCCGAGGTCGAGACCGATCGGTGAGCGCAGGCGGGCCAGTTCCCGGTCGGTGACGCCGACCTCGCGCAGGCGGGCGTTGCGGTCCAGGTGGGTGCGGCGGGAGCCCATGGCGCCGACGTAGGCGACCGGGAGGCGCAGGGCGAGCCGCAGCAGCGGTACGTCGAACTTCGCGTCGTGGGTCAGCACGCACAGGACCGTACGGGTGTCCACGTCGGTGCGCTCGAGGTACATGTGCGGCCATTCGACGACGATTCCTCGGCGATGTCCAGCATCTGTCGGTCTCCCTCGACAAGGGTCCACGGGCCTCGGCATGGGCATCGGCATCGGTCGGGTCCTGCCCGTCCCGGGCGGGCGCCCTGCGGCGACGGTGCGTCACCCGGTTCCGGTGAGGTGTTCCGGGCGGACCGGTGTGCGGTTCAGCTCCAGCCCGGTCGCGTCCCGGACGGCCGCGAGGACCGCCGGGGTGGACGACAGGGTGGGGGCCTCCCCGACGCCGCGCAGCCCGTACGGCGCGTGGTCGTCGGCGAGTTCGAGCATGTCGACGGGGATGTCCGGCGTGTCGAGGATGGTGGGGATGAGGTAGTCGGTGAAGGAGGGGTTCCGCACCTTCGCCGTCCTCGGGTCGACGACGATCTCCTCCATGACCGCCACGCCCAGGCCCTGGACGGTGCCCCCCTGGATCTGGCCGATGACGGACAGCGGGTTGAGTGCCTTGCCGACGTCCTGCGCGCAGGCGAGTTCGATCACCTTGACCAGGCCGAGTCCGGTGTCGACCTCGACGACGGCCCGGTGCGCGGCGAAGGTGTACTGGACATGGCCGTTGCCCTGGCCGGTGTGCGGGTCGAAGGGTTCGGTCGGCCGGTGCCGCCACTCCTCCTCCGCCTCGACGGCCTCGTCCCCGAGGACGTCCACCAGATCGGCCAGTACCTCGCCGCCGTCGGTGACGACCTTGCCGCCCTCCAGCAGCAGTTCGGCCGTCGCCCACGCCGGGTGGTACGAGCCGAACCTGCGCCGGCCCAGCTCCAGGACCTGCTCCCGGACCAGTCGGCAGGCGTTCCTGACCGCTCCTCCGGTGACGTACGTCTGCCGGGAGGCGGAGGTCGAACCGGCCGAGCCCACCCGGGTGTCGGCGGGGTGGATGGTCACCTGGCCGATGCCCAGCTCGGTGCGGGCGATCTGGGCGTGGACGGTGACCCCGCCCTGCCCGACCTCCGCCATCGCGGTGTGCACGGTGGCCACGGGCCGGCCGCCGGCCACCTCCATCCGGACGCGTGCGGTGGAGTAGTCGTCGAAGCCCTCGGAGAAGCCGACGTTCTTGATGCCGACCGCGTAGCCGACGCCGCGCACGACGCCTTCACCGTGGGTGGTGTTGGACAGGCCGCCGGGCAGCTGGCGCACGTCGGCGCCCTCGCTGCTCTCCCACTGCCGCTCGGGCGGCATCGGCATCGCCTTGACGCGGCGCAGGAGTTCGGCGACCGGTGCCGGGGAGTCGACGACCTGCCCGGTGGGCATGACCGTGCCCCGTTCCATGGCGTTGAGCCGTCTGAACTCCACCGGGTCCATGCCGAGGCGCTCGGCCAGCTTGTCCATCTGGGCCTCGTAGGCGAAGCACGCCTGGACCGCGCCGAAGCCGCGCATGGCCCCGCAGGGCGGGTTGTTGGTGTAGAGGGCGAGGGCCTCGATCTCCACGTCGTCCACGACGTACGGCCCGACGCCGAGGGAGGAGGCGTTGCCGACCACGGCCGGGGAGGCGGAGGCGTACGCTCCGCCGTCGAGCACGATGCGGCACGTGACGTGGGTCAGCTTGCCGTCACGGGTGGCGCCGTGTTCGTAGGACAGCTTGGCCGGGTGGCGGTGGACGTGGCCGAAGAAGGACTCGAAGCGGTTGTAGACGATCTTGACGGGCCTGCCGGTGCGCAGGGCGAGCAGGCAGGCGTGGATCTGCATGGACAGGTCCTCGCGGCCGCCGAACGCGCCGCCGACGCCGGCCAGGGTCATCCGTACCTTGTCCTCGGGCAGGCCGAGCACGGGCGCCATCTGGCGCCGGTCGGAGTGCAGCCACTGGGTGGCGATGTAGAGGTGGACGCCGCCGTCCTCCTCGGGGACGGCGAGCCCCGACTCGGGGCCGAGGAAGGCCTGGTCCTGCATGCCGAAGGTGTACTCGCCCTCGACGACGATGTCGGCGCGCTCGCGGGCCCGTGCCACGTCGCCGCGCACGATCGGCTGGCGGTGGACGATGTTGGGGTGGGCGACGTGGCGGCTGTGGTCGTCGTCACGGTCCTCGTGGACGAGGGGCGCGTCGGGGGCGAGCGCGGAGGCCTCGTCGGTGACGACGGGCAGGTCCCGGTACTCGACCCTGATCTTCGCGGCGGCGCGGCGCGCGGTCTCGGGGTGGTCGGCGGCGACGACGGCGACCGGCTCGCCGTGGTGGCGGACCTTGCCGTGGGCGAGGACGGGGGTGTCCTGGATCTCCAGGCCGTAGTGGCGCGTCCCGGTCGGCAGGTCGTCGTAGGTGAGGACGGCGTGCACGCCCGGCAGGGCGAGGGCCTCGGAGGTGTCGATCGAGACGATCTCGGCGTGCGCGACCGTGGAGCGCAGGATCTGGCCCCAGAGCATGTCCTCGTGCCACAGGTCGGAGGAGTAGGCGAACTCGCCGGTGACCTTGAGGGTGCCGTCGGGGCGGAGGGTGGACTCCCCGATTCCGCCGCTGGCCGGGGCGCCCTGGGTGAGGGTGGAGGGCGCGCCGAGGGGGGTTCCGGCGGGGCCGGGTCCGGTGGCGGCCCGGGTGGGGGTGCGGGAGGGCCCGGAGCTGTGCTCGGTCATGGTCGGGTCCCCTCGGACTGGCGGGCGGCCGCGAGGCGGACCGCGTCCATGATCTTCTCGTAGCCCGTGCAGCGGCACAGGTTGCCCGACAGCGCCTCGCGGATGTCGGCGTCGCTCGGGCTGGGGTTGTGTTCCAGCATCTCGTCGGCGGCGACCAGCAGGCCCGGGGTGCAGAAACCGCACTGGACGGCGCCGGCGTCGATGAACGCCTGCTGGATCGGGGCGAGTTCGGTTCCCTCGCCGGTCTGCGAGCCGGTGCCGTGGGCGCCGTCGGATCCCTGGACTCCGTGGGCCTGCCACCGCTGGGCCGCGTCGAGCGGGGTGCCGGTGGTGTCCGGGGCTGCCGCACCGTCCTGCGCACCGCCCCCGGCGGCGCGGGAGCGCTGTCGGGCGAAGTCGGCCAGCCCTTCGACCGTGACGATCTCCCGGCCCTCGGCCTGGCCGGCCGCGACGAGGCAGGAGCACACCGGGACGCCGTCGAGGCGCACCGTGCAGGAGCCGCACTCGCCCTGCTCACAGGCGTTCTTGGAGCCGGGCAGGCCGAGCCGTTCGCGCAGCACGTACAGCAGGGACTCGCCCTCCCATACGTCGTCGGCCTCCTGGGGCCGTCCGTTGACCGTGAAGTGGACACGCATCACGCGACTCCCTCGGTGGTGCGGCGGGTGCCGCGGTACGACTCCCAGGTCCAGGTCAGCGTGCGGCGGGCCATGACGCCGACCGCGTGCCGGCGGTAGCTCGCGGTGCCGCGGACGTCGTCGATCGGGTTGCAGGCCGCGGAGCACAGGTCGGCGAACCGCTTGGCCACCGACGGCGGGACGATCTTCCCGTTGTCCCAGAGTCCGCCCTCGTCGAGCGCCGCGTTCAGGAACTCCTCGGCGGTGGTGGCCCGTACGGGGGTGGGCGCCGCCGAGCCGATGCCGGTGCGGACCGTGCGGGTACCGGGGTGCAGGGCCAGACCGAACGCGCACACGGCGATGACCATGGCGTTGCGGGTGCCGACCTTCGAGAACTGCTGGGGTCCGTCCGCCTTCTTGATGTGGACGGCGCGGATCAGTTCGTCGGGCGCCAGCGCGTTGCGCTTCACGCCCGTGTAGAAGGCGTCGATCGGGATGCGGCGGGACCCGCGCACCGATTCGGCCTCGATCTCGGCCCCGGCGGCGAGCAGTGCCGGGTGGGCGTCGCCGGCCGGGGAGGCGGTGCCGAGGTTGCCGCCGACTCCGCCGCGGTTGCGGATCTGCGGGGAGGCCACGGTGTGGGAGGCGAGGGCGAGGCCCGGCAGTTCGGCCCGCAGGTGCTCCATGATCCTCGTGTACGGGACGGAGGCGCCGAGCCGTACGGTGTCCTCGCCGACCTCCCACTCGGTGAGGTCGGCGATGCGGTTGAGGTCCATGAGGTACTCGGGCCTGCGGTGGTCGAAGTTGATCTCGACCATCACATCGGTGCCGCCCGCGATCGGCACAGCGGTGGGGTGCTCGGCCTTCGCGGCGAGCGCCTCCTGCCAGCTGGCGGGGCGAAGGAAGTCCATGACCGGCTCTCTTCTTCGTCTCGTGGATCGTACGGATCGAGCCAATCCGTGTGCGGCGGGCCCGGCTCCTTCAGGGGAGATTCACGCGCAGTGGGCTCAGTACACCGCCCGCTGCTCCACCCGGGTCAGTCACGAAAGACCTGAAGGAGTTGGCTGGCCAACGGGGGCATCTTGTAGATTCATATGAAAAGAGGACCTCAGTAACCTCCTTGTCTTCCTCCGGAAACAGCTGACCCGGAAGACACGGAGTACACAGTCCGGGAGACGGCCGACCGTGCCGGATCGGCCACTCACCCGGGCGCCGCGCAAAAGACCGCCCGGGCACTGTGCGGAAGGCCCTCCACGGGCCCTTCCACGGCCCATCGTAGACATCGGTACACATCGAGACAGGGAACGGCGGAGACGAGAATGCGGCTGCGCGCACTGCTGGAGACCGACGCGCTGGGGCTCGCGCTGCTCTGCGGCGAGGACGAGCTGGACCGCACCGTGCACGGGGTGATGACCACCGACCTGAGGGACCCCAGCCGCTACCTCTCCGGCGGGGAACTCGTGCTCAGCGGCCTGGCCTGGCGCCGGGACGCCGCCGACTCCGAACCGTTCGTACGGCGGCTGGTACAGGCGGGGGTCGTGGCCCTGGCGGCCGGCGAGGCGGAGCTGGGGACCGTCCCGGACGACCTGGTCGTGGCCTGCGCGCGGTACCGGCTGCCGCTGTTCGCGGTGCACGAGTCGGTGGCCTTCGCGACGGTCACCGAACATGTCGTGCGGCAGGTGTCCGGCGAGCGGGCCGGGGACCTCGCGGCCGTGGTGGACCGGCACCGGCGGCTGATGACGTCGGGCCCGGCGGGCGGCGGCCCGGACGTGGTGCTCGACCTGCTCGGCACCGACCTGGACCTGCGGGCGTGGGTGCTCTCGCCCACCGGGCGGCTGATCGCGGGGTCGAAGACGGGGCCGCGGCTGCCCGGCGACGTGTGCGTGCGGATCGCGGCGGAGCATCTGGCGGCCGCTCGCAGCGGCCGTCCCGGGCCGCACCGGGTGACGCTGGACGACCGGACGACGTACAGCCTCTTCCCGGTGCACGGCTACGGGTCCACGGCCCCGACGGCTGCGGCCGCCCCGCAGGCCGCACAGCCCGCGCACGGCGGGCACGGCACACCGGCCTCCCCGGAGCCGCGGGACGGCCGGGAGACGGTGCTGTCGGACTGGCTGCTGGTGGTCGAGGCGGACGCCGGGGACTGGGCCGAGGAGCGGCTGGACCTGCTGTACGGGGTCACCCAGCTGATCGTGGTGGAGCGGGACCGCCGGAACGCGGCGCGCACGGTACGGCGCCGGCTCGCGCAGGAGGTGCTGGAGCTGGTGCAGGCGGGCGCCGCGCCGGCCGAGGTCGCGGCCCGGCTGCGCGTGGCGGCGCCGGTGCTGGTACCCGGCCTCGGGGCCGCGCCGCACTGGCAGGTGGTCGTCGCGCGGGTCGACTGGGACGGCGGTGGGGCCGAGGGCGGCGCGGCGGCGCAGGCGCTGCTCGAGGAGATCCTGGTCGACCCGGCGTCGACGGGGCCCGAGCACTCCGACCGGATCGCGGTGGCGCACACCGGGGACGAGGCGGTCGCGCTCGTTCCGCTGCCCGCGGTGGCGGGCGAGCACGACGGTGCCGACGGGCGGGGACTCCTCGCCGACGCCCTGCTGGAGGCCATAAGGGAGCCGCTGACGGCCGGTCTGGACGGCGACGGGCGGCTCACCCTCGGGATCAGCGCGGCGGTGCACTCGGCGGAGGGGCTGCGCGGGGCCCTGGAGGAGGCGCGGCACGCGCGGCGCGTGGCCGCGGCGCGGCCGGGCCGGGTCTGCGCGGCCGGCCACCAGGAGCTGGCCTCGCACGTCCTGCTGCTCCCCTTCGTCCCCGACGACGTACGCCGGGCCTTCACCGCCCGTCTCCTGGACCCGCTGCGGGACTACGACCGGCGCCACCGCGCCGAACTGATCCCCACCCTGGAGGCTTTCCTGGACTGCGACGGCTCCTGGACCCGCTGTGCCGCCCGGCTGCACCTGCACGTCAACACCCTGCGGTACCGGGTGGGCCGCATCGAGCAGCTGACGGGCCGTGACCTGTCCCGCCTGGAGGACAAGCTGGACTTCTTCCTGGCCCTCCGCATGAGCTGACGGCCCGGCGGACGCGGAGCGGGGGCGGTAGACGCG
>NZ_LIQT01000233.1 GCF_001418415.1 Streptomyces hirsutus
TTCCCGACTCAGGACACTAGCTGCGAGGGCTAATTGAGCACCGCAGAAGCTCGAGCAGGGACGCCTCCTACTAGTCGATGTCTCATGAGACATGCTGAACGTAAAGAACAGGCGTAGCAGCCGCGGGCGCACTTCTCGCCGCCTGCCGGGCCGCCCTCGTCCTCGCCGGTGTCCGGGTCGAAGTGGCAGATCTCCAGGGCGGTCCGGGCCGCCTTGGCCAGGGCGTCCTTGTCGTGCTGGATCCGGCGCAGCACACCGGCGCCGCCCTCCGCGGCCTCCGTGAACAGCATGCGGCGGCGCGGGCCGTCGTCCGGGGGCAGCAGCTCCGCGGTCAGCTCGGAGTCCTCCAGTTCGAACGCCGCCTCGATGCCCCGCTCCAGCGCGTACAGGAAGGACAGCGCCACCGGCTCGGGCTCCGGATCGTCCAGGGTGAGAACGAGGATGTTGCGGCGGTCCTCCACGTAGGGCAGGCCCCGCTTCTTGCGGCGCTTCTCGTTGCCGTCCTCGTCGACCACCGGCATGCCGGTGCCCTCGATGGCGTCCGCGGCGGCCCGGTCGTTGAGCCAGCGGCCGTCGCCCAGGTCCAGCCAGTAGCCATCCGGCTCGCCCTCCTTGTCGCGGACGCGGCCCAGGTTGGTGATGCGGACGGTCGCCGAGTCGCCGTAGTCCAGGTCGAGGACCGGCGCGCCGCCGGTGTCGGTGACGTGCGAGGTGAGGCGTCCCTTGCGGGCGCCGTGGTCCTGGAACGCGTACGAGGTCTCCAGGCGGAAACCGGCCCGGCGGCGCTCCTCCTCGTCGGAGGAGATCCGCTCGCGCGGCGTGGTGTACACGGTGTGCAGGTGGAGCAGGCCGGTGCGCTTGCCCCTCAACTGCTCGCCGCACATCGCGCAGACGTCGGAGCCGACCTTGACGTCGTAGTGGTAGCCGCAGCCGTCGCAGCGCCTGGCCTCCGCCGTCGCCAGGTCGCCCGAGGTGTCCGGCGGCAGCTGCACCCGGGTGACCTGGTAGCGGGCGCCCTCGTGGTAGATGAGCGCGCCGGGGCCGAACTCGCGGATCGCGAGGAACCGGGGACGCTGCAGATAGTCCCCATCGGCGTTGCGGCGGTTGCCGGAGCGCGGGATGTACGCGGCCAGCGGCAGCCGAGGGAAGCTGTAGCCGGGCAGGAACCCCTCGGACGCCAGATAGCGATACGGATTGAAGTCGCTCATCACCGACTTGTTGTCGGAGGAGCGGTTCAGCAGCAGGTTCGTCTGCGTCTCGGCCTCCCGGCGGCGGGTGCGCGCCCGGACCTGCTCACCCGGGGAGAGGGTGTGGTCGACGACCCGCTTGTTCTGCTCGTACTGGTCGATGACGGCCGCCCGGAACAGCTCGCGCCACCGGTCGAAGGAGGCGTTGAACTCCCCCGGAGCCCGCTCGATCCGGTCCTCGATCCACTCGTCGTACCACCAGGTGGTCTTCGCGAACTCCCCGATCAGCGGCGCGAGGACGGTACGGGCGGCAGCGGCCGCGCGCCTGCGGGCGTCCTCGTCCCAGGACCTGTCGCCGATGTCGGAGAGGAGCGGCAGCTCCATCTGCGGATCGGGGCGATCCTCGCCCTCGGGGTCGTAGGCGACGTCGATGACGTCCGGGATCGAGGTGCCGAGCTTCATCTCGGTCTCCGCCAGCCAGATGCCCTGCAGGTGGGAGCGGACCAGGTCCTCGTTGGCGAGGTCCAGGCGCGGCGGGGCCACCTGCCCCGACACCATGTCCTGCGAGCGGCGGAAGTAGTACTGGTCGTGGCTGTTGCCCGTCGCGCAGTACGTGGTCACCAGCGCGGGCTGGCCCGAGCGGCCCGCCCGGCCCGAGCGCTGCGCGTAGTTCGCCGGGGTCGGCGGCACGTTGCGCATCATCACCGCGTTGAGCGAGGAGATGTCCACGCCCAGCTCCATCGTCGGCGAGCAGTACAGCAGGGGCAGTTCGGCCTTGCGGAACTGCCGCTCGCGCTCCAGCCGGTCCTCCGGGGTGACCTGCGCGGTGTGCTCGCGCGCGTACAGGCCGGCCAGCTCGGCGGCCGCGGTGCGGTACAGGTCGCGGAAGAACGGGTTGACGCGCGGGCCCTCGCCGCTGCTGTAGGTGCGCGCCAGCGGATCGACCGCGCCCCGCTCACCGTTGCCGGCCCGCCAGATCAGGGCGGCGGCCGACACCCGGTAACCGGTGCGCTTCTGCGCCGCGCGGCGGCGGAAGGCCGGACCGGAGTGCTCGGGGACCGCCTCCACCTCGCGCACCAGATCCGCGTCCAGCAGCACCTTCAGCAGGTCCTCGATGACGCCCTGGACGTCGTCCAGGGAAACGGAGGCCTCACGCAGCTCGGGCATGTTCCGCCGCAGGTACTTGCCGAACTTGCCGCGCGCCGACAGGAACAGCGCGGAGCGCTCCATACCCGGCCGTGAGCCGTACGGGTAGGCGGTCCCGACGTCCGGCCGGTCGCCGTCACTCAGCACCCACGGCCCGGTGAGGCGCTCCTCGCTGGCCCGCTGCAGGGTGTCGAAGTCGTCGCGGAAGTACTGCACGTCGATGGCGAGGGCGCGCCGCATGAAGTCGAGCAGCGTACGGGCGATCTCCTCGCGCAGCGCCGGGTCGGCGTCGCGCAGCACGGCGTGCGCCGACTGCCAGCGCTCGGGCCGGGCGGCGAGCCAGTCCAGGTCCTCGTAGTCGATCCGCAGCAGCCCCGTCTGCTCCAGGTTCGGCATCGTGATGCGCCAGCCGCGCTCCAGGTCGCGGTAGAGGCGGTAGCCGACGACATCCCGGAAGACCTTCGTCGCCCGGCGCTCCATGGACGGGGGCAGGTCCGTACCCGCCGCGTACTCGCGGGGGGCGAGGCCCATCACCCCGGTGACGGCCTCGGCGAGGTCGTCGTGGCGCAGTCCCTCCTCGCCCGCCCGCACCGCGGCCTGGTGGAGGGCGCCGCGCAACTGGGTCACCTGGGCGAAGTCGTTGAAGTGCCCGGCCTGCAGCGAGGCGTCCTGCCGGTTGTCGACGAAGGTGAGGAGCTTGCGCGCCTCCTTGCCCAGGCTCTCCTCGGGCACCGCCCGCAGGGACTTCATGATCGACGCGGAGATCAGCGAGGTCGCCGAGGAGCGGCCCTCCTGGTCCAGGGTGGCCAGCTTGGCGAAGTCCCGGCCGCGGGTCTGCTCGTAGGAGACCTGGCAGTGCGCGCAGAACAGGAACGGCGCCGGGACGAACGCCGCCACCAGCCCCTCGCCGGACTCGTCGCCGTGGGCGTCCACGACGACGCGCTTGGGCACCCGGGGCCGGTAGGACTTCTTGACGACCATCACGCCCTGAGCGTCCTCGAGCCACGACTCCGGCAGCCGCCGGTCGTCCACGGCCTTCTGCGGATCGGCCGGCCACTCGTAGTCCTGCCCGGGCATGCCCAGGTACAGGTAGCCCTCGCCGTCGCGGCCCCCGGAGGCGGAGGTGTCCCGGCGCGGCTCGTAGCGGAACGCGCCGCCCTCCTCGGTGCGCCAGACGGTCAGGTACTCCTGGCCGCACTCGCGGCAGAACGCCAGCGGGAACAGCGGCTTGCCGCCGCTGCCCGGCTGCTCCAGCTGGTAGGTGCGGGTCAGCGGCCGGGTGAGCGGATCCTCCAGCGTCGTGTAGACGGTGTCACCCTTGGAGAGGAACTGGTGCAGCCGGAACGCGAACAGCGGCCGCTCCGTCCTCGGATTCTTGGCCTGCGCACCCGCCTCCAGGGTCGTCCGGATCGCCTCGCGCACACTCTCCTCGGCCACCCCGGACTCGGCGGCCAGCTCGGCCGCCGCCTCCTCGACGGTCCCCGGGGCGCAGCGGCGCAGCCGCCCCGTACCCTCCTCGTGCTCCAGACCGAACCGGGACTCCACCCAGCGGGCCAGCGAGTCCTTCGTCAGCGCCTCGTACGAGCGGGGCGCCGCCGGCACCCGCAGCCGCTCGGCGGGCACGGTCGCCGGTGCTTCATCGGTCGCCCGGACCAGGGTCTCGCCGATGACCCGCTTCGGCAGCACCGTCGTACCGAACAGCCGCCCCGCGACCTTGGCCACCTCGCGCCGCTGGTCCTCCCAGGAACCCTCGGTGGACATGGTCGCCGAGGTGCCGATGCACTGCAGGGACGCCGAGGCCCGGCAGGCCTCGCGGACCCGGCGGATCAGGAACGCCACGTCCGCGCCCTGCCGGCCCCGGTAGGTGTGCAGCTCGTCGAAGACGAGGAACTGCAGCCCCTCGGCCATGCGGATCAGGCTGGACCGGTCGTCCGGCCGGGTCAGCATCAGCTCCAGCATCACGTAGTTGGTCAGCAGGATGTCCGGAGGGTTCCTGCGCAGCTCGCGGCGCTCCTCGGTGGACTCCTGGCCGGTGTAGCGGGCGAAGGTGACCGGCTCGCGGCCCTTCCCGAAACCGTGGCGCAGGTACTTCTCCAGCTCCCCGAGCTGCGAGTTGGCCAGCGCGTTCATGGGATAGACGACGATCGCGCGCACCCGGCCCCCCGCGTCCGGACCCGCGGCCTGACGCTCCTTCAGCACCCGGTCCACGATCGGCACGATGTACGCCAGCGACTTGCCGGAACCGGTGCCCGTGGTGAGCACGTAGGAGTCGCCCGCCTGCGCGGCCTCGATCGCCTGCCGCTGGTGGAGGTGGAAGGTCAGCGGCCGGCCGTCCGGGCGCGGCGACGTCTCCTTCTTGTCGGCCTGGAAGATCTCCGCGCACCTGGGGTGCAGCACCCCGTCCCGCACGAGGTCGGTGACCTGGCCGCCGTCGGCGAAGAACGGGTTCAGCGACAGCCACGGGTCGGGCCACTGCGACTTCGCCGCCAGGTCGTCCTCGACGAAGCCGGTGATCCGGGCGTCCCGGATCACCGTCCCGCTCTTGGTGAAGCTCTCGTACTCGCCGATCAGGTCGGCGTGGATGCCGAAGACGTCCATCGCGTCGGGCCGGCGCGGCTCCCTGCGGGGCACGGGCGCCGGCGCGGCCGGGGCACGCTCCGGGAGCAGGGCGCGCAGCCGCGCCACCGGGTCCATCACCCGCCAGTGCGGAGCCAGCAGGGCGGCCGTGTCGTCCGGCGCGAGCGCGAGCGGGACCAGTACCTCACGGACCACGGCGGCGTTGTCCGGCCGCAGTTCGGCGTCCTTCTCCAGCAGGCGGTCCACCAGCCGGACCAGCGCGGAGGGTAGATCCGGGCGCACCAGGGTCAACTGAGGCGGCTGCTCGTGCAGGTGCTGGTCGGAGAGTTCGTAGTGGGTCCTGGCGGAGAACGGCGGCCGGCCTATCAGCAGTTCGTACAGGATGCAGCCGAGCGCGTAGAGGTCGGCCGGGGCGGATACCCGTTCGGCGCGGAACTGCTCGGGTGCCATGTAGCGGGCCGTGCCGAGGCTGACGCCGGTGCTGGTCAGCCGCGTCTGGTCGGGGTCGTCGACGATCGAGCCCATGCCGAAGTCGAGGACCTTGACGGTGCCGTCGCCGGTCAGCATCACATTGGCCGGCTTCAGATCGCGGTGGACGACCCCGGCGGTGTGCGCGGCGGTGAGCCCGGCGGCGATCTGCGCCCCGATCGCGGCGACCCAGGAGACCGGGAGCTGGGGCTCCTCGTCGATGAGGTCCGCGAGCGGATGGCCGTCCAGCAGCTCCATGGCCAGGTAGGGCAGGCCGCCGGCGCCCGGGGCGTCGTCCACACCGCCGTCGATCAGCAGGGTGAGGTTCGGGTGGCCCTGGGAGAGCATGCGCATGATCCGCACTTCGCGACGGAAGCGGTCGATCTCCTTGCCGGACCCCGAAGTGTCGACCGCGATCCCGGTCCGGCCGCGCAGCACGGTCTTGACCGCGACCTGGCGGTGCGGGGAGTCCGGGGCGGCCTGAAGGTCTTCGGCCCGGTGCACCTCGCCCATGTTCCCGCGCCCCACGACCCCCGTGATCCGGAACCGTCCGTCGACCGTCTCCAGGCCCACTGGCCCCTCCCCGTTCACCCGTTGCGTGCAAGGCGGTACGTCCCGCAGGGAGTGTACACATTCACCTAGTTGACGGGGATTGCATTACCCTGTTGACGTCGTCAACGGAGTAAATGTGGGATTCGGTGAGGCTTCGGGTCGCGCTCTGGGTAGACGGGCAGCGCATTCCGATCCGCCGGTTGCCTCTCCGGCGTTGCCAAGGAAGCGGTAACTCCCGTATCCACCGTGTCCGTGCCTGTCGGACGTGACGTACTGGCCACGGATGTGGATGCGCCACTTGAAGCCGGCACGGATCCATGCGCGTCCCCAGGGGGCTGTACGGGCCAACGGCTCTGTCTCACATGCGGTGGTGGCAGAGCGTCATCGCTGATGTGCCTGGTCCGAACTCCAGGGAGGGCAGTCCCGGACGCGCCGTCGAGCGGGACGGACACGGTGTCGACGGCCGCGTCACCCGTGCTGGTCCGGGAGTGTCACTGCCGGCCACGGCAACTACTTACCGTCATCGCCACATGTGAGACGGAGCCTCATTCATGACACTCCTCCCCACCCTGCCTTGATCGCTTTGACAGGTTCCGTGTGCCTCGTCCGTCTGATGCGGTGCGCCGGTTCGCGTGGGTACGCTTGCCCGTGGGGCCCGTGTGCGGCCGGCGGGGATGCCTGCCGCGTTGTCATCGTGGCGTCGGGCCACAGGGTCGTGATGTCTCCTCGAAGGACATGGGTTCGGCGGCCGGCGCGGGCGAGAGCCTGGGGCCAGTGGGTGCCCGGGCGAGGCCCGCAGGGGGTCTCCGGCGAAGTTCCCGGAGCGGATCCCCCGCAAGGGAGGTGGCAGGGTGGCCACGTTGAGAGCCTTGAGCGTGGGGATGCCGAAGGACGTCCCCTGGCACGGCAGGACCGTGCACACCGGCGTCTACAAGAAGCCCGTGCCCGGGCCGCGGATGGTGCGGCGGCTGAACATCGACGGCGACGGCCAGGGCGATCTGGGCGGTCACGGAGGCGAGCAGCGGGCAGTGCTCGTGTACCAGACCGATTCCTACCGTTTCTGGGCTCGCGAACTCGGCCGCGACGATCTCCAGCCAGGTCAGTTCGGGGAGAATTTCACCGTCGACGGCCTGCCGGACAACGAGGTCTGTATCGGTGACCGCTACCGCATCGGCGACGCGCTCTTCGAGGTCACCCAGCCGCGGGTGACCTGCTACCGAGTCGGCCTGCGGATGGGCGAGCCGCGGATGGCGGCACTGTTGGTGGCACACCACCGGCCCGGCTTCTATCTGCGCGTGCTCGAGGAAGGCGAGGTCGAAGCCGGGCAGGAGATCGTCAAGGTCTCCACCGGACCCGAGGCGATGACTGTCGAGGAGATCGACCGGGTGCTCTACCTGCCCGGGCACACCCGCCGGCAGGTCGAACGTGCCCTGCGGATCCCCGCGCTCAGCCCCGGCTGGAAGGCCTCCATGGAGGCACTGCTGGATCAGGAGGACAACGGGGCCGCCGGAACGTCCGGCAGCGCCGGGCTGAATGCCGCGGCCACCGCCCCGCGCCCCGCCTGGCCGGGCTTCCGCCCGCTGGTCGTCACCCGCATCCAGCCCGAGAGCCGTAGCGTGTTCTCCCTGTCGCTGGCCGCCCCCGACGGTTCGGATCTGCCGACCGCGCTGCCGGGGCAGTTCGTCACGGTCAAGGTCCCGACCGAGGAGGACGCGCCGCCGCTGATCCGCAGTTACTCGCTGTCCGGCGAGCCGGGCACCGGAACGTACCGGATCAGCGTGAAGGTCGAACTCCACGGCGCGGCCGGCAACCGTCTGCGCAGCCACGTACGCACCGGCGACCACCTCGACGTCGCGGCGCCCCGCGGTACCTTCTGCCTGACCGCCGGGGACAATCCGGTGGTCCTGCTGTCGGCCGGCGTCGGGGCCACTCCCGTGCTGGCGATGCTGCACGCACTCGCCCGCGACCGCTCCAGCCGCCAGGTGTGGTGGCTGTACGGGGCCCATGACGGCACGGAGCACCCCTTCGCCCGGGAGAGCCGGGAACTGGTCGGCATGCTGCCGCGGGCCCGGTTGAGGATCTACTACAGCAAACCGGCCGCCGAAGACCGCCGGGACGTCGACTACACGGACATCGGCCACCTGTCGGGCGACCGTATCCTCGGCCTGGGGCTGCCCGTCGACGCCGACGTCTACCTGTGCGGCCCCGGGGCCTTCATGGACAGCGTCACCACCGCCCTCGTCGACGCGGGCCTGGAGGCGTCCCGTGTCCATACCGAGATCTTCGGCGCGGGTCCGTCGCTCACTCCCGGGATCGACGGCGCGGCGACAGCCGCACCCCACCAGCCCGCCGGGCGGGCGGGCACCGGTCCCACAGTCGTCTTCGCCCGCAGCGGTCTCGAGGTCCCCTGGAACGAAGCCCGGGAGTCCCTGCTCGAACTCGCCGAGGCCTGCGACGTCCCCGTCAGATGGTCGTGCCGGACCGGCGTCTGCCACACCTGTGAACTCGCCCTCATGTCCGGGGCGGTGCAGTACGCTCCCGACCCGGTCGAGCCCCCCGCCGACGGCAACATCCTCATCTGCTGCTCCAAGCCCACCGAGGGGATCGTCCTGGACCTGTGATGAGCGGCGCCCTCACCGCGCCGACACGGACGGTATCGCGGCCCTCGCTCCGAGCCTGCGGGCACCGGCAGACGTGCCCCCAAGGGGACCGCAGCGCAGCACTTGACCGGAGAGGGACGACGTACCGTGCGTGCACACTTGAGACGGGTTCCTCGCGGTTTCCGCGGGTATCAGAGCGAGTCTGGGACCGGCGGTGGAGATCGGCGGCTGAGACCGGCCGCGGTCCATCGCTATGGGGGCTCCGCCGTCACCCCGTGCCGTCGGTGGCCCGCCCGGGGTCGTTGGGGTGGGGTTCGAGCGGGGTGACGGTGAGGGTCATCCAGGGGCGCAGCGGCAGTGTGCCGAGCACCTTCTCGTGGAGCTCCTTCTCGTCCGCGGCCCGCCAGACCCCGATGCTGCGCAACTCGCCGACCGGACGCCACAATCGGGCCAGGTTGCCGGTCGCCGAGAGCTCCCCCGCACGGACCTTCTCGGCCGCCCTCCGCCTGTCGACCTCTTCCTGGCTGGTCCCCTCGGGGACCGTCGTGGTGATCTCGACGAGGAACTCCTGCATCGGTTCGCTCCGTTCGGTGAAGGTCCCGGCGACGACGGGAAGGGCGAGTTCGCTGGTGGTCATCCGTCTCCCCCGAACGGAGCTGCGATCAGGCCGGACGCCGCCCGACCGCTACGGGAGCTCCGCTCCACGATGACCCTTGGATGGTCCGTCCGGCCCGTGAATGGTCCGTCGGGCCCTGCGATCCGCGCCACGACCGGTTTCCTCTCTCGTGGGAGGCGTGGCCTTCTGGCGTCCAAGACGCCCCGAACGCGGGCCCAGGGGCACGCCTGTTGCCCACGCCGCTGCCCCCGGGCCGCCTCTGACGGCGCCACGGGGCTTTGCGCGTCCGCACCTTGCACAACGCCTCGCGCGCTCGGTACCGCCGGAAGGCAGCGACCGGTTCCAGCGACGAGGACGCGGAAGTACCGCGGCCCGCAGCGTTGCATCGTGCTCCGGACCAATGGGCACGTGAGCACGTGAGAAGGCGCCTTCCGGCCGAAGCGGCGGGGGCCGGCGAAGACCGACGCCGGCAACCGCGTACCCGCAGTGCGCTCACGGACTCGAGCGCACTGCTCACGCCGACGGCGAGCCGGTGCGGCGAGAGTCCCCTCCCGAACTCCCCGAGCCGGCACTCGGCAGACATGCCGCCGCACCATGAGAGCTCTCACGCGAGGGTTTTCAGCAGCCGTTCTGCGAGTACTTCGGCGGAGTGGGGATTCTGCCCGGTGATCAGGTTGCGGTCCTCGACCATGTACGGCTTCCACACCTCGCCCCGGCTGTACTCGACGCCGACTTTCTCCTTGAGTTCGTCCTCAAGCAGCCACTGTGTCTTGTCGGCCAGTCCGACGGCCTCCTCCTCTTCATTGGTGAAGCCCGTGACCCGGTAGCCCTTGAAGGGCGACTCGCCGTGGATCCTGGTGGCCAGCATCGAGGCAGGGGCGTGGCACACGATGGCGAGTGGTTTGCCCGAGGCGAGTTGTTCGGTCAGTATCCGTCCCGCGTCGGCGTCCACCGACAGGTCCTGCATCGGGCCGTGGCCTCCGGGCAGGTACACCGCGTCGTAGTCCTGCAGCCGCACGTCCGAGAGTTTGATCGGCCGGCGCATGACCTCCGCGGAACGGATGATGGCTTCCAGTTCGAGCGCTCCCTCCTCACCGCCGGCCATGGCGGGGCGCAGGCTCATCATGTCGACGGTCGGCGTCACGCCGTTGGGCGTCGCGACGACGACCTCGTGGCCTGCCTCCGTGATCGCCTTGTACGGCTGCGCGAATTCCTCCGCCCAGTAGCCGGTGGCGTACCTCGTGCCGTCCTTCAGGACCAGGTACGTAGCTCCGGTGACCACGAAAAGTACCTTCGCCATCACGAATCGCCTCCTTGGAACCGCGTGGAGAAAATGAGGTGATTTGCGCTAAAGGTCAGTCTAGGCGCAGGAATCATCAGGCACATGCGGACAGCGGTTCGTAGCCCAAGGCTCGCAGTGCAACGTGTTGTTGACCGTGCCGGTGAACGGGTCGAACGATTTACCGGGGTGTGGCCGCCCCCGGGGACGCGGGATCGGTGACCTCGCTTTGCTTCATCGACGTGACGAACGGCGACTGTTCCAGGCGGGCGGCAGCCCGGATCGCGTCGCCCGCAGGGACGCCTTCGATGGTGGTGCGGACGGTAGCGGTGGCTGAGCGCGCAGTAAACGGGGCATGGGCACGTCGGCGACCAGTTGCCGCCACCATCAGCAGCCTCGTCGTATCGCGCCAATGGCGGGGCCCGGACACATTCCGGATCTTGCGCCGCGGAACCGGCCCTCGCGTGCGGACGGCCGTCTCGAGGCGGCTCCCGACGGGTGCGCTTCGTCCGTCAGGCGGGGCGGGAGCCGGGTAGGGGGAAGAACGGGGTGGGAGGGCATCGGCAGCGGTTCTCGCCCAGCCCGACGCTCAGGGTGCTGTCGGCGGCGAGGGAGAGCTTCAGGATCGGATTCGCCCGTGCTGCCGGACAGCCTCGGTGTCACCCGCGGAGACCGCTCGTAACCTTCGGTGAACGCACTGTGACCCGCACCAGGTCGCCGCACACTCTCGGCGCACCACTGGTGCAGTGCGTCTCGACGCACAAGTGGTATGCGGCCTGCGGGCCATGGGACAGGGCGTCGGCCTGCCAAGTGACGCCGACCTGTGGGACGACGTCGATCGGCTCGCACTGTTCGGGTGCCCCGCCGCACGCTGTGACCGTGCCCAGGGCCGCGACGACAGTGCCGGCGCAGTGCAGCCCCCTCATCCCGCTCACCACTTCTTCGCCAAGCCGGGCAGTGCGTCTTCGGCCGGATCGACGCCGAAGAGGCCGCTCGCTGACCCGTCCCGACAAGCAGGCCCGGCCGGACCGGACCTGATCGGCCGTGACTTCACCGCCGCCCGGCCCGGCACCCGTCGGTTACGCGATGACCGAGCACCGCCGTGCCGGGCTGGTGGCCGACGCGCCAAGGGGTTCGGCGACCCCTGCCCTTCAGAGGTCCGGAAGGGACCGGCGAGCCTGTGACCTGCCTGTCCGTGGGGCCGGGTGCGGTGGGGTGGCGCCCAGGGGCGGCGCGGGGAGTCAGTTCTGGGCCATCGTCGGCATGAGCTGCTTCCAGGCGAGCTCGCCGCCGGCGGCCTCCATCACCAGCCAGGGATTCCAGAAGTCACGGAAGAGCGCGATCCGGCCCTGCTCGTAGCGCACCACCGACAGGTAGGTCTGGTGGTACTGACCCCCGGTGGCGAGCAGAGTGCACTCGGCGGTGAAGGCCGCGATGACCAGGCCGTCCTCGGTGGCGGTGTAGAACTCGGGCTCGGAGAACTCGACCTTCAGCTGGTCACGGAACATCGTCATCTGGGCGAGCAGTGCCTCCCGGCCCTGCATCCGGGTGGGGAGGCCCCAGGCCGGATACGGGAATTCGAGGACGCCGTCCTCGGTGAAGCCGTCGATCCACTCCTCGATCCTCCCTTCCGCCAGCAGGTCCAAGCCGTGCGTGAACAGGTCCTTCAGCTCCTGAGGCGTGGTCATGCCGATCCTTCTCTCGCTGTGGTGTGGCGTGGTGTGGTGTCGGGGGGCGCGGACGGCGGTCAACGGACTGGCGTGACGATGCCGTCGAGGATCCGGTCGATCGCCCGGTCGGGCAGCAGCCTGGCCAGCACGCGGCTGCCGATCGCGTCCCGGCCGACGCCGTAGCGGGTCTTCGGCCGCTCGGCCACCAGCGCCCGGAAGACCACTCGGGCGACGTGGTCGGGAGTCGTGCGGCTGCTCCGGGCCCGGCTCCCGTTGCTCTCCATGAACCGCGGGAACGTGCCGCGGTAGAACTCCTGGACCGGCTCCGGGGCGCTCTCCAGTGCCCGGTTGCCGGTGTCGGACATCTTGTCCCAGAGCGGCGTCAGGACAGCGCCCGGCTGGACCACCGATACGGGGATCCGCTGCGGGGCGAGCTCGCGGCGCAACGCGTCGCTGAGCGCCTCCTTGGCGAACTGGGAGGCGGCGTAGGCGCCGAGATAAGGGATCGCGACGTTGCCGAGGCCCGAACTCACGTTGACGATCCGGCCGGCGCCGGCCCGCAGCAGTGGCAGGAAGCCCTGGATCATCAGCAGGTGGCCCGTGACATTGACGTTCAGCTGGTGACGCATGAGTTCGCTCGGCACGCACTCGAGTGGAGCCGTGACGGCGATGCCCGCGTTGTTGACCAACCCCCACAGCCCGGCGTCACCGACCAGCCCGGTGACCTCGTACACGGCTGCCTGCACCGACTTCTCGTCCGTCACGTCGATGACCACCGGAGTCAGTCGTCCGGTGGCCGCCTTGCGCAGTCGTTCCCCGTCCTCGGGGCGGCGGACCCCGGCGAGCACGTGGAAGCCCACCCGCGAAAGGTGGAGCGCGCAAGCCTCCCCCAGGCCCGTGGAGGTTCCGGTGATGACCACGGCGCGGCCTGCGGGTGGCATCGGACCCGACGATTTCGACACGTGCTTCCTCCGGGGGCAGGGCTGGAAGGTGGGCGGGAGCGCGCTCCGCGACCCGTCGGTGAGCCGTTTCGCGGTGCTCCCGCTGCAGGGGGGAAGCATCGGATTTGTCCGGCCATGGCCGATTCCGGCCGTGCCCCACAGTAGAGGGCGCCGGCGGAAAGGTCCGGTACGAACGCGCGCCGGCGTCCTGCCCGGAGGTCGATCGTGTCGGCCGGTTCACGGCCGGCTGCACTCGGCCCGAGCCGCGGAGTCCCGCCGGACGTACTCCGTGAGGGGGGCGGAGCGGCCGATGAGGTGAACAAGTCGATCGGCGACCCCTGTCGGATTGTGCTCCTCGTCCGCTCTGGTCATGGTTGGTCCTGGGATTCCCCCCTTCATCCCAAAGGAGGATAGATGGCAACTGCGACGCAGGACGTCATCACCATCAAGCTCGAGCGAACGTTCGAAACCATGGACGCCAACCATGACGGCTACGTGGACTGGACGGACTACCAGAAGCTCGCCGACCGCTACATCCAGGCTTACCGGCTCGGCAAGGACGACCGTCGGGCCCGGGCGCTCCAGACCTTCTGCCAGATCTACTGGCTGGAGCTGCTGCGGCACGCGGGCGTGGACGCGGACCGGCTCACGAAGGACGAGTTCATCACGGCCAACCGCCTCGCGGTCGTCGACACCAGCCGGCTCAACGTGACCGAGGGGGGTGGCCACGCGATCTTCGACGTCATCGACGTCAACGGCGACAACGAGATCAGCAAGGACGAGTTCACCCGCTTCCTGAGGGACGTGTGGCGGAGCGACGCGCCCGACGCGATGGACATGTTCGCCAAGCTGGACACCGACGGGGACGGCGCGATCTCGCGCCACGAGTTCATCCGCGCGGTGCGCGAGCACTTCCTCTCGAACGACCCCGACGCACCCGGCAGCCTGTTCTTCGGGCACGTCTGACCGGACCCGCGCGAGTGGGTACCGCACCCACTCACCCACTCACCCACCC
>NZ_LIQT01000234.1 GCF_001418415.1 Streptomyces hirsutus
GGGTGGGGCGCCGTGCCGCTCGGGTGCACGTGCGGCCGGGGGGTGCTCGAGGAGGCGGCTGCCCGGTCCGGCTCTCTTGGCAGTCCGTCAGGCCGTCCCGCCGCAGTGCGTCGCGCGCCCCGTCGAGGTGTTCGGCTTCGCCGCCGTCGAGGGCATCGACTTCAGGGGCGGCTGGATACGGCACCGTCAGGTACGGCTCGTCGGTGCGGAGCCCGTGTCCGTCCTGCCTGAGGGCGGCAGGGTCCGGTCAGTTCCTCCGCCGGACCGACCGGCCGCCGCCCTCGAGGCACTCGTGAAGGAGTTCCCGCCGCCGAGATCACGCCGGCCCGAGCCCGACGGTGAGCCGAAGGCCTTCCGCCCGCTCTTCGTCGACGAGAAGGGCCGGGCCTGCGGTCACGGCGTCTTCGACGAGGGCGCCCGGGAGTCCGCCCCGGCCGCCGCCGGTGTGATCCCTCCGCGTGAACGCGGGGCGAGGCGCCTCCAGTCGGCGCCGGACGACGGTGTGTACACCCTCCGGCCGCCGGCGCCGCCGGCGCCGCCGGCGCCTCCGCGTTTCTGGACGCGGGGGAGGGTACCGAGGCGCTCTTCGGGCGCCTCGGCCACTCGGGCCCGGGCTTCACGCTGCGGACCCGAACGCACCTGCTGTCATCCAGCGGGACCCGGACCCGCAAGGCGATCGACGACGCCGCCGAAGACCCTCCGGCACCCTGGGCGCACCAGTGACCCCGGAGAAACCGATGTGCCCTCAATGAGCCCTGGCGGCCTGACGGTCCCTCTCCCGCACTGAAAAGGGCGAGGCCCGAAGACCCCGCCCGCTCTCAGTGAAACCCCGGCTCAGGGCCACACCAGGCAGTACGGCTGGTGCCCCGCCTCATGCAGCCGGTGCGAGAAGTCCTGCCACTCGTGGAGCAGTTGGTAGACGTTGAACGCGTCGCTGGGGCCGCCGCGGTCGGGGACCGTGGACCAGATGAAGGCGGCCGCGCCCACCGTCTCCTCGCCTATGTCGCGGAGGCGGTCGACGGCCGTCATGGGGAGCTTCACGACCGCGTAGTCGGGGTGCAGGACGACCAGTTCCAGCGGCGGCACCTTGTGCAGGGGGACGCCCTCTATGCCGGTGAGGACCATGGCGGCCATCGTCTCCGGCTTGATCTTGGTGAACATGCCGCCCATGCCGAGCTCGTCGCCGCCGAGCTCCTCGGGGCGCATCGAGATCGGGACGCGGGCGGCGGTGGCGCCGTCCGGCGCGCCGAAGTACTTGTAGGTCACCCCCACTCGACCACCATTCCTGCTTCCCGCGCTCGACGGGTCGATCGGCTCGGCCTCGCCCGGAGCACCGTGTGCCCGACGGGCCTCGTCCGCCTCTTCCGCCTCGCGCCGGTGCCTTCCCCGCCGGGAACGTCGAGGACCGAGGTCGTCAGTCCCCTCGCCCAGTCCGCCACCGCGATGCATATCTCCACCCGACTGCTTTTCTAGGCCGCGTGGCCCCGCCGCGCAACCCGATCATCGTGTCAGTGACCTCCCCCACGGCCGCCCGCCGAAACGTGCGGTGCTGCATCTGCCCGCGGGTCCTTCTCAGCGCCCGGCCGCCCCGGGCCGGGTGAGCTGTGTGCACTCCCACGCCAGTTTCGCAGATCACGGGCGAATCGGGACCGGATGCCCTTGTGGGGGACCGAATACCCGCGTCCGTGAACGGCCGCGGGGGCGGCCGTACGAAACACGCGTACGAAATGGTTGTACGAAAGGGTGGTACGGGCAGGTGGGGCCGGATTACTCACCCGGCCCCGCGGAGGGCTTCGGGCGGGGGTGCGGCCCCCACTCCGGGCCTCGGCAGGAGCCGGGCTCCGGCTCCCCGTCCGCGCCTGGCCTACCCTGAACAGGTCACTCGCAGCCCGAGTCCGAGATGTCGGAGATGCCGGAGAAGTCGCAGGTCATGAGCGAACTGCCCTACCCGTACGAAGCCCAAGCCTCGCAGACGCTGTTCGATCGTGCCGCGGCCGTCACCCCCGGTGGCGTGAATTCACCGGTGCGTGCCTTCCGGGCCGTCGGCGGCACGCCCCGGTTCATGGTGTCCGGCACCGGTCCGTACCTGACCGACGCCGACGGACGGGAGTACGTCGACCTCGTCTGCTCCTGGGGGCCGATGATCCTCGGGCACGCGCACCCCGAGGTGATCGCCGCCGTGCAGGACGCCGTCGCGCGCGGCACCTCCTTCGGAACGCCCGGTGAGGGCGAGGTCGCGCTCGCCGAGGAGATGGTCGCCCGGATCGAGCCGCTGGAGCAGGTCCGGCTGGTGTCCAGCGGTACCGAGGCCACCATGTCGGCCATCCGGCTCGCCCGCGGCTTCACGCAGCGCGCCAAGGTGATCAAGTTCGCCGGGTGCTACCACGGCCACGTCGACGCGCTGCTGGCCGCCGCCGGGTCGGGCGTCGCCACCTTCGCCCTGCCGGACACCCCCGGTGTCACCGGTGCCCAGGCCGGCGACACGATCGTCCTGCCCTACAACGACCTCGACGCCGTACGCGCCGCCTTCGCCGCGCACCCCGGAGAGATCGCCTGCGTGATCACCGAGGCGTCCCCGGGCAACATGGGCGTCGTCCCGCCGCTGCCCGGGTTCAACCAGGGGCTCAAGGACGTCTGCGCCGCGAACGGCGCGCTGTACATCTCCGACGAGGTCATGACCGGGTTCCGTACCAGCCGCGCCGGATGGTTCGGCGTCGACGGCGTACGGCCCGACCTGATGACCTTCGGCAAGGTGATGGGCGGTGGCTTCCCGGCCGCGGCCTTCGGCGGGCGGGCCGACGTCATGGCCCACCTCGCCCCCGCCGGACCCGTCTACCAGGCCGGCACGCTCTCCGGGAACCCCGTCGCCACCGCCGCCGGGCTCGCCCAGCTGCGGCTGCTCGACGACGCCGCCTACGAGAAGGTCGACGCCGTCTCGGAGCGGATCCGCTCCCTCGTCACCGAGGCGCTCACCAAGGAGGGCGTCGCGCACACGCTGCAGAACGCCTCCAACATGTTCTCCGTCTTCTTCACCGACCGGCCGGTGAAGAACTACGAGGACGCCAGGACGCAGGAGTCGTTCCGCTACACCGCCTTCTTCCACTCCCTCCTCGAGAACGGCGTCTACCTGCCGCCCTCGTCCTTCGAGTCCTGGTTCGTGTCCACCGCGCACGACGACCGGGCCGTCCAGCGGATCGCCGACGCCCTCCCCGCGGCGGCCCGAGCGGCAGCGGAGGCGACGGCATGAGCGAGAGCACGGACAAGAACACGGGTACCAGCACGGGGAGCACGGGGAACGGGGACCTCACCGTCGTCCACCTCATGCGGCACGGCGAGGTCCACAACCCGGAGGGCGTCCTCTACGGCCGCCTCCCCGGCTACCAGCTCTCCGAGCTGGGCCGGCGGATGGCCGACCGGGTCGGCGAGCACCTCGCCTCCCGCGACATCGTCCACGTCGGCGCCTCCTCGCTGGAGCGGGCCCAGGAGACGGCCCAGCCCATCGCCAAGCCGCACGGCCTGGACATCGCCACCGACGACCGGCTCCTCGAGGCCGAGAACGTCTTCCAGGGCAAGACCTTCGGCGTCGGCGACGGCGCGCTGCGCCGGCCCGAGAACTGGAAGCACCTCGTCAACCCGTTCAAGCCGTCCTGGGGCGAGCCGTACGTCGAGCAGGTCGTCCGCATGATGGGCGCGCTCGACGCGGCCAAGGACGCGGCGCGCGGTCACGAGGCGGTGCTGGTCAGCCATCAGCTGCCGATCTGGATCGTGCGGTCCTACGTCGAGAAGCGGCGGCTGTGGCACGACCCGCGCAAGCGGCAGTGCACCCTCGCCTCGCTGACCACCTTCACCTACCTGGGCGACAAAATCGTTTCCGTCGGCTACAGCGAGCCGGCCCGCGATCTCGTCCCCGCCCATCTCCTCGCCGGCGCCAAGCCGGTGAAGGGCAAGGGCGCCCCCCAGGGCAAGGCCTTCGGGGCCTAGCCCCGGCGCGGCCCCCGAGCGGGCCGCGCACCTGACGGCCCGGCACGCTTTCGTGACGTTCGTTGCGGAACCTTCGCACGGGGTGAGGAACTTTTGTTCCCGTCACGTCCTCTGAAGGAGTGAACACCGGAGGACGTGACGATCGGGGATGTCATGCGTGCGCTCACCCGCAGGGGAATGCTCGGACTCGGCGCAGGAGCCGCCGCGGCCGTCTCGTTGGCCGGCTGCGGCGGCGACACGGGCCCGGGGCGTACGGGCGGTTCCAAGGGCGGTGACTCCACGGGTGGTGACCGCTCCGGGAAACCCGAGCCGACGAAGACCGCCCGGCCGATCGGCGACGGCTCCACCTCCTTCACCGGCAAGCAGCCCCACCAGCCCTCCCGGCCGGTGCCGCTGGAACCGGGTCAGGCCCCGCCGCAGTTCGTCGTCTTCTCCTGGGACGGCGCGGGTGAGGACAGCCAGAAGCTCTTCTCGCACTTCCGCGAGGTCGCCAAGAAGAACGACGCGACCATGACGTACTTCCTGAGCGGCGTGTACATGCTCCCGGAGGAGAAGCGGGACCTGTACCGCCCGCCGCAGCACTCGCCGGGCCGTTCCGACATCGGCTTCAACGACGCGGAGGGCATCGCCGCCACCGTGGAGCAGCTGCGCCTCGCGTGGCTGGAGGGCAACGAGATCGGCACCCACTTCAACGGCCACTTCTGCGGCGCCGACGGCGGGGTCGGCGAGTGGTCGGTGGCGGAGTGGAAGGACGAGATCGCCCAGGCCAAGTGGTTCGTGAAGGCCTGGAAGACGCACACCGGCATGAAGAACGAGGCGCCGCTGCCCTTCGACTACGACAAAGAGCTCATCGGGGCCCGCACCCCCTGCCTGGAGGGCCAGGAGAACTTCATGAAGGCCGCGAGCGAACTGGGCTTCCGCTACGACACCAGTGGCGTCAACAACCAGGTGTGGCCGAAGAAGAAGCAGGGCTTGTGGGATCTGTCGCTGCAGCTGGTGCCGTTCCCCGGGCACTCCTTCGAGCAGCTCACCATGGACTACAACTTCATGGTCAACCAGTCCGGCACCACCACCCAGGGCGACCCCGCGAAGCACGAACTGTGGGGCGACCAGATGCGGGACGGCCTGCTCGCGGGCTTCCGGCGGGCCTACGACGGCAACCGGGCGCCCCTGATCATCGGCAACCACTTCGAGTCCTGGAACGGCGGCGCCTACATGCGCGCCGTCGAGGAGACCGTCGAGGCGGTGTGCACCAAACCCGACGTCCGCTGCGTCTCCTTCCGGCAGCTCGCGGACTGGCTGGACGCCCAGGATCCGCAGACCCTGGAGAAGCTGCGCACCCTGAACGTGGGCGAGAGCCCGAAGCAGGGCTGGAAGTCCTTCCTGCCCGCCGCGCCTGCTCCGGCCCCCAGGGGTGTGCCCGGGGCGCCCGCGGCGAAGGGGTGAGCGGCGGCCTTCGGCGCGGCTTCGGCGCGGCTTCGGCGCGGCTTCGACCGGCGGCCCGGCGTGAAGAAGACCACTCCCTCGCGGGGCGGGCGCCCCGGGTGCGTAATGTCGTACTCATGAGTACGACAGGAGCGACCGCCGACCCTCCCCCGAGCTCTCGGAAGAGCTCGAGCGGGGGAGACCCCCTTGCGGCCCTGGGCTCGCTGCCCGGTGTGGCCGACTCCGTGGAATCCGTGCGCAAGGCTGTGGACCGGGTCTACGGACACCGGGTCATGCGGCGGCGCAGCAACGAGATCACCTCCGAGGCGGCGCTGCGCGGCGCCCGCGGCTCGGCAGCGCTGTCCGGCGCGGACTGGGCGCTGGAGGAGGTGCGCAGGCGCAGCGACTTCGGCACCGACGACGAGGCACGCACGATGGGCGCCGCGCTGCGGCTGTCCGCCGAGGCGGGGCAGCTGCTGACCATCTGGCGGCAGTCGCCGCTGAGAGTGCTCGCCCGGCTGCACCTGGTGGCGGCGGCCGGCCACGCCGACCAGGTCGGGCGGCCCCGCAAGGAGGGCGAGCCGGTCGACGAGCCCTTGATCGGCCTTCCACTGCCCGGCGCGGCGGAGGCGCACGGCAGGCTGGAGGGCCTGGCCGAACTGGTCATCGGGGGCGGTTCCGTTTCGGCGCTGGTCACGGCCGCCGTCGTGCACGGCGAGCTGCTCGCGCTGCGCCCCTTCACCTCCTGCAACGGCCTTCTCGCGCGTACGGCCGAGCGCATCGTGCTGGTCGGCAGCGGGCTGGACCCGAAGTCGGTCTGCCCGGCCGAGGTCGGCCACGCCGAACTGGGCCGGGAGGCCTATCTGACGGCTCTGGAGGGCTATGTCTCCGGCACCCCCGAGGGCGTGGCCGCCTGGATCGTCCACTGCGGACGGGCGGTCGAGCTGGGGGCGCGGGAGTCCATGGCGGTGTGCGAGGCGCTGCAGCGCGGGGCGGCGTAACGCGCGCGGGGCGACCGGCCTGCGCGGGGAGCGAAGAGGCGAAGGCGGTAAAGGCGGTGAACGGCGGTGAAGGCGGTGAAGCAGTAAAGCGCTTGAGAGACGTTTGCGCCGTCAGCCGCGCAGTGATGCGGCGGTACGAATTCTCGTACCGCCGCTGGCATGTCCACCTGGTTACCAAGCGTCCTCGATATATGCCCATCAGGCCGGGAACTTTGCCCGTTCCTGGTGCGGCTGGCCCGTAATCGACGGGTCGACGTCGCGTGGGTGCCCTGTGTCCATGCTCGGTCCGTGGGGCCAAATGCGTTGTAAAGGTGATCCTCTCGGATGCCCTTGGTCTCGCGGGCCGTTGAGTCCTTTGTACTCCAGGTTCCAAGCAAGCGGAAGTGGGGGGCCTGCTTCTTTACTTTTATGTTCAAAGGCATACTAATCGGACGCCGGTTCGCCGGCCGGAAACCGGCCTGGCCGGTGCGCCTTCGCGGTGGCCGGTCAGGCCACCGTCGTACGGCGCCGGCTGGTGTACCAGACCAGGCCCGCGGTGGCTGCGGCGGCTCCTATGGCGGCGGCCACCGCCAAGGCCGGGCGGGGCGGGACGGAGAGCGCGGGGAGGCGCTGCTTGAGCCGGACGGGCCGGTGGAAGTCCAGGATCGGCCACTCGCGCGTGACGGCTTCGCGGCGCAGCGCCCGATCCGGGTTCACGGCGTGCGGGTGGCCCACGGACCCCAGCATCGGCAGATCGGTCATCGAGTCGCTGTAGGCGTAGCAGCGGGCGAGGTCGTAGCCCTCCGACTCGGCCAGCTCCCTGACCGCCTCGGCCTTCGTCGGGCCGTACGCGTAGTACTCCACCTCTCCGGTGAAGCACCCGTCGTCGCCCACGACCATGCGGGTGGCGACGACCCGGTCCGCGCCGAGCAGCTCGCCGATCGGCTCGACCACCTCGGCGCCCGAGGTGGACACGATCACCACGTCCCGGCCGGCGGTGTGGTGCTGCTCGATGAGGGTGGCGGCCTCGTCGTAGATGATCGGGTCGATCAGGTCGTGCAGGGTCTCGGCGACGATCTCCTTGACCTGCTGGACGTTCCAGCCGCGGCACAGTGCGGACAGGTACTTGCGCATCCGCTCCATCTGGTCGTGGTCGGCGCCGCCGGCCAGGAAGACGAACTGGGCGTATGCGGTACGCAGGACTGCCCTGCGGTTGATCAGGCCGCCTTGGTAGAACGACTTGCTGAACGTGAGCGTGCTCGACTTCGCAATGACCGTCTTGTCCAGATCGAAGAAGGCCGCTGTGCGGGGCAGTGAGTGGTTTTCCACGCCCTGAGCATAGGTGCAGCCCATTCGGCGTAAGGTGTGGCGCGTGGGTTTGCCTAAGAGGGCTCTCGGGTACACCATGGAAGTCACGGATCGTTCGCGACCGTGCTAACCCGGTCCGGCTCCTCCCCCCCCGAGTCGGCCGTGGGGACGACCCCCGCTCTCCCCCCCGGCGGGGGTCGTCGCATGTCCGGGTGAATTTTCCTTCTCCTCGACGCAACCGGGACGCCGCTCGTCGGCCAGGTCCCGGTTGTTTTGTCATGCGCATGATCCGTGACTCTTTGTGTTCGCAAGGATGCTCTGCGGGATTCGCGCATGGGTCGCTCAGGGCTCACCGGTATGGGGGACGGCGATATTCACAAGCGTCAACCTGTCCACAGTTTTTGACCAAGATCCACACGATTTCCCGGATCGCTGCACCGTGATTCCAACGCGTACCGCCCGCGGCGAGTTCACCGCTCGTTCCGTTTGCCGAGTCGCGTACGACCGGTTTCCGCCGGCCGTTCATATCGAGGCCGCTTGCCGGTTCTCACACGTTGGGGAATCGCGGGGCCGCAGAAGCATCGCGAGATGCAGCGAAGGGGGAAGGAAATGGCAGGAACCGTCACGCACGACCCGCCGCCCGCCGCCGGAGGAGGCAGGCAGGGCGGACCGCTGATCGTCACCGAGGACGCCGGGCTCCTCGACGACCTGCTGCGCCTGTGCGCGGCGGCCGGTGCCACCCCGGAGGTCCATCACGGGGTGCCGGAACGGCGGGGCAGCTGGGAGGCCGCACCGCTCGTCCTCGTCGGTGACGACGCCGCGCGGCGGGTGCGCGGTGCCACGCGGCGTCGCGGAGTGGTGCTGGTCGGCCGTGACCAGGACGACTCCGGGGTCTGGCGCCGGGCCGTCGAGATCGGCGCCGACCATGTGCTGATGCTGCCCGACGGCGAGCAGTGGCTGGTCGACCGCATCGCCGATGTGGTCGAGGGCGTCGGCCGGCCGGCCCTGACCGTCGGTGTCCTCGGCGGCCGGGGCGGGGCCGGAGCCTCCACGCTCGCGTGCGCGCTCGCCGTCACTTCGGCGCGCGAGGGGCTGCGCACTCTCCTGGTGGACGCGGATCCGCTGGGCGGCGGACTCGATGTGGTCCTCGGCGGCGAAACGGCGGAAGGGCTGCGCTGGCCCGCTTTCGCCGCCGACCCGCCCCCGTGAGGCGGCGAAAGCGGGCCAGCG
>NZ_LIQT01000235.1 GCF_001418415.1 Streptomyces hirsutus
GGGGACGGCGGGCGGTCCGGACGGCCGCTGGGCGCCCGGGACGCAAGTGCTGTGGCGCTACCGGGAGAACGGCGGCGCGCGCTTCCACATCGCGCGCCCCGTCACGGTCGTACGCGACGATCCGGAGTTGCTCGCCGTGTGGATGGCGCCCGGCACCGAGTGTGTGAGGCCGGTGCTCGCCGACGGCACTCCCGTGCACCAGGAGCCCCTCCGGACCCGGTACATCAAGCCCCGTACGGTCCAGCGCGGCCGCTGGACCGGGACCGGTGTGCTGAAGCTGGCCCGGCCCGGTGAGCCCTGGTCGGTGTGGCTGTTCTGGGACCAGGACTGGCGGTTCAAGAACTGGTACGTGAACCTGGAGGAGCCGCTGGCCCGTTGGGCCGGTGGAGTGGACTCCGAGGATCATTTTCTGGACATCTCCGTACACCCGGACCGCAGTTGGCACTGGCGGGACGAGGACGAGTTCGCGCAGGCCCAGCGGGACGGTCTGGTGGACACCGCGCTGGCCCGCCGGGTGCGGGAAGCGGGCCGGAAGGCGCTGGCCGTGATCTCCCGGTGGGGAGCCCCGTTCTCGGACGACTGGCAGAACTGGCGCCCGGATCCGTCCTGGGCGGTACCTTCACTGCCACCGGACTGGGACCGCACGCCCGCGCATCTGTCGTCATGAGACTCTTGATGCACCCTGGGTCAGGAAACGTAGGATCGTCCTCCGCAAGGCACCGGGCGACAGCAACTCCCGGATCGCGCGCTGGGCTTGACCGAACGTCACCGAGGGGCGGCAGGACGTGAGCGAGGGGTACGGCACTACCGGTGCGGGCCGGGGACGGTCGGCAGGCGGCGCAGGAACGAGCGCTCACCACGCGGGGATTCCGTTCCGGGGACGTGCATTGCGGGTATCGGAGTTCCGGCGGGACGTACGGTGTGCACGGTGTGCGTCCCCGGCCTCACGTTCACGGGGCAGGCGGGAATGTGAGGAACGGGCCGTGGCCCCGGACGGATGGACTCGACACACGTGACGGAGCAGCCGACCTCCTACGAGCGCCCGGATCCGGGCGCCACCCCCGCGGATGCCCACGGGGCGTTCCTGCCTGCCTCGGCACCGGCACACGGGCCCGGCTCGACATCGTCGTCATCGTCGTCGTCATCGCCGCCGTCGTCCGTGCCCGCGTCTCCGGCTTCGGCTGCGTCCTCGGCGTCGGGTCCGGCCGGGCCCGACGCCGAGCACTCCCAGCCGCACGCCGGGCAGGAATCCGGACCCGACACCCATCGACCTCGGCCCGCGTCCGAGGGCATACCGCTTCAGCCGGCCGGAGGACAGAAACCCGACGTGCACGACCACCCGGCAGCGGACCACCCGCCAGCGGCTCCTCCGGCCCCCCGCGGTGCGCCCGAGGAGCAAGAGGGCCAGAAGCGGGGGGACCAGGACCGCGGGTCCCGGGAACCGGCGCCCCAGGACAGCTCCGCGCCCGTCACCGACGGCCTCGAGCGCCGCACCGGTCAGATCACCCCGCCCGGGAAGCCCACCCCGATGCGGCGGGACGGGGACCGGCTGAGGTTCGTCGGCGCCGCGACCCGGAGGATCGCCCGCGGCATCGATCTCGAAGAGATCGTGATGGGCCTGTGCCGGGCCACCGTGCCCACCTTCGCCGACACCATCCTGGTCTATCTGCGCGAACCGCTGCCGGTCGGTGACGAGCGGCCCACCGGCCCGCTGGTGCTGCGGTTGCGGCGCAGCGACCGGATCCCGGCCGAGCGCGACACCGAGGGCGGTTTCGTGCCGGCCGCCGCGCCCGCGCGCTCCGAGCTGGACTCCATCGGCTCGGAGCGGTGCACGGTGCGGCCCGGCAGCGCGCTCGCCGAAGTGCTGCGCGGCGTACGGCCGGTGTTCACGGACGCGCCCGCCGCGCGCGCCGCGCTGCCCGAACTCCTCGGCGAGGAAGCCGAGGCGGCCGTCCCCGACGGTCAGCGGGCGATCCTCGCGCCGCTGCGCGGCCGGCGCCGGGTGATCGGCGCGGCCCTGTTCCTGCGCGGCCCCGAGCGCATCGCCTTCGAGGCCGACGACCTGCTGGTCGCCGCCCAGCTCGCCACGCACAGCGCCCTCGGCATCGACAAGGCGGTGCTGTACGGGCGGGAGGCGTACATCGCGGACGAGTTGCAGCGGACCATGCTGCCGGAGAACCTGCCGCGCTGCACCGGCGTGCGGCTGGCCTCCCGCTATCTGCCGGCCGCCGAGACCGCGCGCGTGGGCGGCGACTGGTACGACGCCATCCCGCTGCCCGGCAGCAGGGTCGCGCTGGTCGTCGGCGACGTCATGGGCCATTCCATGACCTCCGCCGCGATCATGGGCCAACTGCGCACCACCGCCCAGACCCTGGCCGGGCTCGACCTGCCGCCGCAGGAGGTGCTGCACCACCTGGACGAGCAGGCGCAGCGGCTCGGCGCGGACCGGATGGCGACCTGCCTGTACGCGGTGTACGACCCGGTCGCGCACCGCATCACCATCGCCAACGCCGGTCATCCGCCGCCCATTCTGCTGCATCTGGGCGGGCGGGCCGAGGTGCTGCGGGTACCCGCGGGCGCCCCGATCGGCGTCGGCGGTGTGGACTTCGAGGCAGTCGAGCTGGACGCGCCCGCCGGGGCGACGCTGCTGCTCTACACGGACGGCCTGGTCGAGTCCCGGCTGCGGGACGTGTGGACCGGCATCGACCAGCTGCGCGACAAGCTCGCCGCGACCGCGCAGCTGACCGGCCCGGACCATCCGCCGCCGCTGGAGGCGCTCTGCGACGAGGTGCTCGACATGCTCGGTCCGGGCGACCGGGACGACGACATCGCGCTGCTCGCCGCCCGCTTCGACGGGATCGCGCCGAACGACGTGGCGTACTGGTTCCTCGAGCCGGAGGACGCCGCTCCCGGCCGGGCCCGCCGGCTGGCCCGCAAGGCGCTGTCCCGATGGGGCATGGAGGAGCTGACCGACTCGGTGGAGCTGCTGGTCAGCGAGGTGGTCACCAACGCGGTCCGGTACGCCTCCCGCCCGGTCACCCTGCGGCTGCTGCGCACGGACGTCCTGCGCTGCGAGGTCGGTGACGACGTGCCCCAGCTCCCCCGGCTCCGCCAGGCCCGCGCCACGGACGAGGGAGGCCGCGGGCTGTACCTGGTCAACCGGCTGGCCCGGCGCTGGGGCGCGACCCGGCTGAGCACGGGCAAGGTGGTGTGGTTCGAGCTGAACCACGGGAACTGAACCACGGCGCCTGAGCCACGGCGCCCGAAGGATGCCGACGGCATGAGGGGCGCCCGGTCCTGTCACCGGGCGCCCCTCACCTCGTCCGCTCCCCCGCTACTGCTTCTGCCGCTCCTCGTCCCCCGTCTCGTCCGGGTCGGGCGGGACCTCGATGGTGGGCGGGGTGAAGGTCGGGCCCGTCGGCGGGGTGGTCGTCGGTTCCTCGGTGGTGGGCTCGGTCGTCGTCGGTTCCTCGGTCGGTTCCTTGGTGGTCGGAGCCTGTGTGGTCGGTTCCTCGGTCGTCGGCTCCTCGGTCGGTGACTCCGACGGCGACGCGGGTGCCGACGAGGACGGGGGCGGTGTGACGGCCGCGCCCTGGTCGGTCTCCAGGTCGAACTTGCTGGTCTTCTCCATCACGCCGAAGGTGTACGCGGCCCAGATCTGCGCCGGGAAGCCACCGCCGTTGACGCGGGTCTCGCCGCCCGCGCCGTACATCTCGACCTGCGGGTGCGGGGGTTTGTCGTCCTCGCCGAACAGGCCGACGGTCGTGACCAGGTCGGGGGTGTAGCCGGCGAACCAGGCCGACTTGTTGTTGTCGGAGGTGCCCGTCTTGCCGGCGACCTGCTGGCCGTCGCGCAGCGGGTTGTCCCGGACCGCCGTGCGGGCGGTGCCGTCGTCGACCACGCCGGTCAGGATCGAGGTCACCGTGTCGGCGGCCTCGCGGCTGATGACCTGTTCGCCGACGGCGTCCGGGATGGTGACGGTGCGGTTGAGGTGCTCGGCCGACTTGAGGATCGTCGGGGTGGTCCGCTTGCCGTGGTTGTCGAGGGTGGCGTAGACGGCGGCCATGTCCATCGGGCTCGCGCCCATGGAGCCCAGGGTCTGGGCGGGCACCGCCTCCAGGTCCTCGACGTCCATGCCGAGCTTGCCCGCGGTCTCCATCACCTTCGGCATGCCGACGTCGACGCCCATCTGCGCGAAGACGGAGTTGACGGACTTGTTCATCGCCGTCTGGACGGTGATGTCGCCGTGGTCCACGTCGCCCTGGTTCTCCGGGGAGAAGCCGACCTCGGCGCCGTTCTCCATGACCGGGCGCTTGCTGGTGCCGTCGTAGACGGTGTTGGCCGCGATCGGCTGACCGTCCTGCGTCTCGGCCTGTTCCTCGACGGCGGCCGCCAGGATCACCGGCTTGAAGGTGGAGGCGGGCTGGTAGTCGGGGCGGGTGGCGTTGTTCGTGAAGTGCTTGAGGTAGTCCACGCCGCCGTACATGGCCACGACCGCGCCGGTCTTCGGGGCCACGGAGACGGCGCCGGCCTGGATGTCGGCGTCGACCTCGCGCTCCTTGGGGTCCAGCTTGCTGGTGAGCCGGCTCTTGACGGCCCCCTCCAGCGCCTTCTGCTTCTTCTTGTCGATGTTGAGGGTGATGGTCCAGCCGCCGAGGTCGACCAGGGCGTCGGCCTCCTTGGCGTCCGCGGCGGTGCCCTCGTCGACCAGCCGGCGCTTCAGCGCGGCGTTGGCCTCCGTCACGAGGTAACCGACCTGGCCGGCCTGGCCGGGGTTGCCCCTGGGGTCCTTCGGCACCGGGAACTTCATGCCGGACCGCTCGGCGGCGTCCAGCCACTTCTGCTCGACCATGTTGTCGAGGACGTAGTTCCAGCGGTTCTTGACGAGCTTCTTGCTGGTGTCCGAGGCCACCGCCCAGTCGTACTGGCTCGGTGCCTGCAGGAGCGCGGCGAGATAGGCGCCCCGCTCGACGGTGAGGTCCTCGGCGTCGACGCGGTAGTAGGCCTGGGCGGCGGCCTGGACGCCGTAGGCACCGCGGCCGTAGTAGCTGGTGTTCATGTAGCCGGCGAGGATGTAGTCCTTGGACTTCTCCCGGTCCAGCTTCAGGGAGATGACGAGCTCCTTGAGCTTGCGCGAGACCGTCTGCTCCTGGGTCAGGTAGTAGTTCTTCACGTACTGCTGGGTGATCGTCGAACCGCCCTGCGCGCCCTTGCCGGAAGCGGTGTTGAGCAGACCGCGCGCCGTGCCCTTGAGATCGACGCCGGCGTCCTTGTAGAACGTCTTGTTCTCGGCGGCGACGAACGCCCGCTGGACCGGCTTGGGAACCCGCGCCAGGTTGACGACCTCACGGTTGACCTCGCCGTCGCGGGCCATGATCGAGCCGTCGCTGTACTTGTAGACGTTGCTCTGCTGCTGGGCGTCGGCGTTCCCCTCGGGGATGTCGATCACCATGTACAGCACGATGAAGGTGCCCATGCCGAGCAGGCAGAGCCCGAAGGCCGTGCCGAGGATCTTCTTCCAGGTGAAGAGGCGGCGTATCCGGCCCTGACCGTTCCCGCCCGACGAACGGCTCCCGGAAGCCGCACGGTGCCCACCGCGCTGTCGTGCGCGTCGTTCTTCCGCTCGTCCCATGGGTCCGCTCTGCTCCGCTTCGCTCGTGTGTGCCGACGAAGCACACGGGTTCGCCGATCAGGTCAACTCCGCAAGCTAACACCGGAAGCTATGACAAACAGCTGTCGATCCGGCCTTTACGGACGTGACAATCAGCACCCGTCCCACCGGAACCGCCATCCACCTCACCAGAACCGACGTGCGAAACCTGTTCATGGTTGCCGCGAACCGCTAAAGTGATATCACTTAGATAGACAGGCGCTAGCGGCGCGCAGCTCGCACGGCAGCGCCCCGAGAGACGGGGGATCACCCATGACCACACACGCCACGAAGGCCGCACCGGCCACGGCCGACGTACCCGAGATGCCGGCCCCGCGCGTACGGGAGACGCCGGCGCACAGCATCGGCGGCGGGCTCGCCCTGACGCTCGGCCTGGCCGGACTGCTGCTCGGCATCGGACTGGTGGTCGGCGCCACGTCCGTCGCCGGGACCGGTGCCAAGGCACTGCTGATCGTCTTCGGCATCCTGATCGCCCTGGCCGCGTTCCTCGCCATGTGCGGACTGAACATGGTGGCGCCGGGCGAGGCGCGGGTGGTCCAGCTCTTCGGGCGCTACCGGGGCACGATCCGGCAGGACGGCCTGCGCTGGGTGAACCCCTTCACCTCGCGCACCAAGATCTCGACCCGGGTACGCAACCACGAGACCGCGGTCCTCAAGGTGAACGACGCCTACGGCAACCCGATCGAGCTGGCCTCGGTCGTGGTGTGGCGGGTGGCGGACACCGCGCAGGCCACCTTCGAGGTGGACGACTACATCGAGTTCGTCTCCACCCAGACCGAGGCCGCCGTCCGGCACATCGCCATCGAGTACCCGTACGACGCCCACGAGGAGGACGGCCTCTCGCTGCGCGGCAACGCCGAGGAGATCACCGAGAAGCTCGCGGTCGAGCTGCGCGCACGGGTGGACGCGGCCGGTGTCGAGATCATCGAGTCCCGCTTCACCCACCTCGCCTACGCCCCCGAGATCGCCTCCGCGATGCTCCAGCGGCAGCAGGCGGGCGCGGTCGTGGCGGCCCGGCAGCTGATCGTGGAGGGCGCCGTGGGCATGGTCGAGACGGCACTGGCCCGGATCGCCGAGCAGGGCATCGTGGAGCTGGACTCCGAGCGCAAGGCCGCGATGGTGTCCAACCTGATGGTGGTCCTGTGCGGTGACCGCGCCGCGCAGCCGGTCCTCAACACCGGGACCCTCTACCAGTGACCGCCCCGTCCGGCCCCGAGGAGACCCCTCGGCGCAGGCCGCAGCAGCAGCGCAAGCAGGTGCTGCTGCGGCTGGACCCGCTGGTGCACGAGGCACTGGCGCGATGGGCGAACGACGAGCTGCGCTCGGCGAACGCCCAGATCGAGTTCCTGCTGCGGCGGGCGCTCGCGGAAGCGGGCCGGCTCCCCGGCGAGGCAGGCCCCCTGCCCCGCCGGGGGCGCCCGCCCGTACAGCAGCCGCCGACGCAGCCGCCGCAGACCGGCCAACCGCAGCAGCCGCAGCAGCCGCAGCAGCCCAAGGATCACCCTCCCGAGTCCCGGTGACCTTCCCGGACCGGACGACCCCCCAGGGCCCGGTGCCACCCTCCCGACCCTGCCCTCCCCAGCCCTCGGGCTTTTTCGTCCGGACCGGGCCCGGGTGGAG
>NZ_LIQT01000236.1 GCF_001418415.1 Streptomyces hirsutus
ACCCTGGAGAGCCTCCTCGCCCTCGGCGGCGGCGAGGACGCGGCACGCTCCGCCGACCTCGTCGGCCACGACGCCGCCCTCTTGGCGTTCCTGCGCCGCTCCGGCTTCGAAGGCCCCCACTACCAGCAGTTCATCGCCGAACTCATGGACTACGGCTGGCGCACCCTGCACAGCTGGAGCTCCAGCGGCCACATCTTCCACCGCACCGCCCGCATCGGACGCCCCGTCCCCACCGCCATGCAGCCCGACGCCTGGGCCTATGAGGACCGCACCCAGGTCGTCACCGACACCGTCGTCAAGGGCAGCACCCTCTTCCGCGAGCACGGCCTCGTACGCGGCAAGTGGAGCCCCGACGGCGGCGCCAGCCTTACCACCTACTTCGTCGGCGCCGCCGTCCTCGCCTTCCGCCCCGTCTATATCCGCTGGTACAGGACCCACCAGCTCGGGCAGGCTGAACTGGACCACCGCAGCGCCGACACCGACGACGTCCTCTACGCCCAGCACGACATTCCCGACCAGCGCGCCACCGACCCCGCACACGCCGCCGCCACCCGGGACCACATCCACCGCCTGCGCCCGCTGCTGCCCGGTGAGCAGCTGCGCGAAGCGCTCGGCTGGATCACCCTGGGCTACACCCACGCCGAGGCCGCGGCGAAGGTCGGTATGACGCCCAAGGCACTCGAGCGGCGCCTGGCCCGCGTCCGCACCAAGATTTCCGCAGGCGGCCTTCAGGCCCGGCCGGGGGAGGGGGGAGCACGATGAGTGTTCACCAGGACAACACCACGCCCGAGACATCCGCCGACGACGAGTTCGCCGCCCTGATGGCCGCCTCCAGCCTGCGCGCACCCCGCGTGCGGGCCATGGACGAGGCCATCCCCGATGCGGCCCGTGAGCAGCTGCACGCCGCCGCCGTCACCGACCCCGCCGCCGTGCCCGATAGGAACTCCGCGGAAGAGCAGGGCGACGCCCATATCCCGGCCCACAGCGGTGACGACAATGCCCTGGCCCGTGAGCAGACCGAAAGCCTGCGTACCACCGGGGCCGGCCTGCTCGCCAGAGCTCTCGGCGCGCTCGTCGAAGAGCGCCATCGTGACCACCTTGCGGCCCTCGGCTCGCTGCGCCGCCCCGAACATGACAGCGCGGTCAGCGAGTTCCGCTCCTCCCGCGCCGTGGTTTCGCTCGTGACCGAGTGGACACCGCCCGCCTGGCCACCCGCGCTGCTCGTCGACCGGCGGATGCGCGACCTGCGCGAGGAAAGGTGGTCCGTCGGCTCCGCGCCGCACCTGTGCGGCGGCGCTCAGGGCACCGCACGCCGTGAGGAGGTGCTGGCGCGCTGGCTCGGCGTTCTGTACCGGTCCAAGCCCGTGCTGTACTCCAGGGCTGACCTCGACAGGACGGTATCTGAGGCATACGTCAACGGCTGGCCCCGCTGGCATGCCACGGCGGTGTGCGACCTGCTGTGGAGTACTGCGTGCGGATGGCCCGCGCCCACCGCTCACCTGCCCCGCATCCTGCCTGTGCGCACAGCCGGGCGACCTTCGCTGGCATCGGATCTGCTGTTCCTCACCTGCCGGCAGATCTCCTGCATAGGGGACACTGGAAAGACGACAAGCCCGTACGAGACAGCAGCATGGCTCGCCCATCTGACCTGCACCGCAGGCGAGAACACGCATCAGCCGGAGATGGCCGCGTACCTGACGGGGCTTGCTGAGTGCCAGCAGGTGCTATGGGTGCATCCGGCGTGCTCGGGGCAGTTTGGGCAAGCTGTTACAGCGCTGCCGCGACGTACCCATGACCAGCCCGCCGACCAAGGCCAGCCTGTCCACTGGCTCCCGTCTGCTTCCGTGGCCGTCCCGCCCGATGACGGTGCCGGTCTGCTGGCCGCCGCCGGGTTCTTGGCGGTCCAACGTTCCGCACCGGTACCACCGGCCCTCTCCCCAGAGGTGCCAGTAACTCACGCAGGCCTTCTTGTGGCGGCGGATCGTGCCGTGGCCCTGGACCCGACGCATCGCCGAGACATTCCGGAGCAACTACCGGCCCTGCCCGACCTGAACGCATACGCACCACGCCCCGGAAGTATCCTGCTGATGCCCAGAGAGAACAGCTCTGCCGAGGATGGACGCACGACGGACGGCAACCGCGACACCGTTACACAAGCCGCTGGCAGACCCCGCCGGTTGTGGAGGAGGAAAGACGGCGACGCACTCGAGCAGCACGCGCGGCTCTGGATGCGCCAGCATCTCACTGAGGATGGCCCGGGGCAACGCTTCCCTGCCGAACTGGTCTACCGCACCACAGACCCTTACGCGGTCACGGCTGTCTTCAACTGTGGTGCCGAGGAAGAGACAGAATGGATCTTCGCCCGCGAACTGCTCAGCGACGGCCTCCACGCCAGGTCGGGAATCGGCGATGTCGTGGTGTGGCCGTCGCAGGTGCAAGGTCGCGTCTTCGTCCGCCTGCGCTCATCGGAGGGCACAGCGCTGCTGTCCGCGGAACGTGACGACATCGAGGCATTCCTTGGTGCCAGCCAACCTCTGGCCAGAAACCCGGCAGCGTTCTCGCGGCGGAGCCTGGCTGATGCGTGGGAACGGGAACTGAACAAGATCATCTGCCGCAGGCCCGGCGACTGAAGCGACCGACGACCAGACATGAACCGCCCCCGTCCACCGGGTGTGGGACCGTGAATCCGCAACGGTTCCAAGCCCGGTGATACGAACCTGCTGCAGCACGTCGTGTACGGGGTTGGTTCTCTGCGCGCGGCCGAAGCCCGTGGGCTCAGCGGTTTGCCGGTGTGCCAACAGGACGCCGGCCTCCCGGTCCGCAAGGCCTCCTCCTGCCAACGGGTCCGTTAGGGCCTGTGTGATGTTGTGATCAGTCTCGCCGATCCGGGTCCGTCTGGAGGGCGGATCCGGTAGGAAGACGGTCGTGACGCGCAGGCAACTTACCGACGAGCAGTGGAAGTTGATCGAGCCGTTCCTGCCGATAGGCGAGTACGGCCCGTACCCCGAGCGGCTGCGGGAGCAGTTCGAGGGGATGATCTGGCGGTTCAGGACCGGCGCGCAGTGGCGTGAGACGCCGGGCGAGTTCGGGCCGTGGCCGACCGTCTACGGGCGCTTCCGGGTCTGGCGGAACGCCGGTGTCTTCACCGCCCTGCTGGAGGGCCTGATCGCTGAGGCCGCCCGCCGGGGCAGGACGGACTTGTCCCTGGTCGGCGTGGACTCCACGACCGTCCGCGCGCACCACGACGCCGCCGGGATGCTCGTCGGCGAGGACGTCATGGAGGCTCTGGAAGAAGCCGCCGCCGAGCAGGAACAGGCCCGGCAAAAGGGGGAGCCGAGGCGGGACAGAACGGGCAGCGCGGCGGAAACGGGCCGGAGCGGGAAGAACGCCGGCGCGTCCGCCGGCGACACCGGTTCCGCCTGAAAGAAGCCCTGCTCGGAAGGTCCCGTGGCGGGCTGACCAGCAAGATTCACCTCGCCGCCGACCGCAGGCGCCGGCCGCTGGCGTTCGTCCTGACCGCCGGGCAGGCCGCGGACAGCCCGCAGTTCATTCCCGTGCTGAACAAGATTCGCGTC
>NZ_LIQT01000237.1 GCF_001418415.1 Streptomyces hirsutus
CGGCCGCGGCCGCTTCGACGTCCTCAACATCGACGTCAGCTGGACCTCGGAGTTCGCCGCCGGCGGCTGGATCCGCCCCCTGCCGCGCGACCGCTTCCCGCTGGACACCTTCCTGCCGGGCGTCGTGGACACCGCGACCTACGACGGCCTGCTGTACGCCGTCCCGTACGTGACCAACGCCGGGCTGCTCCTGTACCGCGCGGACGTGCTCGACGCCGAGGGCGTGGCGCCGCCGCGCACCTGGGCCGAGCTGGAGCGGGCCGCGAAGACCCTCGCCCCGGCGCACGGACTCGACGGCTACGCCGGCCAGTTCCTGCCCTACGAGGGCCTGACCGTCAACGCGGCCGAGGCCGTCTACTCGGCGGGCGGCACCATCCTGGGCGACGAGGGCGAGCGCGTCACCGTCGACTCCCGGGCGGCCCGCGAGGGCATCGGGTTCCTCGCCCGCGGGGTCCGCGACGGCTGGATCCCGCAGGAGGCGCTGACCTACAAGGAGGAGGAGTCCAAGCAGGCCTTCCAGGACGGCGGGCTGCTCTTCCTGCGCAACTGGCCCTACGCCTACGTCGCCGCGTCCGCCGAGGGCTCCGCGGTCGCCGGGAAGGTCGGCGCCGTACCCCTGCCGGGGCCGGACGGGCCGGGGACCAGCGTCCTCGGCGGCTCCAATCTCGCCGTCGCCGCCCACGCGCGGCACCCCGACTCCGCCGCGCGGCTGATCGCGTACCTCACCAGCGAGCCGGTCCAGCGCCAGGTGCTCACCCGCGGCGCCCTGCCGCCCGTACGGGCCGCGCTGTACGACGATCCCGGACTGGTCCGGCGGTTCCCGTACCTGCCCACGCTGCGCGAGAGCGTGCTCGCCGCCGCCCCGCGCCCCAAGAGTCCGCGCTACGACCAGGTGAGCCTGGTCGTGCAGGCGGTGGTGCGTGACGCGATGACGGGGCGGCAGACGCCCGAGTCGGCGGTGCGACGGCTGGCGCGCGAACTCGCCGCCGTCTCCGCGCGCTAGCCGCGCCGTCTGCGGAGCGCACTCCGGGGCCCGCGCCCGCCCGGCTCCCGGGTCTCCCGCCCGGACCGCCATGTCTAGTTACCCGTTAAGTAACGTGAACGTCTCAACGGTGCCCGCTATGCCCGAGTGGGTGGTGATTGGTCCACGGCAACTGCCGGACAGCTTGCGCCCGTTCATTGACACCCCCGCGACACACCTACTTAACATGCATGCATAACGGCGAGGACGCCGTCGGCCCGGGACTCCCGGGTCTCCGCACGCACAGACAGGTCGACGTGGTGAGCCCCAAGCACATCGACACCCACCGCTGGTGGCGCGACGCAGTGATCTACCAGGTGTACGTCCGCAGCTTCCTGGACAGCACCGGCGACGGCATCGGCGATCTCGCCGGGGTCAGGGCGGGCCTGCCCTACCTGAAGAAGCTGGGTGTGGACGGGATCTGGCTGAGCCCCTTCTACCCCTCGCCGCAGCACGACCACGGCTACGACGTGGCCGACTACCGCGACGTCGACCCGGTCTTCGGCGACCTCGCCGAGTTCGACCTGCTGGTCGGGGCCGCCCGGCGGCTCGACGTCAAGGTGCTGCTGGACATCGTCCCCAACCACTGCTCCAGCGAGCACCCCTGGTTCCGCGAGGCGCTCGCCGCGCCCCCCGGCAGCCCGCAGCGCGCCCGTTTCCACTTCGCCGACGGCCGCGGACCGGACGGTGCGACACCGCCCAACAACTGGCACGCCATGTTCGGCGGGCCCGCCTGGACCCGCGTCACCGAACCGGACGGCCGGCCCGGCCAGTGGTACCTGCACATGTTCACGCCCGAACAGCCGGACTGGAACTGGCGCAACCCCGAGATCGCCGCCGACTTCGACCGCACCCTGCGGTTCTGGCTGGACCGGGGCGTCGACGGCTTCCGCATCGATGTCGCCGCCGGTCTGTTCAAGCACCCGGAACTGCCCGACTCCCCGGACCCGGAGGCCGACGCCCGCACCCGCGACTCGGTCAACCCGCTGGCCTGGAACCAGCCCGAGGTGCACGACGTGTGGCGGCACTGGCGCGCGGTGTGCGAGGAGTACACCGCCCGCGACGGCCGCGAACGGCTCCTGGTCGGCGAGGTCTCCGTGCCGACCGCCCGCGAACACGCCCGGTACGTCCGCCCCGACGAGCTGCACCAGGCCTTCTTCTTCGACCTGCTCGGCGCCCCCTGGGACGCCGACGCCTTCCGCAAGGTCATCTCCGAGGCCATGCAGGACATCGCCGGCACCGGCTCGACCGTCACCTGGGTCCTCAACAACCACGACCAGGTCCGCACCGTCACCCGCTACGGCGAACCCGCCCCCCAGGGCAGCGGCCTCGGGACCGCCCGCGCCCGCGCCGCCGCGCTGCTGATGCTGGCGCTGCCCGGCGCCGCCTACATCTACCAGGGCGAGGAACTGGGCCTGCCCGAGGTCGTCGACCTCCCCGACGACGTGCTCACCGACCCGATCTTCCACCGCACCGGCAGCCGCGCCCGGATCCGCGACGGCTGCCGGGTGCCGCTGCCCTGGTCGGGACAGGCCTCCCCGTTCGGCTTCACCTCCGGCGCCGAAGGGGCCGCACCCTGGCTGCCGCAGCCCGAGTGGTTCGCCGAGCACGCCACCGACCGGGCCCTCGCCGACACCCGTTCCTCCTGGCACCTCTACCGCGACGGCCTGCAACTGCGCTCCACCCTGCCCCAGCTGGGCGAGGGCACGCTGCGCTGGCTGGAGACCCCGCCCGACGTCCTGGCCTTCACCCGCGCCGACGACCTGGTGTGCGCCGTCAACTTCGGCACCGCCCCCGTACCCGCTCCGGTCCCCGGCATCCCGCTGCTCGCCAGCGGCCCGTGCCCGCCCGGAGTCCTGCCCGGCTCCACGGCCGCCTGGTGGATCAGCGACTCCTGAAACCCGCTCACTTCACGTATCCCGAAAGCTCCCGAACGCATTTCCGAACGTTTTCCGAAGGGACATCAACGATGATGCGACGACGTACCACCCTGCTCACCGGCTGCACCGCCCTGGTGCTCGCGCTCGGCGCCACCGCCTGCGGCTCGGGCGAGCCCGTCGCGGCCGGCGGCGGCGACAAGGCACTCGACGGCCGGACCGTCTCGGTCGCCGGCGTCTGGTCCGGCAGCGAGCAGAAGAACTTCCAGAAGGTGCTGGACGCCTTCACCGAGAAGACCGGTGCCAAGACGGAGTTCGTGTCCACCGGCGACAACGTCTCCACCGTCGTCGGCAGCAAGATCGAGGGCGGCAACGCCCCCGACGTCGTGATGGTCCCGCAGGTCGGCGTGCTGAAGCAGTTCGCCGAGCAGGGCTGGCTCAAGCCGCTGGACAAGAAGGTCCAGGGCACCGCGGAGGCCAACTTCGCCGAGGTGTGGCGCAATTACGGCAGCGTCGACGGCACCCTGTACGGCCTCTACTTCAAGGCCGCCCACAAGTCGACCGTCTGGTACAGCCCCGAGGCCCTCGAACAGGCCGGGGTCACCCCGCCGAAGACCTACGACGCCATGCTGAAGGGCGGGCGCACGATCTCCGACTCCGGCCTCGCCGCCTTCTCGGTCGCCGGACAGGACGGCTGGACGCTGACCGACTGGTTCGAGAACGTCTACCTCTCCCAGGCCGGCCCCGAGAAGTACGACGCCCTCGCCGCGCACGAGATCAAGTGGACCGACCCGACGGTGGTCGAGGCGCTCACCACCCTCGGCGACCTCTTCAAGGACAAGCAGCTCCTCGCGGGCGGCCAGAAGGAAGCGCTGAACACCGACTTCCCCGGCTCGGTGGAGAAGGTCTTCGGACCCGAGCCGGACGCCGCCATGGTCTACGAGGGCGACTTCGTGGCCGGCGTCGCCAAGGACCAGTTCGGCAAGGACATCGGCACCGACGCGAACTTCTTCCCGTTCCCGCCGGTCGGCGACGGCGAGGCCCCGGTGGTCAGCGGCGGCGACGCGGCCGTGGTGCTCAAGGACGGCAAGAACGCCGAGGCCGGCATGGCGCTCCTGGAGTACCTGGCCACACCGGAGGCCGCCGCCGTGTGGGCCGAGGCCGGAGGCTTCCTCTCCCCGAACACGAAGCTCGACCTCTCCTCCTACGGCGACGACGTCACCCGCGCCACCGCCAAGTCCCTCGTCGAGGCCGGCGACTCGGTCCGCTTCGACATGTCCGACCAGGCCCCGGCGGCCTTCGGCGGCACCAAGGGCACCGGCGAGTGGAAGATCCTCCAGGACTTCCTGCGCGACCCGTCCGACCCGAAGAAGACCGCCGCCGAGCTGGAGAAGGCTGCGGCCAAGGCGTACGGGAACTGACGGCCATGACCGCCACCCTGGTGAAGGAGGCGAGCCCTCCGGCTCCCTCGCACCCCGATCGTGCCCGGCGCCGGCGCCTGCGCCGGCGGGGGCGGATCGTCGCCGTGCTGTTCGTGCTGCCCGCACTGCTCCTGCTGGGCGCGCTGGTCGTGTACCCGGTGCTGTTCTCCGTCGGCCGCAGCCTCTTCGACGCCTCCGGCACCCGGTTCGTGGGCGGCGAGAACTACACCGAGATGTTCCGCGACCCGGCCACCCTCAAGGCCGTCCGCAACACCGCGATCTGGGTCGTGATCGCCCCCACCCTGCTCACCGGCCTCGGCCTGATCCTGGCCGTGCTGGTGGAGAAGGTCCGCTGGGCCACCGCCTTCAAGCTGCTGCTGTTCATGCCGATGGCGGTGTCCTTCCTGGCGGCCGGCATCATCTTCCGGCTCGCCTACGACGACGACCCCGACAAGGGTGTGCTGAACGCCGCCGCCGTCACGGTCCACGACGCCTTCAAGGGCAGTTCCTCCTACCCGACGGCCCGCGCCCGCGAGGCCGTCGGGGGCGGGGGAGGGGGCGCCGGACCGAGCCTGACCAAGGAGGCCGACGGCGCCTACACGACCGGCGCGGACCTCTCGCCGGGCACCGTCACCGCCCTCGGCCTGGTCGGTGTCGCCCCCAAGGACCTGCCCGACGACGCCGCGCCCGCCCACCCGGCAGCCACCCGCCAGGAGGCGGGCGCCGACGAGGTCCGCGGAGTGGTCTACCTCGACTTCACCCCCGGCGGGGGAGGGGAGCCGGGCGTGGTCGACCGGCAGGAGAGCGGACTGCCCGGGATGACGGTCGAGGCGGTCCGCGACGGACGGACCGTCGCGAGCACGACGACCGCCGCCGACGGCTCGTTCCGCTTCACCGGCCTGGACGGCGGCTCGTACGCGGTCAAGCTGCCCGCCGCCAACTTCGCGCCCCCCTACGACGGCATCTCCTGGCTCGGACCCACCCTGGTCACCCCGGCGATCATCGGGTCCTACCTGTGGATCTGGACCGGGTTCGCGATGGTGCTGATCGGCGCGGGACTCTCGGCCCTGCCGCGGGACGCGCTGGAGGCGGCGCGGATGGACGGCGCGAACGAGTGGCAGATCTTCCGCCGGATCACCGTCCCGCTGCTCGCACCGGTCCTCACCGTCGTCTTCGTGACCCTGGTGATCAACGTGATGAAGGTCTTCGACCTCGTCTACATCATCGCGCCCGGACCCGTGCAGGAGGACGCGACCGTGCTCGCGACCCAGATGTGGCTGGTGTCGTTCGGCGGCGGAAACGACCAGGGGATGGGCAGCGCGCTCGGCGTGCTGCTCCTGCTGCTGGTCGTCCCCGCCATGGTCTTCAACGTCCGCCGCTTCCGAAGGAGTCAGCGATGAACGCGATCCGGCGCGGCCTGGGCAACGCCGTGGTGCAGGCGTTCCTGGTCGTGATCGGCCTGGTGTGGATGACCCCGCTGGCCGGCCTGTTCCTCTCCTCGCTGCGGTCCGCACAGGACACGGCCAAGGGCGGCTGGTGGACGGTGCTCGCCAGCCCCGGGCAGCTGTCCTTCGACAACTACGCGGCCCTGCTGAAGAACTCGGGGATGACGCAGGCGTTCTGGAACACCGTGCTGATCTCGGTGCCGACCACGGTCCTGGTCGTGGTCGTCGCGGCGCTCGCCGGATACGCCTTCGCCTGGCTGGACTTCCCCGGACGCGACGCGATCTTCCTGCTCGTGGTGGCGCTGCTGGTGGTCCCCGTGCAGATCGGGCTGCTGCCGGTCGCCAAACTCTTCGGCCAGCTGGGGCTGTTCGGCACCATCCCCGGCGTCGTGCTGTTCCATGTGGCGTACGGGCTGCCGTTCGCGGTGTTCCTGCTGCGCAACTACTTCGCCGAGATGCCCAAGGAAATGCTGGAGGCCGCCCGGATGGACGGCGGCAGCGAATGGCGCATCTTCACCCGGCTGATCCTGCCCGTCGGGCGGCCGGCGATCGCCAGCCTCGCCATCTTCCAGTTCCTGTGGGTCTGGAACGACATGCTGGTCGCCCTCCTCTTCGCCGACAGCTCCTCGCAGCCGCTGACGGTGGAACTCCAGTCGCAGATCCGCCAGTTCGGCAGCAACATCGACGTGCTCGCGCCGGGCGCGTTCCTGTCCCTGGTGGTGCCGGTGGCCGTGTTCTTCGCCTTCCAGCGGCACTTCGTGCAGGGGGTGATGGCGGGCTCGGTGAAGTGACGGACACCGTCCCGCCCGGAACGCACGGACCCCCGCTTCCTGACGAAGCGGGGGTCCGTGCGTGTCGTGCGCCGCGGGCGCTACGCCGACGCCGGTGGATACATCGACCGCGGCAGCTGCGAGGCCGCCGCCGCGTCCAGCAGCCACAGGGTGCGGGCCCGGCCGTACGCGCCCGCCGCCGGGGCCTGGATCTCGCCCGCGCCCGACAGGGCGATCGCCGCGGCCTCCGCCTTGTCCTCGCCGGCCGCCAGCAGCCACACCTCGCGGGCCGCGCGGATCGCCGGCAGGGTGAGCGTCACCCTGGTCGGCGGCGGCTTGGGCGCGCCGTGGACGCCGACCACCGTGCGCTCCGTCTCCCGGACCGCGGGCAGCTCCGGGAAGAGGGACGCCACGTGCGTGTCCGGGCCGACGCCCAGCATCAGCACGTCGAACTCCGGCACCCCGCCGTGGTCCGTCGGCCCCGCGGCACGCGCCAGCTCCTCGGCGTACGCGGCCGCCGCCGTGTCCACGTCGGTGCCGTGCGGTCCGTCGGACGCGGGCATGGCGTGCACGCGCTCCGGGTCCAGCGGCACCGCGTCGAGCAGCGCCGCGCGGGCCTGGGTGACATTGCGCTCCGGGTCGCCGTCCGGCAGGAACCGCTCGTCGCCCCACCACAGGTCGATCCGGCCCCAGTCGACCGCGTCCCGGGCGGGCGCCGCCGCGAGCGCGGCCAGCAGGCCGTTGCCGTTGCGGCCGCCGGTCAGGACCACGGACGCCGAACCCCGCGAGGCCTGCGCGTCCACGACCCTGGTGATCAGCCGGGCCGCCGCGGCCTGGGCCATCAGCTCCTTGTCGCGGTGCACGACGAGCTGCGGTGCCCTACTCACTTCGCCACCGCCCGGTTCACCGGTGCCTGCGCCGGCGCCGGGCCCCGGGCACCTTCCGCAGCTGCTTCGACGGGAGCGGGACTCCCTGCTCCTTTGGCCGGCGACTCACCGGCCGGCCGCTTCCCGGAGTCACCCGACGCCTCGGGCTCCCGCGCCGCCGCCTTCGGAGTCCCCGACGCCTCGTCGAGCGCCCGCGACACCTCGTCGAGCGCGCTCGACGCCTCGGTCAGCCCGCGCGACACCGCCGCCAGCCGCTCGCCCGACGGCGCCTTCGGCGCCCCCGGATCCGCCGCCGGCCTGTGCGCCGGGTTCCTCAGCCGCTCGACCCCGTACCGCAACGCCGACGCGTACGTGTCGTCCGGGTCCAGCCGGCGCAGCTCCTCCGCGATCAGCTCCGACGTGACCCGGCGCTTGAGCGCCACCGCACGCTTGGGCTGCCCCTGGATCGACAGCGTCGCCAGCGAACCGTCGGCCCGGTCCAGCACGATCGGGCCGCAGTCCGTCGTCAGACGGACCGCCGTGAGCCCGGGGCCGGCGGACAGCGAACGCTTCACGGGGACGTCCAGCCGGTCCGCGAGCCACATCGCCAGCAGCTCGCAGCTCGGGTTGGACTCCTCGCCCTCCACCTCGACGCCCTGCACCTCGCAGGTCACCTGGTCCAGGGCAGCCGCCAGCATCGAACGCCAGGGCGTGATCCGGGTCCAGGACAGGTCGGTGTCGCCCGGGGTGTAGGAGTCGGCACGGACCGCGAGTTCCCGTACCGGCTGCTCGCAGGCGTAGGTGTCGGTCACCCGGCGCTGGGCCAGCGCTCCCAGCGGATCGCCCGCCGGGTTCGGCGGGGCGTTGACCGGCCACCAGACCACCACCGGGGCGTCCGGCAGCAGCAGCGGCAGCACCACCGACTGGGCGTGGTCGGCGACCTCGCCGTACAGCCGCAGCACCACCGTCTCACCGGTGCCCGCATCCGCGCCGACCAGCACCTCCGCGTCCAGCCGGGACCGCGTACGGTCGCGGTGCGAGCGGGAGACGCGCTTGATGACGACCAGGGTGCGCGAGGGATGCTCGCGCGAGGCGTCCCCGGCGGACTTCAGCGCGTCGTAGGCGTTCTCCTCGTCGGTCACGATGACCAGGGTGAGCACCATGCCGACCGCCGGCGTGCCGATGGCCCGGCGGGCCTTCACCAGCGACTTGTTGATCTTGCTGGCCGTGGTGTCCGTGAGGTCTATCTTCATGGCCGACGCCAGCTCCGTCCGTCTCGCTCGAGCATGTGGTCCGCCTCGACGGGCCCCCAGGTGCCGGCCTGGTACTGGGCCGGCCTGCCGTGGTGGTCCCAGTACTCCTCGATCGGGTCGAGGATCTTCCAGGACAGCTCGACCTCCTCGGTGCGGGGGAAGAGGTTGGAGTCGCCGAGCAGGACGTCGAGGATGAGCCGTTCGTACGCCTCCGGGCTGGACTCCGTGAACGACTCGCCGTAGGCGAAGTCCATCGACACGTCCCGGATCTCCATCGAGGTGCCGGGGACCTTCGAGCCGAACCGCACCGTGACACCCTCGTCCGGCTGCACCCGGATGACGATGGCGTTCTGCCCGAGCTCCTCGGTCGCCGTGGAGTCGAACGGAGAGTGCGGCGCCCGCTGGAACACCACCGCGATCTCGGTGACCCGGCGGCCCAGCCGCTTGCCGGTGCGCAGGTAGAAGGGGACGCCCGCCCAGCGGCGGTTGTCCACGCCCAGCTTGATCGCGGCGTAGGTGTCGGTGTTCGAGGAGGCGTCGATGCCGTCCTCCTCCAGATACCCGACCGCCTTCGCGCCTCCCTGCCAGCCCGCCTCGTACTGCCCGCGCACGGTGTCCCGGCCCAGGTCCTTCGGCAGCCGCACGGCGCCGAGCACCTTGGTCTTCTCCGCGGCCAGCGCGTCCGCGTCGAAGGAGGCCGGCT
>NZ_LIQT01000238.1 GCF_001418415.1 Streptomyces hirsutus
CACGACCCGGAGGCCGCCGCGATCCTGCTCACCGCCGGGGTGCCGATCACGATGTACGGCCTGGACGTGTTCAACCGGGTCGTCGTCCCGGCGGCCGAGGTGCGAAGGCTGCGCGCGAGCACCGAACCGGGCGCCCGACTGGCCGGTGACCTGCTCGCCCACCGCCCCGCGGCCCCGGGCACCACCGCCGGGGGCACCGGCGGCACCGCCGTCCACGCCACCGTCGACGGCCCCGACGAGGCGGCGGGCGGACTCGGCGACGCGGGCGCGCTGTGCGCGGTCGTCGACCCGGAGGGCCTGACCACCCACCGGCTCCCCGTGGAGGTCTCCCTGGCCCCCGGCCCGACCCGTGGCCAGACCGTCGTCGACCGCCGCTCCCGCATCGGCGAGTCCGAACTCCACGCGGGCACAAGCGAGCAGGCCATGGTGGACGTGGGGCTGGAGGTGGACGTCCCGCGCTACGTGAAGCTCTACCTGGAGACCGTGGAGGCGGGCGGAACCCGCTGAAGCGCCGCCACCGGGAACGGGTCGGCCACACCGCTCCGCCTACTTCTGCGGCGTTTTGGACAGATTCACGCTGTCATCCGCAGGCACCGGACACCGCAGGAGACCGCGTGACCGACCGCACCAGCAATCCCGCCATCCGGCCGACCACCCCCACACCCGACGCCGGGCCCGACGCCCCGCCCGACCTCTCCCCGCGGAACCCCGACTGGTGGCGGCAGGCCGTCGTCTACCAGGTCTACCCGCGCAGCTTCGCGGACGCCGACGGGGACGGGCTCGGGGATCTGCGCGGCCTCACCCAGCGCCTCGCCCACCTCGCCGCCCTGGGCGTGGACGCCCTCTGGCTGAGCCCCTTCTACCCCTCCGAGCTCGCCGACGGCGGCTACGACGTCGCCGATCCGCGGGACGTGGACCCGCGCCTCGGCACCCTCGACGACTTCGGCGCGCTGGTCGCCGAGGCCCACCGCCTCGGGCTGAAGGTCATCGTCGACATCGTCCCCAACCACACCTCCCACCGGCACGTCTGGTTCCAGGAGGCGCTGCGGGCCGGCCCCGGCTCCGCGGCCCGCGACCGCTACGTCTTCCGCGAGGGCCGCGGTCCGCGGGGCAAGCACCCGCCCACCGACTGGCAGTCCGTCTTCGGCGGCAGCGCCTGGAAGCGGGTGCCCGACGGGCAGTGGTACCTGCACCTCTTCGCCACCGAACAGCCCGACCTGAACTGGACGAACCAGGAGGTCCGAGACGACTTCCGCACCACCCTGCGGTTCTGGTCCGACCGGGGGGTGGACGGCTTCCGCATCGATGTCGCGCACGCCCTCGCCAAGGACCTGAGCGAGCCGCTGCGCGACCTCGGCACCCCGGGACGGAGCGGCGAGGCCGCCCTGGCCGAGTTCGCGCCCGGCACCCATCCGTTCTTCGACCGCGACGAGGTGCACGAGATCTACCGGGACTGGCGGAAGATCTTCGACGCCTACTCCCCGCCCCGCACGGCCGTCGCCGAGGCCTGGGTGCCCGGCACCCGGCGCGCCCTGTACGCCCGCCCGGGCGAACTGGACCAGGCCTTCAACTTCGAGTACCTACAGGCCCCCTGGGACGCCGGGGCGCTCCGCGAGGTCATCGCGGGCTCGCTGGAGACGGCCCGCGCGGCCGGCGCCTCGGCGACCTGGGTGCTCTCCAACCACGACGTCGTACGCCACGCCTCGCGCCTGATGCTCCCACCGGACACCGACACCGACGCCTGGCTGCTGTCCGGCGGCCGCGCCCCGGCCGTCGACACCGCCGCCGGGCTGCGCCGGGCCCGCGCGGCGACCCTGCTGATGCTGGCCCTGCCCGGCTCGGCCTACCTGTACCAGGGCGAGGAACTCGGCCTGCCCGAGGTCGCCGACCTGCCCACGGAGGTCCTCCAGGACCCGGTCTGGGAGCAGACCGGCCATGTCCGCAAGGGCCGCGACGGCTGCCGGGTGCCCCTGCCGTGGACGACGACCGGACCGTCGTACGGCTTCGGCGCGGGCGGTGCCTGGCTGCCGCAGCCGCCCGGCTTCGCCGCGTATGCCGTCGAGGCGCAGGACGGGGTCGAGGCACGCGAGGGCGTGCCGGGCTCGACCCTGGAGTTCTACCGCACGGCCCTGCGCCTGCGCCGCAAACTCCAGGAGGGCGAGACGCTGACCTGGCAGGATGCTCCCGCCGGGGTGCTGCGGTTCGACCGCCACGACGGTTGGCGCTGCGTGGCCAATCTGTCGACCGCCTCGGTCCCCCTGCCCCCCGGCGAGGTTCTGCTGACCAGCGCACCCCTGACGGACGGCCGCCTGGCCCCGGACACGACGGCCTGGCTGAGCCCCTGACGAGCCCGGAGCCGGTCCGTCTCCGGACCGGTTCCGGCTCCACCGGTCACACGTGTCCCGGGCCCCCACTGCCGAAGGCGCCGCTCGACCCGGGCAGCCAGCGCTTCCGCTGCTGGTCCTTCCCTGTTTTGGTGGAGGCGTGGTGGAGCTGGTAGGGCATGAGGCGTTCGCCGTCCCTCGGTGCCGTCGGCATCTCGTCCGGCTCCCGCATCTCCCGCATCTCGTGGACCGCGCCGGTCTCCGGAAGTCTCGGCTGCTCCTCGGGGCGTGGACGGAGTTCCTCCTGGTCCATGACCTTCATGCCGACGCGTACAGCCCAGATCAGCGCGCCGGCCACGACGAGCCCGCCGATGAAGGCCGCGCCCAGGTGCAGGACGTTCTGACCTGCGGCCAGTAGTTCATACGTTGCCGTACTCATGTTCTGAGTATGGACGAGGAAATAAGATAAAGCGCCCGGAATGTCCTGACCTCTCGTTCGGTCGTCCCGACGGGCGCTCCTCCCCGCGCCATGGCAGATTGCGGCCGGAGGGAAGGCTGGGACGGGCCGTCGCGTCCCCACGTGTGCAGCTCGGGGCCCACCCCGGCCTTCCCGTCCGTCGCGAAGGCGGCGATCGGGCCACCTCTGCCCCGGGCCTTCGGCGTGCGCGTAGTACGGGACCACCCGTGATCACCCACGATCACCCGCGATCGCCATTGATCCCCCGTGATCATCCCGTTTCCGCCGGAACAGTGCTGACTACGCGTTTCGCGTACTAGAGTTTCGACTGCGTTGAATGCGCGCTCTGGCGCGCACGGTGCGCGGCGGGCTGCCGAGGAGAGGTCTCTCCGGCTCGCCGTGGTTTTTTGGGGGGATTCATGCACGAAATGACCAAGGGGGCCAACGTCGGGCTGGCCACCCTGAGCGACCACGTGGATTCGGTGATCGCGAGTCTGGGGTGGGTCAGCCAGACCGGCGAGGGCGACGCGGACGTGTCCGTCCTGCTGCTGGGCCCGCACGGCAAGGTGCGCAGCGACGCCGACTTCTACTTCTACAACAATCCGGTGGCCGTCGACGGCAGCGTGGAACTCCTCGGCAAGAAGCCGGCCGGAGAAGGCAGCGAGGACCGGATCGTCTTCGATCTGACAGCGGTCCCGGACGATGTCGAGCGGATCGTCGTCGCCGCGAGTCGGTACGAGGGCATGCGCTTCGATGAACTGGACGGCTTGCAGGTCACACTGGCCGACGGTTCGGGCGACAGCCTGCTCCGGTTCCCGATCGAGGACACCGGATCGGTGAGCGCCTTCATCTTCGGTGAGCTGTACCGGCGCTCGGGCGAGTGGAAGTTCCGGGCCGTCGGACAGGGGTACGACACCGGCCTCGCCGGGCTGGCGGCCGACTTCGGGGTCGACATCGACGATGACACGGCGGAAGCCGGAGCAGCGGCGGAAGCCGACGGGGTGGGAGCCCCGCACGAGTCGACGGCAGCGGACGGGACGACGGTCGCGGAAGAATCCGACACCACGTCACCGGCCGTTCCCGGCGGGCAGGAGCCGCAAGCCCCTCCGACGGCGATCCCCGCACCGCGGCAGTCTCAAGAGGGCGCAGGGCGGAGCGGGAAGCCGGCGCGGCCCCGCACCGCCAAGAAGAAGGTCACGCTGCCCAGGGCGGAGCAGAAGTCCCTCGCCGAGAACGATGCGTGGAACCAGGCGAGGCTCTTTCCCCTTTCGATGCTCAAGAGCGACCGTGACCGCGAGATGCGTGCCACCTCCGTGCTGTTGTCGGTGATGGCGCAGGTGCCGGAGTTCGGTCGCCGGCTGACGGCCGGATTCGGCGCCCCCGCGGGCCGTATGGAGACCTATACGGAAGTCACGTTGCCGCACGGCGACTCCCCACGGCGTCCCGACGGTGTGATCCGGGTCGAACGGGCCGGAAAGCTCTGGACGGCGCTCGTCGAGACCAAGACCAACGGCAACGCCCTCAAGGCCGATCAGGTGCAGGCCTACATGGACATAGCGGCTCGGCGTGGCTACGAGGCCGTGATCACGCTGTCCAACGACGTCGCGCTGGAAGGAAGCCCGCTGGTCGACGTCAAGGTCGACGGCAGGCGCAAGCACAAGGTGGCCCTGTGGCACCTGTCCTGGGCGGAGGTGGCGCACCAGGCGCAGATGCTCATCCGGCACGAAGGTGTCGGAAACGGCGCGCACGCCTGGCTGCTCCATGAGCTGCTGCACTACATCCAGCACGAGAACTCCGGTTGCCACGGCTTTCAGAACATGGGCGCCGCGTGGGTCCCCGTGCGCCGGGGCATCGACGACGAGACCCTCTGCCAGGGTGACTCCCGTGCCCTTGAAGTCGTCGAGAGCTGGGAACGGCTGATCCGCCAGGTCTGTCTGGGGCTGGGCGGCGAGATCGGCCAGAAGGCGCTTCCCGTACGCCGGGTCAAGCGGGGAGCCGACCCCGGGGAGCGCCGGGCACTGATGGCCGACCAGTTGTGCCTGGAAGGACGGTTGCAGGCCGAGGTGCGGATCGAGGACACGCCGGGTGTCCTCGCGATCAGCGCCGACCTGCGGACCGGCAGGCTGCGCACGTCCATCGAGATCCCGGCACCCGATCAGGGCTACCCCCTGGCCCGGGTGAAGCGGCTCGTCAAGTGGTTGGGCGAGGCCCCGGCCGACCTGCACGTCGAGACGCTGGTCGATACCGGGGCGGGCGGGCCGAGGGGCACTCTGGAACGACTCCGCCCCGAGCCGGGGGACCTGCTGCCGAAGAACGGTGCACAGATCACCGGTTTCCGGCTGACCCTCTTCAAGGGCATGGGCAGCACGCGCGGCAACGCCGAGTCCGGGTTCATCCGCAGCGTGGACGACGCCGTCCACCGGTTCTATTCCACCGTGGTGGTCCACCTCGAGCGGCCGACGTCCCGGAAGGCCGAGCCGAAGCCCGCGTGAGCGGTGCTGCCGGGGCGGTCAGGGCGGTAGCCCCGTGCTGCCCCGGCCTCCCGGTCGGCCCAGGCGCAGAGGCAGTTCCTTCAGGCCGCGCAGCAGGGTGCTCGTCCGCCGGGTGAGGTCCGTCGGGTCCGGTCGCGAAGGCGGGGGAGGGGCAGCGGTCCAGGAGGAGGCGAAGGGCGATCGTGGCCTCCGCGCGGGCCGGCGGGGCGCCGAGCTCGGTGACGTACTCCGGGAGATGGGTCCGCACCGGTCACGGGTCCGAGAGGGAACGAAGGGCGGCTCCGATGCCCGGACGGAGGAGCGCCGACTGCGGGCACCGTGAACAAGGGCAGACATCTGTGTGCGCCGCAACAGCTTTTCCTTCAAGGCGGTTAGAGTTCCTGTGTGGGGAACCCGTCCCCGGAGCGGTCCGTGTCCCGGCGGTCCGCAGGAAGGCGCGCATGCCCTCGGAGAGCCAGCCGAATGCCGGCGCCCGGCAGCCGGACGGTGGCCGGCCCCCCGTCGCAGACCGGCTCGACGACAACCACTTCCCGGCCTACACCATGGGCAGGGCCGCCGAACTGGTCGGAGTGGCACCCGCCTTCCTTCGCGCCCTGGACGGGACGGGGCTGATCACCCCGACGCGCTCGGACGGCGGCCACCGTCGCTACTCGCGCCATCAGCTGAAGCTCGCCGCACGGGTGCGCGAACTCGTCGACCAGGGGACCCCGGCCGACGCCGCGTGCCGGATCGTCGGCCTGGAGGAGCGGCTGGAGCAGGTCGAGCGTGACTACGAGGAGCTGCGCCGGCAGGGCGGGAGCGCCGCGCATCAGCGTCAGTGAAAATCTATCCCCGCCAGAACAGAAATTTAGCGCCCGTCGCAGAAATCTATTTCTTCAAACGCGTTGACCATGCCTTTCCTTGGTGATTTTCCTCGCTTGCCGTGGATATGGTTCGTGCTACGCTGACGTCAGTTGCAGTTGTGGTTGCCAGTTTGCTACCGGTTCTCCGGGCAGGTGATCATCGCGACGATGAGGGAATTCGTAAAGTGCGATTTCCCGGCACTGTCTCAGGAGATTTGATATGGCCACCGGTACCGTGAAGTGGTTCAACTCGGAAAAGGGCTTCGGCTTCATCGAGCAGGACGGCGGCGGCGCCGACGTCTTCGCCCACTACTCGAACATCGCCACCTCGGGCTTCCGTGAGCTCCAGGAAGGCCAGAAGGTGACCTTCGACGTCACGCAGGGCCAGAAGGGCCCGCAGGCCGAGAACATCGTTCCCGCCTGACCCGTAGTACGCCAGTACGCAGGGATTGCAGCAGGGCCCCGCACTTCGGTGCGGGGCCCTGCTCCGTGTTGTCCGGGGGCCGGACCCCCTACGCGTTCAGGGTTCCTGAACGCGGCCCGGGTTTCCCGGTACTCGTCCTGAGGGGAAGGGCCGGAGCGCGGACGCCCCGGCCCTTTCGTGGCGCGTGCTTCAGCGGCGCCGGTGGACGGTTCAGGCCTGCTTCGGGCCGGTCTGCTGGACCACCTCGAACGACCACAGCGTCGCGTCCGTGGCGGCGGGCTTCGGTCGGTCGCCCTGCGCGCCGCCACGGACGCGACGCT
>NZ_LIQT01000239.1 GCF_001418415.1 Streptomyces hirsutus
GATCTGCTCCAGCTTGACCCAGACCGCCCAGAGCCCCGCCGGGAACATCGAGCAGGGTGCCGAGGACATGCTCCGCGGCTGCGCCCAACTGCGCCCCAACGCGGCCCGCGCCGAGTACCGCGCCTGGCTCGCCGCCCGCCCGGTGGGCAGCGCCGTCACCGAACTGCTCGACGCCGCCCGTGGCGAGGACGCCCTGCTGCGCGGTCTCGCCTTCGAGGCGCTGCGGGTCGTCGGCGCCCCCGCCGAACCCGAGGTCCGCGCCGTGTGCGACGAGCCGACGCTGCGGCCCTACGCCCTGCTGTGGCTCGCCGAGCACAAGGGTGCCGACCCCGAGGACGCCCACGAGGTCCTCACCCGGGCGGAGGCCACCTGGCTGTGGGTGGACACCGCCGCCGCGGTCGCCGATCACGGGGAGGCCCCGCTGCTGGTGCGGCACCTGGAGTCCGCGGTCCAGCCCACCGTCCCCGCCCTGCTGAACGAGGTGCGCGCCGTCGGACACCCGCGGACCGTCCAGGTCCTGGTCGCCCTGGCCGCCGCCCACCCCGACCCGGCCTTGGCCAAAGCCGTCCGCCGGGCTGCCTTCCAGGTGCACACCGGAGGCTGACACCGGCCCCCCGCACGAACCGCCCGCGCCCCGCAGGACCGGAACGGCCCGAACGACCCCCGCAGGACCGCCCGCGCGGCCCTGCGGGGGCCGGTCCCCGCCGCTCCCGGCCCCTCAGCGCGGCCCTTCCCGGCGCGGCCCTTCCCGCTCCCCGTTCACGCCCCGGTCTCGGGCGCGTACGTGCCGAAGCTCCAGATGTTTCCCTCGATGTCGCGGGCCATGTAGTCCCGCGAGCCGTAGTCCTGGTCCGTCGGGGGCATCACGATCTCCGCGCCCTGCTCCGCCGCCCGCCGGTGATGCGCGTCCACGTCGTCCACGACGACGTAGACCCCGACCGGACCCGAGCCCTCCATCGCCTCGTCGAACGCGCTGCCGGTGCCCTTGGAGCCCAGCATCACCGCGCCGTTGCCCTGTACCAGCTCGGCGTGGGCCACCTTGCCGCCCCCGTCCTCGTACACCGACAGCTCGGTGAACCCGAAGGCCTCGGTCAGCTGCCGGATCGCCGCCTTCGCGTCCGCGTACAGCAGGGTCGGAAAGATGCTCGGACGCCCGCCGCCCGTACCTGCCATGGACATCACCCCTCGTGTCCTGCAACCGGACAATCTCCGGAAGATCGCCAGAAATTCGACCTGCCGCTCAGTCTGGCACCCGCCACCGACAACACCGCCCGGTCCGGGCGGGCGTCCGGCACCGCACACCCGCGCGCCGGAAAAGAGGTTGCGCGGCCCCGTTAGAATGGCTCCCATGGCCATTCTCCTCGCGCATTAGACGGCGGGAACGCCCTCAGCCGCCCACCGCCACCCAAAGCCCTGGAGCCTGTCCGTGATCTCCGCCTCCGGCATCGAGCTGCGCGCCGGTGCCCGTGTCCTCATCGAGAGCGCCACCTTCCGCATCGCCAAGGGCGACCGCATCGGCCTGGTCGGCCGCAACGGCGCCGGCAAGACCACCCTCACCAAGGTCCTCGCCGGCCAGGGCGTCCCCGACGCCGGCAACGTCACCCGCTCGGGCGAGGTCGGTTACCTCCCCCAGGACCCCCGCACCGGCGACCTCGACGTGCTCGCCCGCGACCGCGTCCTGTCCGCCCGCGGCCTGGACACCCTGATCCGCAAGATGCGCGAGAACGAGCAGCGCATCGCGAACGGCTCGGGCGCCACCCAGGAGAAGGCGCTGAGGCAGTACGAGCGCCAGGAGACCGAGTTCCTCACCAAGGGCGGGTACGCGGCCGAGGCCGAGGCCGCCACCATCGCCGCCGCGCTGAACCTGCCCGACCGGGTGCTCGGCCAGCCGCTGCACACGCTCTCCGGCGGTCAGCGCCGCCGTATCGAGCTGGCCCGCATCCTGTTCTCCGACGCGGACACCCTCCTGCTCGACGAGCCGACCAACCACCTCGACGCCGACTCGATCGTCTGGCTGCGGGACTACCTCAAGACCTACCGCGGCGGCTTCGTCGTCATCTCCCACGACGTCGACCTGGTCGAGACGGTCGTCAACAAGGTGTTCTACCTGGACGCCAACCGCTCCACGATCGACATCTACAACATGGGCTGGAAGCTCTACCAGCAGCAGCGCGAGGCCGACGAGAAGCGCCGCAAGCGCGAGCGGCAGAACGCCGAGAAGAAGGCCGCCACCCTCAACGCCCAGGCCGACAAGATGCGCGCCAAGGCCACCAAGACCGTCGCCGCGCAGAACATGGCCCGCCGCGCGGAGCGCCTGCTGTCCGGCCTCGAAGGCGTCCGCCAGGCCGACAAGGTCGCCAAGCTGCGCTTCCCCGACCCGTCCCCCTGCGGCAAGACCCCGCTGACCGCCGAGGGCCTGTCGAAGTCGTACGGCTCGCTCGAGATCTTCACCGACGTCGACCTGGCCATCGACAAGGGCTCCCGCGTCGTCATCCTCGGTCTCAACGGCGCCGGCAAGACCACCCTGCTGCGCCTCCTGGGCGGAGTGGAACAGCCCGACACCGGCATGGTCGTACCCGGCCACGGGCTCAAGATCGGGTACTACGCCCAGGAGCACGAGACCCTCGACCGGGACCGCACGGTGCTGGAGAACATGCGCTCCGCCGCGCCCGACATGGACCTCGTCGAGGTCCGCAAGGTGCTCGGCTCGTTCCTGTTCTCCGGTGACGACGTCGACAAGCCCGCCGGTGTCCTCTCCGGCGGCGAGAAGACCCGCCTCGCGCTCGCGACCCTCGTGGTCTCCTCGGCGAACGTGCTCCTGCTCGACGAGCCCACCAACAACCTCGACCCGGCCAGCCGCGAGGAGATCCTCGGCGCGCTGCGCACCTACAAGGGCGCCGTGGTCCTGGTCACGCACGACGAGGGCGCCGTCGAGGCGCTGCAGCCGGAGCGGATCATCCTGCTGCCGGACGGCATCGAGGACCTGTGGGGCGCCGACTACGCGGACCTCGTCGCCCTCGCCTGAGCGGCACCCGGGTCGCCGACCCTGCCGGTCGCGGGCCTGATCCACCGCGTATGGATCATTCGGCCCATCGGTGATCCCTCATTCGTGTGAGATCTCCTCGTACCCAGGTGTGTCCTGCACCGATTTCGCGGCCGAGCCCCCGATTGCCCGGGGCTCGGCCGCCACGTCTTTCTGACCTGGTACTTCGCGGCGGAGCACGTCCGTTGGTGTGGTCGGCACCTCGTGGAATCAGTCATTCCATATGTGGGGATGCACTCCTGTCGTCACAACCTTGTCGCACGGACCTTGCCGAATGGGTGGCCATCGGGCCCAAGAGGGGTGATCATGAGGAGACCAGAGCGCACTTCCCATGAGGAGGCACGGGTGGCCGAGACTCTGAAGAAGGGCAGCCGGGTGACCGGCGCCGCGCGCGACAAGCTCGCGGCAGACCTGAAGAAGAAATACGACGCCGGTGCGAGCATCCGGGCATTGGCCGAGGAGACCGGCCGCTCGTATGGCTTCGTGCACCGCATGCTCAGCGAATCGGGCGTCACGCTCCGAGGGCGTGGCGGGGCGACCCGGGGCAAGAAGGCCGCTTCGGCCTGATCCCCGGGCGCCCGCGATCCGAGGTGGCCACCCGGCCGGCCGACAGGCCGGGCGGGTGGTTACTGTGCAGTCACTTAGCTGTGCCGCAGGGCAGGCCCGGTCCGGTCTACGGCACGGAGGACGACCGCACCCATCGGAGGCGCCCCATGGCTTCGCCCGCCCAGGACCTCGGTCCCGTACTCGACAAGGACGGCGTACGGCTCACCGTCGACGACGCGATCGCCACGGTGACGCTGACCAACCCGGCCAAGCGCAACGCGCAGAGCCCCGCTCTGTGGCGTGCGTTGACCGAGGCGGGCCGGCTGCTGCCGGGCTCCGTGCGGGTCGTGGTGCTCCGCGGTGAGGGCAAGTCCTTCTCCGCCGGCCTCGACCGGCAGATGCTCACCCCCGAGGGAATCGAGGGCGATCCGTCGTTCGTCGAGATGGCGCGCGGCAGCGAGGCCGACCTCGACGCGACCATCGCCACCTACCAGGAGGCGTTCACCTGGTGGCGGCGCAGCGACATCGTGTCCGTCGCGGCCGTGCAGGGGCATGCCATCGGGGCCGGTTTCCAGCTGGCCCTCGCCTGCGACCTGAGGGTCGTCGCCGACGACGTCCAGTTCGCCATGCGCGAGACCGGCCTGGGCCTCGTCCCGGACCTGACCGGCACGCACCCGCTGGTCGGACTCGTCGGATACGCCCGCGCGCTGGAGATCTGTGCGACCGGCCGGTACGTCACGGCCGAGGAGGCCGTGAGCACCGGACTCGCCAACATCGCCGTGCCCGGCGAGGAACTGGACGGAGCGGTGCGGGACCTCGCGGCGGCGCTGCTCGCCGCGCCCCGGGACGCGGTGATCGAGACGAAGGCGCTGCTGAGCGGGGCCGCGGAGCGTACGTACGAGGAGCAGCGGGCCGCCGAGCGCGCGGCCCAGGGCCGCCGGCTGCGGGACCTGGCCGGTCTCGGCGAATGAGCGGCCGGTGACGCGCTGAGGAGCGTCAGTCGACCGCTGTGACCAGGACCGCCACCGTCGGACGGTCCGGCAGGGCGGCCGACACCGCCGCGCGGACCGACCGGGCCACGTCCAGGGCCCGGTGGTCCGCCCCGACGGCGAGGTCCACGCGCACGTGACGGCCGGTCAGGGCGACACCGTCGGGCGCCTGCGGCGACGGTGCGAGGTGCACCGCCCGGCCGAGCGCACCCGTCAGCCGGGACACCCCCGGTACGGCGAGCGCCGCGGCGGCGACCCGGTCCTCGTCGGACCGGCCACCGGACTCCGGTGCCCCGGTCGGAGTATCGCCCCGGCCCTCGAACGGAGCATCGGCCGGCCCGTCCACCGCGCTGCCCGGCGGCCCGTTCTCCGCCGCCGGGCCCGCCGTCCCGGCCCCCGCGTCCAGCAGCTCCGCCACCTCCAGGTCCACCTCCGTCACCACCAGCCCGATCCGCTCCGCCGCGGCCCGCGACAACACCGCCCGCAGCCGGTCCGCCGTCACCGGCAGAGGCTCCGCCGCCGGGGCCGCGAACCGGGCCGTCACCCGCAGCGAGCCCGGTGGCAGGGCACTGGGCGGAGCAGGCACCACCGGCTCACCGGCCTCCTCCGGAGCGGCGAGCGCGATCCGCAGACCGTCCAGGCGAATGCCCGGCTCGGCCCGCGCCACCGCACGTCGCAGAACCGCCCCGGCGGCCCGCTCGAAGATCCACGCGCCGTCGCGCGGTCCGCCCAGGGGCAGAAGCCTGCCCAGTCCCACCTGCTGCCGCACTGTCCGAGTCCACCGGTCCGCCGTCATTCCTCCAGCCTGCCGTATCCCTGGCGCGCAACCACGCATCGGCGCATACGGTAGTCCCGTAGACGACGATCGGAAGGGACGTACGGCGATGAGCGACATCACGGACGGCGGCTCGACGCGGGCCGCCGACCTCGAGAAGACCGGGCCGGACACCTCCGTGCGCAGGGGACCGGGCACCCGGCGAGGCGGAGGCGACCCCGCCACGCGCGGACGCACCACGATCGCCGACGGCGTCGTGGAGAAGATCGCGGGCATGGCGGCGCGGGACGTCCTCGGCGTGCACGCCATGGGCAGCGGTCTGTCCCGGACCTTCGGGGCCGTGCGCGACCGGGTGCCGGGCGGGACGAAATCGGTGGCCCGGGGTGTGAAGGCCGAGGTCGGCGAGGTGCAGACCGCGCTCGACCTGGAGATCGTCGTCGACTACGGCGTGTCCATCGGTGACGTCACCAGAGCCGTACGGGAGAACGTCATCGCGGCGGTCGAGCGGATGACCAGCCTCGAGGTGGTCGAGGTCAACATCGCGGTGAGCGACGTGAAGCTGCCGGACGAGGAGGACGAGGAGCCGGAGAGCCGCCTCCAGTGAGAAACCGGGCGGTGAACGGGGCCCGGGACCACGAGGACGGCGAACCGCTGAGCAACTGAGGAGCGCATCATGAGCATGGCCGTGGTCGGCATGATCGCCGGCATGGCGCTGGGCTTCGCCGGATACTTCGGCGGATTCGGAGCCTTCCTGCTGGTGGCGGCCCTGGGGGCCGTCGGTTTCGTCGTCGGGCGGTTCCTCGAGGGAGACCTGGAGTTCGGCGACTTCTTCCGTCCCCGTAACGAACGGCGGCGGTGACACCGGTGGGACCGGTGAGCACGGCGGAGGGTGAGGTCGACGGTGCCGCGGGCCTCGTGCCGCCGCGCGAGCGCGGCGCGACCCGGATCGCCGACCGGGTGGTCGCGAAGATCGCCTCCCAGGCGGCCCGAGAGGCGGTCGGACCACTGCCCCCGGACGCCGAACCGCCGCACGCCACGGTCGTCGTCCACCACGACGACACCGCGCGGGTCCGCGTCCACGTCGAACTCGGCTACCCCGGCGACATCGGCGGCCGGTGCGGCCGGGTACGCCGTCGAGTGATCGAACGGGTGTCCGGGTTGACGGGCATGCAGGTACCGGAGGTCGCCGTCCAGGTGGAACGACTGCACCCGGCGGCGCTCGACGAGACCCACGGGAGGACCCGATGAGCGGATCCGGGCCCGGCGAAGTCGCCACGGGCACCGTCCTGGAGAAGACACGGTCGCCCGCGCCGGACGACGACACCGCGGGCAGCGGCGGTGCCCGGCGTTTCTGGTCGGCGCGCAGGATCTCCGGCGGCCTGCTCGCGCTGCTGCTCCTGGTGGTGGCGGCGGCGTTCCTGTACGACATCGCCGCGGTGCGTGCCGACCGGCCCGCGATGAGCTGGCGCCGGGAACTGGCCGACCAGCTCGCCGAGCGGCCCCTGGACGACGCCTGGGTGCTGCTGGGCGCCGGCGTCGCCACCGCCCTCGGACTCTGGCTGCTCCTGCTGGCCCTCACCCCCGGGCTGCGGTCCCTGCTCCCGATGCGCCGCGTCCACCCCGACGTACGCGCCGGTCTCGACCGCGACGCGGCGGCGATGGTGCTGCGGGACCGGGCCATGGAGGTCGCCGGGGTGCGGTCGGTACGCGTACGGGTGACCCGCAGGCGGGCCGACGTCCGCGCGGTCTCGCATTTCCGTGAACTGGACGACGTACGGGCCGACCTGCGCGAGGTGCTCGCCGACGTGGTCGGGCGCATGGCGCTGTCCCGGCCGCCGGCACTGGCGGTACGGGTGCGGCGTCCCGGCCGGAAGGGGTGAGAGCGGTGGTCAGGATCGTCAACCGTGTCCTGCTCGGGATCGTGGGCCTGCTGCTGGTGGCCCTCGGCGGGTCCGTCCTGGCCATCGGCCTGGGGGCGCCCGCGCCCTCCTGGTGGCTGCACGACGGACGGCACGACGTCCTGCTGGACGAGGCCGAGCGGACCCGGTGGCGGGACGAGGGCTGGTGGTGGCCGGTCGTGATCGCCGCGCTCGCCGTCCTCGTCCTGCTCCTCCTGTGGTGGCTGGTCGCGGTGCTGCGCAGGCGACGGCTCGCCGAGGTCTTCGTCGACACGGGTGACGGTGACGAAGCGGTGCTGCGCGGCCAGGCGCTGGAGACCGCCCTCGCCCAGGAGGCGGGCCGGCTGGACGGCGTCGAACAGGCCCGTGTACGGCTGACCGGCCGCCGCGGCGTCCCGCAGACCCACGTCCACCTCCTCCTGGAACCCCACGTCGACCCCGGCACCGCGCTGGACACCCTCACCACCGGAGCCCTGGCCCACGCCCGCGAGTCGGCGGGCCTCGCCACCCTCCCGTCCGAGGTCCGCCTCCGCGCGGTCAAACACCACGCGGAACGGGTCAGTTGAGCGCCCCGGCGCGTTCACCGGTTCTCTGCGAAGACGCGCGGGCGCTCCCAGGGCATCCCGCTCCCGCCGGCGTGCCCGCGAGCGGGGCAGGCCGGTCGACGACCTCTCTCCGGGTGCGCTGACCGTTCCTGAAGGCTGAGCAGGAGTGAGCCCTCTCAGCCGCACGCCCCGAACGGTCTTGGGCGCACTGGTCCCCG
>NZ_LIQT01000024.1 GCF_001418415.1 Streptomyces hirsutus
TGACCGGTCCACCCCCTCGTGGCGTACGGGACGGCTTGCGGCGGCATACGGAACTGCGGGACGGCGTGCGGAAATATGGGACGGCGTGCGGGCGTGCGGGCATAGGGGCGTTGGGGTGTGCCGCTGATACGACGATGACCCGGATGTGCGGCGGTGGACGACCCGGGCCGGGCTCGGTGTCGCGGCACTGCTCGTCGCGGCCACCGGAACCGGGTGGGCGGTGTACGTGAAACTCGACGGGAACATCACCGCGGACGAGGCGGCCGCGGACGAGCTCGCCCGGTTCGAGAGGGAACGGCCCACGGCGCTGGTCGAGGACGCCCGGAACATCCTGCTGATCGGCTCGGACTCGCGGTCCGGGGACGAGAACGGCCACTACGGCCGGGACCCGGGGACCGAGCGGTCCGACACCGCGATCCTGCTGCATCTGCCGGCGGGCCGGGGCAGCGCCACCGCGGTGTCCCTGCCCCGGGACCTGATGGTGGACGTGCCGGGCTGCCTGCGCCGGAACGGCACCCGCGCCGAGCCCGTGTTCACGATGTTCAACCAGGCATTCCAGCAGGGCGGTTCCGCCTGCGCCGTCCGCACCGTGGAGAAACTCACCGGCATTCGCATGGACCATCACATCGTCGTGGACTTCCGCGGCTTCAAGGAGATGGTCGAGGCGGTCGACGGCGTCGAGGTGTGCCTGCGCGAACCCATTGACGACAAGGCGGCCGAACTGAAGCTGCCCGCGGGCCGGGTGACGCTGAACGGGGAACAGGCCCTCGGCTACGTCCGCGCCCGCAAGTCTCTCGGTGACGGCAGCGATACGCACCGTATGGAACGCCAGCAGCGATTCCTCGGGGCGCTCGTCAACAAGGTGAGCGGCAATGACGTTCTGCTGAATCCGGCCAAGTTGTATCCCGTTCTGAACGCGGCCACTTCGGCGCTGACGACCGACCCGAAACTGGCGAATCTGCGGGGTTTGTACGAACTCGTCCGCGGGCTCCGCGACATCCCCACGGAACATGTGCAATTCCTCACCGTCCCCCGGGAGCCGTACGTGAACGACGCCGATCGGGACCAGCTTTCGCAGCCCGCGGCGGAGGGGCTGTTCGAGCGGTTGCGCAGGGACGCACCGGTCGCGGTCGCACAGAATCCGGCACGGGGTTCCGTCGCGGAATCCGAGTCCCGCACTCCGCCCGGGAATTCGGGCGCTGAAACCACGGAGAGTGACCGCGAGGTCACTCGAAATGAATCCGGGGAGCAGGCGGGGGAAGTGACCGAAAGGGCTTCTCCCACACCGACGTTCTCCGGAAACACGGCCGCCGAGGACACCTGCGCGTAAAGCCGGTCCTCAGGCGACTCCCAGACTGCGACGTCATGTCAACAGATATGAGCGAATTGCCCAGTTGTATGGATGTGGAATGTGCCACGGGCGTCGCCGGAAGCCGTTCCGTGCCGTTAGTGTGAGCGCTCCCGGTGCGCGTGTTCCTGAGATTCACCCTGCAGTCGCGCACTGTGTGACCGACCGAGCGCCTGGGAGGGAAAAGGCGCCGCGTGGCACCGACGGAGGATTCAGACGACCGTGGACGCGCAAGGCCGTGGACGGGGCAACGACATCGACCCCGCAGACCAGTGGGTACTCAATCCGGACACCGGCGATTACGAACTGCGACTGAATCATTCCGCACCGCAGCGGCCGGGCCCTTCTCCCCGCAGAGCGCGCTCCTCCGGCGGAAGCCCGGGTGGCGGCGCGGGTCCGGGTAAGAGCTCCGGTGCCGGTACCGGCTCCGGCACCGATGCACCGCGCGGCCGCTCCGGCGCTTCCGGGCGCACGGCGGAGCGGCCCGCCGGTCGCAGGGCGTCCGAGCGCGGAACGCCCGAGCGTGGGGCACCCGAGCGTGAGGCACCCGAGCGTGAAGGATCGCCCCGCAGACGTCGGGACGCGCCCGAGGAGCCGTCGGCGGGCCGGCGCGGACGCCGGCCGGTGAAGAAGAAGTCGAAGGTGAAGAAGGCCCTGCTGTGGACCGGCGGGACGATGGCGTTCGTGGTGCTCGCCACCGCCGTGGGCGGCTATCTGTATCTGGAGCACCTCAACGACAACATCAACACCGTCTCCGACGACGGCGCGAGCACCGGTGGCTTCCAGAAGGACAAGGCCATCAACATCCTGCTGATCGGCACCGACAAGCGCACCGGCGCGGGCAACGAGGGCTACGGCGACAAGAACAGCGTCGGGCACGCCGACACCACGCTGCTACTGCACGTCTCCCAGGACCGCACCAACGCCACCGCGCTCAGCATCCCGCGCGACCTCATCGTCGACATCCCCGACTGCCCCACCACGCTGGAGGACGGGACGGAGAAGGTGATCCCGGGCTCCAGGAACCGCTTCAACACCAGCCTCGGCCAGAACGAACGCACACCGAGCTGCACCATGCGGACCGTCACCGAGCTGACCGGGATCACGCCGGACAACTTCATGGTGGCCGACTTCAACGCGATCAAGACGCTGACCACGGCGGTCGGCGGGGTCGATGTCTGTGTCGCCGAGGACGTCGACGACCCGGACTCCAAGCTCCAACTGACCGCCGGCCCCCACACCATCGAGGGCGAGCAGGCGCTGGCCTTCGTCCGCACCCGGAAGGCGTGGGGCAACAAGGGCGACCTCGACCGCATCAAGGTGCAGCAGCAGTTCCTCGGCGCGCTGATGCGGCAGCTGAAGTCCAGCGACACCCTCACCAGCCCGACGAAGATGGTCAAGCTGGCGGAGGCGGGCACCGAGGCGCTCACCGTCGACTCCCAACTGGACAGCATCAACAAGCTGAAGGACCTCGGTCTGGAGCTGGGCAAACTCAACGTCAAGAACCTGGCGTTCATCACGCTGCCGGTGAAGGACAACCCCGCGGAGACGGTGAAGGCGACCGTCGTCGTGGACGAGTCCCAGGCACCGGAGATATTCGACCTGCTCAAGAACGACGTGTCGTTCACCGAGGTCAAGCAGCAGGAGAAGAAGGAGAAGGCCGCCGTCGCCGCCCGCCTCAAGGGCACCAAGGCACCCGCCTCCGAGGTCCGGGTGCAGGTCTTCAACGGCGGCGCCCCGGACGGCAGCGCCCAGGAGATGCTCAGGTGGCTCCAGATCGACGAGGGCGTCAGCAAATCGGAGAACGCCGGGAACGCCGACGGGACGCTGAAGAAGACCACCCTCGAGTACGCCCCCGACCAGGCCGACCAGGCCCGCCGCCTCGCCGACATCCTGGGCATGTCCGGCTCGGGGATGAAGCCCGGCGAGAGCGTCACCAACACCCAGGGGCTGCCCGCGATGACGCTGACCCTCGGCGAGGACTTCAAAGGCGCGGGCGTCTCCCTGACCCCTCCGTCCAAGGCGTCGGACGACATCAAGAAGTCCACGTCCACGGCGGACAAGGTCGAGTGCGCGCAGTGACACACCGCACGACACGCCTCGCGGTGCGTCGTGCGGTGGGTCGCGGGGCGCCTTGCGGGGCGTGTGACGAACTCGTGTGCGGGGCGCCCGGACGGCGCGAATCCGGTGGAGGCGGTACCTCCACAGCGTCATTTCCCCACCCAATGGGGCGGTTTACCCCTTTTCGTGGACGAGGAATTCGTCACTGAGGCCCCGTCCCGCTCAGGTCGGCAGTTAGTGTGAACGCTCCAGTGCCCCGGCCGCGAGGACCGTTCTGGCGTCGCGTGCACGGTGGTGACCAGTACGCGCGGACACCCTCCGGAGGGGGGAGGGTGCCGTGTGGCCCCGACGGAGGATCGGACGAGCGTGGACGCGCAGAGCCGTGGGCGGGCGGACAATGTCGACCCCGCAGACCAATGGGTACTCAATCCGGCCACCGGTGAATACGAACTGCGACTGGGCCCTTCCGCACCGCAGTCACCCGTACCCGGCCCCCGCCGAAGCTCCCCGCACACCGCGCACCACCCCGTCGGCCCCGGCGGCATGGGCCACCCGTACGGTGCCGCGCCCGGCGGCCCCCCGCGGGCACCCGGCCGCGAGGTCCCGGCGCCGCGGCGCGGCACTCCCGAGCCGCCGCCCGGACGGCGCTCGGGCCGGTCGGGGCAGCGGAAGCCGAAGGCGCGGAAGGCCCTGCTGTGGGCCGGCGGGACGATGGCGTTCGTGGTGCTCGCCACCGGCACGGCCGGCTACGTCTATCTGAAGCATCTCGAGGGCAACGTCGACACGACCGACGTCGGCGACGCGGGCTCGGGCGACTTCAGCAAGGACGAGGCCTTCAACATCCTCGTCCTCGGCACCGACAAGCGCACCGGCTCGGGCAACGACGGCTACGGGGACGCGGGCAGCGTCGGGCACGCCGACACCACGATTCTGCTGCACGTCGCCAAGGACCGCACGAACGCCACCGCGCTCAGCATCCCGCGCGACCTGATAGTCGACATCCCCGACTGTCCAACGAAGCTGGAGGACGGCACGGAGAAGGTGATCCCGGGGCTGCAGGGCGCCCGCTTCAACCGGAGCCTCGGTGAAGGCGGCCGGGACCCGGGCTGCACGATGCGCACGGTGGAAAAGGTCACCGGCATCAAGCCCGACCACTTCATGATGGCCGACTTCAACGCGGTCAAGACCCTCACCTCGGCCGTCGACGGCGTCGACGTCTGTGTGGAACACGCGGTGAACGACAAGCAGTCGAAGCTGGCGCTGCCCGCGGGCAAGTCGAAGGTGGAGGGCGAACAGGCCCTCGCCTTCGTCCGGACCCGGCACAGTTTCGGCAACGAGGGCGACCTCGACCGGATCAAGGTGCAGCAGCACTTCCTGGCTTCGCTGATGCGCAAGATGTCCTCCGGCGACACCCTCACCAGCCCCACCAAACTGGTGAAACTGGCCGAGGCCGCCACCGACGCGCTGACCGTGGACACCGGCATCGGCAGCGTGAGCACGCTCAAGGACGTCGCCCTGGAGCTGAAGAAGGTGCCGCCGAAGAACATCTCGTTCACCACGGTGCCGGTGAAGGACAACCCCGCGGAGACGGTGAAGGCGACGGTCGTCGTAGACGAGTCCAAGGCGCCGCGGCTGTTCGCCGCGATCGCCGGCGACGTGTCGCTGACCGAGGTCGAGAAGAAGCGGGAGAGGAAGGAGAAGGCCGCCGTCGCCGCCCGCCTGCAGGGCGCCAAGGCACCGGCCTCCGAGGTCCGGGTGCAGGTCCTCAACGGCGGCGCCCCGGCGGGCAGTGCCCAGGAGACGCTCAGGTGGCTCCAGGTCGACGAGGGCGTCAGCAAATCGGAGAACGCCGGCAACGCCCCCGAGACGCTGAAGAAGACCACCCTCGAATACGCGCCCGACCAGGCCGACCAGGCCCGCCGCCTCGCCACCATCCTGGGCATGTCCGGTTCCGCGCTGAAGCCCGGCGAGAGCGTCACCAACTCCCAGGGGCTGCCCGCGATGACGCTGACCCTCGGCAAGGACTTCACGGGCGTCGGCTCGCAGCTCGGCGACTCCGCGGCGGGGCCTTTGGACGTGGAGAAGTCCACGGCCGACAAGGTCGAATGCGCGAGCTGAGGCTCGACCGGACCGCGTTCGGGGGCTCCTCAAAAGTTGTTGCCGTGGAATTGCGTTCCTGGGGCAACTGACAGGCTTGTCGTGCGTCTAACAAGAGCAGGACAAGCCAGTTCCATGAAGCGAGGAGTACCAGGGGTGGGGAGGGCGACGGAAGTGACGCAGCGCGCCGCGCGGAAGACACTACGCGACGACCGGCGTGACCCGGGCCCGGACGACGGCCCCTCCGGCGTCCCGGACGACGACGGCGGGAACGCCGCGGCCGGTGACGACAGCGGCGGGGCGCCCACGTCGGACGGTGACGACGGCGACATACCCGCGTTCGGCGGCGACATACCCGCGTCCGGCGGTGACATACCCGCGTCCGGCGGTGACGTGCCCACCCCCAGTGGAGGCGGCCGCCGCCCGCGGCGCCGGATGCTCAAGTGGGTCGCCGCGGTCCTCGCGCTGCTCCTTCTCGGCGCGGGCGGGGCCGGCTACGTCTACTACCGGCACCTGAACGGCAACATCAAGCAGAACCCCCTGAACCTGGGGGACAACAAGGTCGCCAAGCCCACACCGAACGCCGCCGGGCAGACCCCGCTGAACATCCTGCTGATCGGCTCCGACGCCCGGGACAGCAAGAAGAACCAGGACCTCGGCGGCGCCCGCGAGACGTTCGGCTCGACACCGCTGGCCGATGTGCAGATGCTGCTGCACCTGTCCGCCGACCGGACCAACATGTCCGTGATCAGCATGCCCCGCGACACCCTCGTCCGGATCCCGAAGTGCACCGACCCCGAGGACGGGACGGTGTACGAGGCGAGCATCGGGCGGACGATGACCAACCAGAGCCTCGGGCACGGCGGTCCGGGCTGCACCGTGGCCACCTGGCAGGAGCTCACCGGCATCCACATCGACCACTTCATCATGGTCGACTTCGCCGGTGTGGTCTCCATGGCCGACGCCGTCGGCGGTGTCCCCGTGTGCGTGGACGCCAACATCCTCTCGCGCGACAGCCAGGGCCACGGCTCCGGGCTGAAGCTGCCCGAGGGCACCCACCCGATCAAGGGCGAGCAGGCCCTGCAGTGGCTGCGTACGCGCTACGGCTTCGAGGACGGCAGCGACCTCGCCCGCGCCAAGGCCCAGCACATGTACATGAACTCGCTGGCCCGCGAGCTGCGCGAGAACGCCGACCTGAGCAATCCCAACAAGCTGCGCAGGCTGGCCGAGGAGGCCACCCGGGCGCTCACCGTCGACCCCGGCCTCGACACCGTCAAGAAGCTGTACGACCTCAGCAACGAGCTGCGCGGGGTGGATCCGGAGCGCATCACCATGACCACGATGCCCAACCGGTACGTGGGGGCCCGCGTGGAGCCGACCGAGGACGCCGAGCAGCTGTTCCGGCTGGTCCGCGAGGACATCGCCCTGGACGGCAAGGACGAGAAGCCGGCCCGGACCGCGGAAGCGGCGAAGGAGAAGAGGCCGGCCGTGACCGCCGAACCGGCCGCCCCCGACGACAGGATCGCGGTCCAGGTCGTCAACGGCACCCGCACCGACACCCTCGGCGCGGCGTCCGGCCGCGCGAGCGCCGTGGCCGGACTGCTTCAGGAGAAGGGGTTCACCGGCGCGACCGCCGACACCGCCGGCTCCCTGAGCGAGCAGCTGACGCTGGTGCGCTACCCGAGCGCCGACCTGAAGGGCGACGCCCTGCGGGTCGCCGAGTCGCTGGGCGTTCCGGAGAGTTCGGTACGGCAGTCCACCGACGTGTCCGGGGTCACGCTCGTCGTCGGCGCCGACTGGCGCGAGGGGACGGCGTACGAGGCGCCCGAACAGGACGACACGACCCCCGAGTCGGCCAAGGCCCTCAACGGGGCGGACGACTCCGCCTGCATGGAGGTCAACCCGGCCTACACCTGGTCCTGACCGGGATCCCGTCGCACGTGGCGGGCCCTGACCGGGACCGCCGGGGAGCGGCCCTTCACGATCCGCCGTCGGACGGAGACACATCAATTCAATGATCTCGTGAGAATCCGGTGACGGGACCGCTGCGCACAGTGGTCCCCTCACCGGGAAAAGACCCGGCGAAGCTCGGGCACGAGACCGTCAGGAACAGCACGTCGATGGCGGCCGTCCCGGCGGGCACGGCCGGTTCCTCCCCGGCCGCCGCCCCCGCCGCGAGCGCCGTCCCGTACGGCCGCGACGGTTCCCGGACCGACGGGTGGAACCTGAACGGCGACCACCTCGTCCAGGACCGCGTTCCCCGCTCGGGCTGCTTCCACTGCGGCTGAACCCGCCGGTGACGAGGCTCCTTCCTCCACGGAACATGCAGGTCGCGGCGGAGATCGTTCGTCCTGTGGTGGTCATGGGACAAGGGGCGTAGGACTGAAGGACGGAGGCCGGTCCGCGACCCCCGTTGTTCCCCTGGGAGGAATCATGACCCAGCAGTCTGCCGCCACGACCCCCATGAGCAAGGAGATGCAGGACTGCGTCCAGGCGTGCATGGCCTGCCACAGCACCTGCGAGGAGACCATGAGCTCCTGTCTGCGGATGGGCGGCCAGGCCCCCGCGCAGGTCATGGGAGCCCTCATGGACTGCGCCGACATGACCCGCATGTGCGCCGACATGATGATGCGCCGCTCGCCGCTGGCCACCGAGATGTGCGCGATGTGCGCCCAGGCCTGTGACCTGTGCGCCGAGGCGTGCATGTCCATGCCGGACGACGCGCAGATGATGCGCTGCGCGGAGTCCTGTCGCCGCTGCGCCGAGTCCTGCCGCGCCATGGCGGGCGCCACGATGTGACACGCCGGACGCCGACGCCGGAACACGCCGGACGGCTGACGCCGGACGCCGGACACGGTCGAGGGCACCCCGCGGGGTGCCC
>NZ_LIQT01000240.1 GCF_001418415.1 Streptomyces hirsutus
AACATTCCGCCGGGGACGACCCGCCAGGAGGAAGCATGGTCGTCCCCGGCGGAATGTTCACGTACCAGATCGTCGTACGCAGCCAGCGCGTCTACGTCATCCAGATCACCTACTTGGGCTTCTGAGACGGCACGCTCCAAGACGCTGCGGACCCCGGTGCCGAAATCAGGTGGCCAAGCGTCCCTGAAGGAGAGGGGAACCGGGATTCCCGTCACGGACGTACGCGGAGTGGAGGGTGAAGACACGGCATGACATCTCCAGGCCCGAGCCGGCTGCTGGGGCCTGTCCGACCCACCCCCCATGACCGCGAGTCCCTGTCGATCTCCGTCCGGCCCATCACCCCGCACCGTACGCCGCGTCACTGACAACGCGACCGGTTCGCGGGAGAGGGGCACCCCCTACGAGTGCCCCAGCTCCGCCGACGCCGCGTCCTCCGTCGCCGGGACCGAGCCGGAGTCGGGGATCGGGCGGAGCGGGAACGGGTCGACGCGGGTTTCGTCTATGACCGGGGCCGGGGGCTGGGGCGGCTTGGGCATGACCGCGGCCTCCGAGTGGCCGCCGCAGCCGTAGGACAGGGAGACCACGTGGCCGTCGGCCGGGGAGAACTCGTTGGCGCACACGCCGAAGGCCTGGCCCAGGGAGCCGCCGATCGACATGAGGAAGCCGCAGCTGACACAGGCCGCGGGGGCCGCCTGCGCCATCGGGGTCTTGGCGCCGAACCCCTCCTCCCAGCGGTCGGCGGCGATGTGCAGGCCGTAGCGGGACAGGACGCGGGCCCGGCGCATGCCGAGTTCCTCGGCGACCGAAGCGATCGAGCCGCGGGCGGGTGCGATCGTCAGGTCGGCCGGGGCGACCCCGGCGACCTCGGCGTCCTCCGCCTCGACCAGCTCGGCGAGTTCCGCGGAGACCGTGGAGTTCGGCGCCGGCTCGTCCTCGCCGGAGTAGCCGGGTTCCAGGCGCAGGTCCTCGGCGTCGGTGGGCAGCAGGTCGCCGGGGCCCATGTCACCGGGGCGCAGCCGCTCGCTCCACGGCACCCACTCCGGTGCGAGCAGCGCGTCGGGGCCGGGCAGCAGGACCGCCTCGTCCACCGTGACGATCTTGGCGCGGGAGGCGCGGGCGACGGTGACGGCCCAGCGCCAGCCCCGGTAGCCGAGCTCGCGGCACGCGAAGAAGTGGGTGACGACCCGGTCGCCCTCGGAGACGAGCCCTTCGTGCTCTCCGACGACCCCGGGCGCGGCGGCCTCCTCGGCGGCGGCACGGGCGAGGTCGACCGCCTCGGCGCACAGGCGGTCGGGGGTGCGGCTTCGCGTTGTCGCTGCGCTCACAGGTATCGCTTCTCTCCTACGCCGTCTCACGAGTGCGCCACTCCCAGCGCGGGGACGGACGGAGCGGACCGCAGGACCGCGTCGACGTCCGCGCCTATTCGTGCTCGGGCGCGCCTCCATCCATTCTGCGGGATGGCTGAGATACGCACGCTACCTTCTCACGTGCGTATGGCCTACACCGACGGTAGTTCTCGGGCCGCCCCGCGCCGGAATCCGCCCGGTCCACGGCACCTCGCACCAGCCGTCACACCCGTACCTCATCGGCGTGGCGGGTACCCGGCAGCGTGGTCGGCAGTCATTGTGCCGGTGCGGTGTTGCGCCGGACAGCGGCACGCGTCGGAGCCGTCAGCATGGTTACGGCACTACGTACCGCCATATCGGGGCACTATGAACGTCGTGGCTACCGCGAGGACACCCCAGGGCGCCACCGGGACCGGTGAGGCGAACGGGGTCAGGGTGAAGGGAAAGGGCCGACGCGTCGGGACGGGGCGTCCGCTGCGTGCCCTCGGGCGCGGCCTGCGCTCCCCGGTGACCGGGACCGCGCGCGGAATCCGCCGCGCCACCCATGCGCACGGCGCCGGCGAGTCCGGGCTCGGCAAACTGATCGAACTGCACGGGGTGAACGGCGCCGGCGATGTCATGATCACCGTCGCGCTCGCGTCCACCGTCTTCTTCTCCGTGCCCACGGACGAGGCCCGTGGCCGGGTCGCCCTCTACCTCGCCATCACGATGGCCCCGTTCACGCTCCTGGCCCCGGTGGTCGGCCCGCTCCTCGACCGCCTCCCGCACGGCCGCCGGGCCGCGATGGCGGGCGCGATGCTCGCCCGCGCGGTCCTCGCCCTGGTGCTGTCCGGGGCGGTCGTCACCGGCAGCATCCAGCTGTATCCGGCCGCCCTCGGCGTGCTGGTCTCCTCGAAGGCGTACGGGGTGGTCAGAAGCGCCGTCGTGCCCCGGCTGCTGCCCCCCGCGTTCTCCCTGGTGAAGGCCAACTCCCGGGTCACCCTCGGCGGGTTGCTGGCCACCGGCATCGCGGCCCCGATCGGCGCGGGACTCCACCAGATCGGCCCGCGCTGGCCGCTGTACGGGGCGTTCGTCCTGTTCGTGACGGGGACGGTGCTGTCGTTCACGCTGCCGTCGAAGGTGGACTCCGCGAAGGGCGAGGACACGGCGCTGCTCGCGGCGGACGAGACGCATCTGCACGGTCCGCACCTCCAGCCGGTCAAGCGGCCCGGCCTGCGCACGGTCGGTCCGGCCGTCACCCACGCGCTGGCCGCCAACGCGTCCATCCGCTGTCTGACCGGGTTCCTGATCTTCTTCCTCGCGTTCCTGCTGCGCGAGCATCCGATGAGCGGGCAGAGCGCCGCCGTGTCCCTGGCCGTGGTGGGCGTGGCGGCGGGCACGGGCAACGCGCTCGGGACGGCCGTCGGGGCGTCGCTGAGATCCCGGGCGCCGGAGATCATCATCGTGACGGTGGTCGCCTGTGTGGTCGCCGCGGCGATCACCGCGGCGGCGCTGTTCGGCGCGGTCGTGATCGCCTGCCTGGCCGCGGTCGCCGGGTTCGCGCAGGCGCTGGCCAAGCTGTCCCTGGACGCGCTGATCCAGCGGGACGTGCCCGAACTGGTCCGTACGTCGGCGTTCGCCCGCTCCGAGACGCTGCTCCAGATGGCGTGGGTGCTCGGCGGGGCGATCGGCATCGCGATGCCGCTGATCGGGTCGCTGGGCCTGGCGGTGGGCGCCGCGATCGTCGCCACGGGCTGGCTGACCACCGTGCGCGGCCTGCTCGGCTCGGCCCGGCGGGGAGGGGGCACCGGGCGCGCGCGAGTGGCGTGAGCCCGTCCGCCGCACGACGGAGGTTCCGTACGGCGAAGGTTCCGCACGGCGGAGGTTCCGCACGGCGTCGGCGCGGCGTCCGCGCGCGAGTGGCGTAACGCTCCGGCCACGCCGTACCCCCGCGTGGGGAGCGGACCGGGCGCGCCCGATAGCCTTTCGCCTATGACCACGTTGCCTCGCGGCGCAGCCGCTCCGAGTGCCCGCGCCGTGCGACGCCGCCGTGTCGTCGCCACCGCCGGCGCCGTATCCGCCGGACTGCTCGTCCTCTCGGCCTGTGACAAGCCGACGGCGATCTCCACCCTCACCGTCGGCAGTTCCTCGGTGAGCTCCGAGGCGACCTGCGGTGGCCACGGCGAGGCGCTGAAGGCCTCCGACGTCACCAAGTGCCTGCAGGACAAGAGCGTCAAGGAGATCACGGTCGACCCGGACGAGACCGTGCGCTTCGGCGTCGACCCGGAGATCGCCGACAAGGGCTGGACCATCCTGATGAACGGCCAGCCGCTGACCGACTCCAGCACCAAGACGTACCGCACCATCCCCGGCAGCGTGTTCTTCAACGCCCAGTACGGCGCCCAGGGCGACTCGACCCTGGTGTCGGTCAAGGAGGGCGAGAGCAACGCCACGGGCCTGTGGTCCTTCCGTCTGAAGAAGGACGCCTGATCGACCCGGCCGGCCCGCGCAGCCCCGAAAGCCCCGGCGGCCCCGATACGTCCGCCGCACCCGGGGCCCCCGCCCGTACGGGGCTGAGGGCCCGGGGCGGCATCCTCGTGGCCACCGCGGTCCCCGCCGAGCGGGACGCGGTGGCCGGGGCGTTCCCGGGGGCCTCGCACGAGGTCGCCCTGCCGGGAGTGACCGTGCTCGAGATCGCCGACGGCCCCGACGTGCTCGCCGCCGGGGTCGGCCCGGCCCTCGCCGCCGCCTCCACGGCCACCGCCCTCACCGCCGCCGCTCTGACCGGCCGCCCCTACGACCTCGTCGTCTCGGCCGGGATCGCCGGCGGTTTCGCGCCCCACGCGCCGGTCGGCTCGCTCGTCGTCGCCGACGAGATCACCGCGGCCGACCTGGGCGCCGAGACGGCGGACGGCTTCCTGCCGGTGACCGCCCTCGGCTTCGGCACCGTCACCCACCTGCCCCCCGCCGCCCTGATCCGTGACGTGGCCGCCGCGACCGGCGCGCTCACCGGCGCCGTCCTCACCGTGTCGACGGTGACCGGCTCCGCGGCCCGCGCCGCGCACCTCGGCGACCTGCACCCCCGCGCGCTCGCCGAGGCCATGGAGGGCTTCGGGGTTGCCGAGGCCGCCGCCGCGCACGGTGTGCCCGTGCTGGAGATCCGGGCGGTGTCGAACCCCGTCGGCCCGCGCGACCGCGCCGCCTGGCGCATCGGCGACGCCCTGACGGCCCTCACCGAGGGCTTCGGGAAGCTCGCGCCCGTCCTGGAGAGTTGGAACCGGCATGACCAGTGAATCCCGTAAGCCCGACGAGCCCGGCCGGCCCGGCGAGTCCGGCGTGCAGCAGTCCGCGACCGGTGACCGGCCGCTGGGCATCGCGTACTCCCCCTGCCCGAACGACACCTTCGTCTTCGACGCCCTCGCGCACGGCCGCGTCCCCGGCGCGCCCGCCCTCGACGTCACCTTCGCCGACATCGACATCACCAACGGCATGGCCGAGCGCGGCGAGTTCGACGTGCTGAAGGTGTCGTACGCGGCCCTCCCCTACGTCCTCGACGAGTACGCCCTGCTGCCCTGCGGAGGCGCGCTCGGCCGCGGCTGCGGCCCGCTGGTGCTGACGCGGGACGAGGGAACGGATGTGAGCGGCCGTACGGTCGCGGTGCCGAGCGAGAAGTCGACGGCGTACCTGCTCTTCCGCCTCTGGGCGGCGGACACCCTGCCCGGCGGGATCGGCGAGATCGTCGTCATGCCGTTCCACGAGATCATGCCGGCTGTGCGGGACGGGAAGGTCGACGCGGGACTCGTGATCCACGAGGCGCGCTTCACGTACCGGAACTACGGGCTGCACAAGCTCGCCGACATGGGCGAGCACTGGGAGCGGACCACCGGACTGCCGATCCCGCTCGGCGCGATCATCGCCAAGCGGTCCCTCGGCCCGAAGACCCTGACCCTGCTCGCCGACTCGGTCCGCGCCTCCGTACGGACCGCCTGGGACGACCCCGAGGCGACGCGTCCGTACGTCATGGAGCACGCCCAGGAGATGGACCCGGCCGTCGCCGACCAGCACATCGGGCTGTACGTCAACGAGTTCACCGCCGACCTCGGCGAGGACGGCTACGCGGCGGTGCGGGGCCTGCTGACGCGCGCGGCGGCCGAGGGACTGGTACCGCCCCTCGGCCCGGACGCGCTGCGGTTCCCGTAGCGGGGTCCCCTCACACGTCCAGCTGGTCGGCGACGGCGCGCAGGAGTCCGGCGATCTGCTTCCCGGAGGTGCGCTCCGGGTAGCGGCCCCTCTCCAGCATCGGCGTGATGTTCTCCAGCAGGGTCGTCAGGTCCTGGACGATGGAGGCCAGCTCGTCGGGCTTCTTGCGCTGGGCCGCGGCGACCGACGGGGTCGGATCGATGACGGTCAGGGACAGGGCCTGATCACCGCGCTGCCCCGCGACCACGCCGAACTCGACGCGCTGGCCCGGTTTCAGCGTCTCGAGTCCGGCGGGGAGGACCGAGGAATGGACGAAGACGTCGCCGCCGTCGTCACGGGAGAGGAAGCCGAAGCCCTTCTCGCTGTTGAACCACTTGACTTTGCCGGTAGGCACGTCTGTCCTCGTCCTCGTACTCGTCGGAAACTGCTTCTGAAAACGGCTCTTGATAGCACTCGGGCGGGTCCCGGTGACCCGCCGCTACCAAGGCTAATGGTCTTCGGGCAGGTGACAAGACTGTCTCCGGGTTGTTCCCTCGGGCCAGGAACTACCCTGGTCGGGTGGCTGACAAAACCCAAGCGAATTCCCCGGCTCCCGGAGACGGTCTGGTCCGTGCCGGCGGCATCGTGTTCATCATCGGCGCCGTGGCCACTCTGGTCACGGTGGCCCCGCTGTTCCTCGGAATCGAGGCCTTTCCGACGTACATGTTCGTGCTGAGCATGCTCATGGGCGTCGGATTCCTGATGGCCGGCGCGGGCGTGCTGCGCTCGGCCGCGGCGGGACGCCGTCAGGCGCGTGCCGCCGGGGAGTAACCCGGCCGGCCCCCGTCGTCCCGGCCGTTCACGTGGTCCGAGAGCCAGCCGGGGAATTCCGTCAGGTCGGTGAGGACCACGTCCGCGCCCGCCTCCCGCAGTTCCGCGGGGTCGCAGGGGCCGGTGGCGACGGCGACGGCCAGCGCGTCGGCGGCCCGCGCGCCGCGCACGTCGCCCACGTGGTCGCCGACGTACACGCTCGCGCCGTGCTCGCGCAGCGCCAGCGCCTTCTGCTCGGCCCACAGGCCGCCGATCACGGCGTCCGGTTCGATGCCGAGGTGGGCCAGGTGCAGCTTGGCGTTCGCCTCGTGCTTCGCGGTGACGACGACGGCCCGCCCGCCCGCCTCGCGTACGGCGGCCATCGCCTCGCGGGCGCCGGGCAGCGCGGGCGTGGCGGCGATGGCGTACGTCGGGTACATCGCCCGGTACAGGTCGGCCACTTCGTCGATCCGCTCCGCCGGGAACCAGTTGATCAGCTCGTCCGCGAGGGGCGGCCCCAGCCGGGTGACGGCGAGATCGGCGTCGATGGGGGTCCCGGTCCGCTCGGAGAGTGCCCGGTAGCAGGCGCGGATGCCGGGCCGGGAGTCGATGAGCGTCATGTCGAGGTCGAAGCCGACGGTGGGCGGAAGCGCGGTCGTGGAGGCCATACCCGCCATTGTGCCCAGTGCACGCAAATAACAGGCCGCGGGCGTCGCGCCCCCGCTCAGCGGGGGCGCGACGCCCGCG
>NZ_LIQT01000241.1 GCF_001418415.1 Streptomyces hirsutus
CCTCCCACCCCACCGCAGGCCGGCACCTCGCCACCGCCCAAACCCGGCTCTGGCAGGCCACCGCAGAGGTTCACTCCGCCTTCCACCTCCTGCCGGCGCCCCTCTTCCCGACCAGCACCCAGGCCACCGAGTGCCGTCCCGACCGGCTCCCCGAGGGACCACCGGTGCTGACCATCTGCCAGCGCCATCTGGCCGCCGGACACATCGTCCGCCGCAAGAACACACCCACCGACCTCAACCGCCCGCCGCACACCACCACGTGCATCCGATGAGTACTACTCACCCGCCGAATCGAGAGCCCCGATGAGCCTCCGGCCCGCCCGCCGAGCCCGGCGCACCTCGGCCTCTCCCCTGTTCACCCCGCACGGCACTGACCGGGCCGACCGCAAGGCAGCCCGCCGCCGGCTCGCCGAGGCCGCCGCCAAGGCCCGTTCCGAAGCCGTCGGTCATGCGGCAGGCACAGCCCCCGCCGAGCACGAGACCCCGGCCCCCCTCTACCCGCCCAGCGGACGGCCCGGCCCGGCGTCGGCCCGCGGAAACCGACTCAGGCTCCCCGCGCATCGCATGACCACCGCCATCGCTGCCGGGGCGTACCCCTTCCTCGCCGAAGGCGGACTCGGCGCCGAGGGCATCTACATCGGCCGCGACGTCCACGCCGAAGCAAGCTTCGTCTTCGACCCATTCGCCCTGTACGGGAAGGTCGAAGGTTTCACCAATCCGAACGTGCTATTGGCCGGGGTGATCGGGCAGGGCAAGAGCGCGCTGGCCAAGAGCTTCGCGCTCCGCTCCGTCGCCTTCGGCTACCGCGTCTACGTGCCCTGCGATCCCAAGGGCGAGTGGACGCCCGTAGCCGCCGCGCTCGGCGGCACGTCCGTCGCGCTCGGTCCCGGACTTCCCGGCAGGCTGAACCCGCTGGACGCCGCGCCACGCCCCGCCTCCATCTCGGAGTCGGACTGGGCCGGAGAGATCCGCAAGCGCCGGCTGCTCCTGCTCGGTTCCCTGGCCCGCACCGTTCTCGGCCGGGACCTGCTCCCGATGGAGCACACCGCCCTGGACGTCGCCCTCGACGCCGCCGTCACCCGGGCTGCCGACTCAGGCCGGACGCCACTCCTCGGCGACGTCGCCGCCGCCCTCAACAACCCCGACCAGCTCGACGAGGCCGCCGGACCCATGTCCGGACGGCTCGGAGAGTCGGCCCGCGACCTCGCCCACGCCATGCGCCGACTCGTCCACGGCGACCTGGCGGGCATGTTCGACGCCCCCAGTACGGTCGCCTTCGACCCCAACAGCCCGATGCTCACCATCGACCTCTCGAGGCTGGGCGGATCCGGCGACGACACCGCCCTCGTCCTCGCCATGACCTGCGCCTCCGCCTGGATGGAATCCGCTCTCACCGACCCGCGCGGCGGCCGGCGCTGGATCGTCTACGACGAAGCCTGGCGCCTCATGCGGCACCCGGGCCTGCTCCAGCGCATGCAGGCCCAGTGGAAACTCTCCCGCGGACTCGGCATCGCCAACCTGATGGTCATCCACCGGCTGTCCGACCTGCTCACCGCCGGCGACGCCGGATCACAAGGCCGCGCCCTGGCCGAAGGACTCCTCGCCGACTGCTCCACCCGGATCATCTACCGCCAGGAGACCGACCAGCTCCACGCCGCAGCCACCCTCCTCGGCCTCACCTCCGTCGAGGCCGAAGCCATCGCCCACCTCAACCGCGGGCGCGGCCTGTGGAAGGTAGCCGGCCGGAGCTTCATCGTCCAACACCTCCTCCACGCCCACGAGCTGACCCTCTTCGACACGGACGCCCGCATGCACTGAAACACCAGGGCGTTCACGGACACCGATCCGCGCTCTCGGCCGCTCATCTGCCCCGCACCGCCGACGGTTCCCGCCCTGGCCGATCACTGCCCCCCTACATCCAGGAGGCCCACCTGTATCCGAGCCGCGCCAGTGCCTTCGCCACAGCACTCGCACCGCATCTGCCCGAAGGGTGGTGCCGCAAGTACATCGGGTTCCGGCTCCCCAGCGACCCTCCCCTGGCCGACCAGGTCTGGGACTGCGGCCCAACCCATTCGGCCCTGCTCGACTGGCCCGACACCCGTACGGGCTTCGTCGGAGGAGCAGACGGCGAGGAGCTCTGTGTGATGGAGCGCCCCCACTACCCCCGTCAGTACCTGGTGGCTCCCTTGCAGCCCGAAGGGTTCTTGCCACACCACTTCAGGGGCGTCGACGAGCCCAACGGAATCGCGGTCCCCGACGATCCGGTCCGTGCCGCAGCCGCCGTCAGCCGGCGGGTCCTGCCCCGCCTGCGGATCGCTCTGGCAGCCGTCCGGCACAACGCGGCCGTTCAGCCCGAGCCTCCCCACCGGCCTCCGCCGCCGCAGGTGGCGCGCGTCGTCACCCTGACCTGGTACGAGGACGGCGCCCTCGGCACGCCGTTCAAGAGCGTCCCCGAGGACGCCCGCACGGACCTGTATGTGCTCGGCTTCCAGTACCACCCCCACCAGGCAGCGTTCCTGCTCCCCGCCGCGTACGGCGAGGACGGCCGTGACCTGCGCTTGCGAGCGCTGGTTCACCAGCTCGCCCAGAAGGGCATCGGCGTGAACCTCCGCCACGCCCCCACGCCCGGCATCGCCGCAACGCGTCCGGCCGTCCCGGTACCGACCAGCCCCTCGGTGACTGCCCACCGCCGGTGAGCCGACCGCTCACCGCGCCCTTTCCCATCCCCAGCAAAGAGGAGCCCCCATCCGCCCCGCCCGCCGTACTCTGCCCCTGATCACCGCCGCTGTCTGCCTCGCTCTCACCGCGACCGCCTGCTCCAGCGACACACACGGCAACACCCCTACCGCCGCAGACCAGACGAAGTCACCCAGCGCCACACCGAAGCCGGCCCCCGCGCTCACCCCGGCCGAGGCCCGTAACGCCATCGCCGCCTACTCGAAGACGAACAACCTCGCGTACATCAAGCGCGACCGCGCACTCCTCGACTCCGTCGAGGGCGGCCCCCGGCACGCGATGTCGCTGGCCGACCTCAAGGAAGACGACGCCCTGCCGAAGGCGGACCAAGAGCCGTACCGGCCGTGGTCGTACGACCTCGCCGCAACCGACCTCTACATCCCGCGCCTGAAAGACGGGCAGCAGCGGTGGTTCGCCGCCGTCACCCGGGCCGGCAGCAAGAAGCAGTACGCCCGCGTCCTGGTCCTGGCCGAGAACGCGAAGTCGAAACGGTGGGAAATGGTCGCCACTGTCGACCTCGACAACCCCTCCCAGCTCCCGAAAATCATGCTGGACAAGGACGGCTACGCCACGGCGGTCAACCCCGCTTCCACGTCCCTGGCCGCTCCCGTCGACCTGCTGCGCTCGGCCGTGATCGACAATTTCGCCACCGGAGGCGACCTCACCGGACGCAAGGTGCTTGCCCCCACCGAGGCCGCCAAGCGGCAGGTCAAGGTCCACCACGACACGATCCACAAGTTCGGGACCCGAGGCACCACCCAGTTCGCGTCAGCGACCACGAAGTTCCCCGCCAGCTACGCGTTGAAGACCTCCACGGGCGCGCTCGTCGTCTTCTCCCACAACCACACCCAGCACGACGCCGTCGCTGCGCCGGGTCTGGAGATCGTGCCGGAGAAGCGGGACCGCGCCTGGCTCGGCACCACGCCCCGCCCCGCCTTCACCTACACCTTCACCTGCTCGGACGTCGCCGCCGTTCCGACTACGCCCGACCCGTCCCGCCTGCTGGGCTACGGATGCCGCCGCACGGACGCCGAGGCAAGCGGACCCGGCACCGCCGTCTAGGAGACCGTATGCAGCATCCCGACTTGGAGCTGTACGACAACGCGGGCCGCGACGGCGACCAGATCGCCGCCGCCCACTTCGGCATCGCCACCCGCGACGACCTGCTGCGCTGGGCACGCCGGGACGCCGAGCCGTTCCTCGCTCAGCACCCGCTCCCCGCCGAGCCGCTCCCAGTGCCGGATCCGGCCCCGTACCTCGCCGCCCTCGCCGCAGCCAAGACACCCGCCGAGGTCAGCGCCGTCACCCAGCACCTCCTGGACGCCGCCCAACCCGCTCTGAGCGCGATGAGCGGCCTCCTCGTGGCCATTGCTCGGTGGGGCGACCGCCACCGGTTCGCGGAGCAGGGGTCTCCGCCCAAGCTGCTGATGGAAGCCGCCAGCCGCAGCCTGTCCGTACTGGCCGTCGCCGACGAAGCCGACCTGGCAATCCTGCGCGCCGAGTACGACCCCGCACCGGCACCGCCGAAGGCACCCGCCTCCGGCCGCCTCCAGGCACCGCCTGGTCTGCCTCCGAATCCACCGCCCACACCGCGCACCGGCCCCGCACCCGGCCGGTAGCCGCTTGACACCCCGGGAGGCCCACCCTGTCGACCCGATCGTTCATCGCCCGCACCGAGCTGATGCGCACGGCCCCGATGGGCGGCCTCATCCACGGTAAGGACTACTTGGTGGCGGCCGTCACCATCACCAGCCCTGCCCCCAAAGTCCTGCGCCCGCTGCCAGCCCACCGTTCCCGCAAGCCTTCCAAGCAGATGATCGCCCAGCACAGAGACAACCAGCTGGAGACCGCGGCCCGGCCACACACTTGGCGGTACCGGCGTGCCCTGCGCTCCGCCCTCCACCGCCGAGTGCCGGCCCATGGCTGACGCGCAGATCATTCTCGCCTACGGCCGCGATACCGGGATCGTCGCCATCGGCCACGGCGAGAGGTACAAGGCCGCGCACGAGGCGCTCGCCGCAGCCGGCTTCCGCCGTGGCGACGACTGGGTGTTCCACCTGCCGGGCGTGGACGAGGACGCCTCGCGTGCCACCGTGGCCAATCTGGTCCGCCACGCCACAGCGCGCGGGGCGGAAGTGGTGACCAGCAGCCAGCGGTTCATCGGCGACACCGCCCGAGATATCGCCCGCCTGCTGCCCGGCCAGTGGGACGTACGCATCGAGCTCTACTCCCATCCCGTATGGCAACAGGACCTGGTGCCGTGGTTGTGGGACAGCGGCGAACTCGTCCGCGCCGTCCAAACCCAGCGGATCCCCTACGCCGCCACCCTCACCGACACATCCGAGACGACCCTGCTACTCATCGAACGTCCCGACCACCAACTCGGCTACCTGGTCGGCGCCTTCGCACCCGAACCGTTCGAGGAGGGGTACGGCGACCCACACGCTCCGCACAGCATCGCCCTGCCACCGTTCGCCGGCCGCGCGGCCCGGGGCATCGCGGACCGTTTCCTGCCCGCCTACGAACGCGCCGTCCACGCCGGCCGGATCGCAACCGTCGCCGAGGCCCTAGACCGCATTCACGCCGAGCAAGACGCCTGGGCCGCCATCATTGCCTCGAGCCGGCACAGGAACGCGCCCCCACTTGGCGAGGTAGCCGAGACGTTCCTGAACCGGGCCTGGGCCGAGTTCCTCGCCATCGCCCGGCATGCTCCCGTCCTCCTCGACCGGTGCCGTCCTGCTGCCACCAACTGGCCCGGGGACGCCCGTGTGCTCGCCGAGCTGGCTGACGCTCTCACCGATGCCGAGGACCTGGACAGGGATGCGTCGCTCACACGAACGGAGCGGGACGCCCGACTCCGGGCTGTCCTGGGCACCTGGCTCACCCACAGCGAGCCGTTCCTTCGCCAGGTTCGCGCGGCAACTCCTCCTCGGCAGCACACAGTCCCAGCCGCCGCCCTACCGCATCAAGCTCTCCCACGCGGCCCACACGCGCCCCGCCGCTGACTTCTCCCACTGCCCACCGTAAGGAGATCTCCTCTTTGGATCCTGGCACGCACTTCGTCTTCGGCACCCACAAAGATCATGGTTTCGTCGCCTCCACCACCGCCTTGATGCCCGCCCATCTGGCCCACTGGTTCCTGGTGCGGGAGCAGTTCGAGCCCGTACCCGACTCGCCGGGCTTGTATCGGCTCACCGCCTCCGAGCGTGACGGGCCGCGCCGCACCCGGCAGGCCGCCCAAGATCTGCGCCGTCACGGCTACGCCGTGCACGTCGACGCCGACGTCGCCCTTGCATCGGCCGCCCCGCCACGCCCGCTCCGGCCGAACGGACTCACCGAACGTCGCAGCCGCATCGCCCGGGCCGCCGCCAGCCAGTCATCGCAGCGCCGTGCGGTGCCGACGACCTCGCCGCCGTCCGCACGTTCGATCCCGCCGAAGCCCGCCTACGCGTCGGCCGTTCACCTGACCGCTTCCGCCCCCGGACGGTCCCGGTGACCCCCGACACCGAGCCGATCCGCATCACCCGCGGGCCAGGGGGCGAAGTCGAAGCCGAAGGCCGCTTCGATTCCCTCGCCGCGGACATCCTGCGCCACGCTGGCTTCCTCTTCGAGCCAGCCCTGCACGGTCACTGGATCCGGCTCCCCTTCGACATGGGAGGCGACTGGGAGAACCAGCAGGCGACCTGGGCCGCGGAGATGCTCACCGCCGCCCGCTACCCCGTACTTCTCGCCCCCGACCTGCGTCCAGGCGCCCCCAAGTCGCCGACGTCACACACACCGGCCATGACGGCGCAGGCTCCGCCTGGGCGACTGCCGCGCCGCTGACACCGACCACCAGGAAGACCCGGCCCCGCCGCACCGGGCCCCGGCGCCCGCACGCCGCCCGTAGCACCCCCGAAATCTAGGAGATCTCTTCATGGCTGTCCGCACACAGTGGACCATCACGCACGACTGCGGCCACGAAGTCGTCCACGACCTGTCCGACCGCCCCGCCGACAAGCGGGCCGGATTCGCCCGCTGGCTCGCGACCAAGAACTGCACCGACTGCTGGAAGGCCGCCCGCGACGCCGACATCGAATCCAAGGAGCAGTGGCTCGCCACCAAGCGGGTCGAGGAACGGCAGGCCGCCGCCGAGTGGACCGAACGATTCGACATGCCGTCGCTGGAAGGCCCCGAGAAAGCCCTCGACTGGGGTGAGCGCTCCCGCCACCAGTTGATGATCACCGCGCACACCGCGCTGGTCGTCGAGGGCGCCTGGGACGAAAACGACTGGGCGGAGCTGGAAGAGAGGGCTCGCGCGATCACCAGGGCCGGATGGTGGATCGACCAGCGCGACGCGGAAGGCTCTGACCTGCTCGAACTCCTCGACGCCGCCACTGAGTCGGACCGCGGAACCGAGAACCCCTACCGGTAAAGATGGCCTGGAACGTAGCCGAGGATCGCCGGTTGGCCAAACCGGCGATCCTCGGCTACG
>NZ_LIQT01000242.1 GCF_001418415.1 Streptomyces hirsutus
GTACGGGGGCCGCGGGGCGGTGTACCGGCGTTGCCGCGGCCGCCGTGATCTGTGCCACGCGTGGCCTCCAGGGTCACGGCCCGGTCCTGCTCGGCCGTACGCTGACCCGTGGAGTCCCAGGGACCGGCGGTGGTCACCGCTCCCGCGGCCAGCACCGTCCCGGCGGTGGCCGCGACCACGGTGAACCGCCAGGCCCCCGGCCAGGTTCCCGGCCAGGCCACCGACCGCGTGATCCGTGACCAGGCGGCCGTGCCGGCACCCGCGGGACGACTCGGCCGCAACCGTGCCAGACGCGGCCGGACAGCCGCCGCGGTCCGTGCCAGACGGGGTCGTACGGCGCCCGCGAACCGTGCCACATGCGGTCTCGCGGCCCGCCAAGGCCTCAGCTCCGGCACGACCACCAGCCCCTTTCGCGATCACACACCTGCGTGAGGGACACTTAACCACCAGAACTATGTGCTGATCATGGAGGAGCCACCGGTGGAGTTCGACGTCACGATCGAGATCCCGAAGGGTTCGCGGAACAAGTACGAGGTGGACCACGAGACGGGTCGGATCCGTTTGGACCGTCGACTCTTCACCTCGACCGCCTACCCGACCGACTACGGCTTCGTCGAGAACACTCTCGGCGAGGACGGCGACCCGCTGGACGCGCTGGTCATTCTCGACGAGCCGACGTTCCCGGGCTGTCTGATCCGCTGCCGCGCGATCGGCATGTTCCGGATGACGGACGAGGCCGGCGGCGACGACAAGCTGCTGTGCGTCCCGTCGACGGACCCGCGCGTGGAGCACCTGCGGGACATCCACCACGTGTCGGAGTTCGACCGTCTGGAGATCCAGCACTTCTTCGAGGTCTACAAGGACCTGGAGCCGGGCAAGTCGGTCGAGGGCGCCAACTGGGTCGGCCGGACGGACGCCGAGATCGAGATCGAGCGGTCCTACAAGCGTTTCAAGGAGACGGGCGGCCACTGAGCCCTCGTCGCACGAGACGCGGAACGGGCCGCACGCCTAGGCGTGCGGCCCGTTCCGCGTCTCGTGCGCATACTGAGCCCTGGGGACTGTCTGCCTGGCCCCGACGGGGGCACAGAGGTACAACGGACGTGTCGTACAGGGAGTGCAGCGCAGGTGACGGACGCGGAGGACCGCAAGCCCCAACCGGACGAGGCGAGGAGCGCCTTCAGCGCTCCGGTCGGGCTGACGGCCACAGCTGATACCGAGTCGACGACGTCGGAGTTCGCCGTTCCGGAAGGGCTGGCGCTCATGAGCGCCGGACGAGGCCCCACGGAATCGGAGACGACGTCGGAGTTCGCCCTGCCCCAGGGCCTGGACGCGCCTGTGCAGCCGCCCGCCGAGACGGAGGGTTCGGCGTTCAACCCGCCGCGCACCTACCAGGCCAAGCAGGCTCCGTCGGCGTTCACCCCGCCGAGCGGGGTCCCGGCCGTGGCACTGCACCGGGACGCGCCCTGGCAGGACCGGATGCGCACCATGCTGCGCATGCCGGTGACCGAGCGGCCGGCGCCGGAGCTGGTGCACCGGCACGACGACGAGACCGGACCCGCCGTGCCGCGCGTGCTCGACCTGACGCTGCGCATCGGGGAGCTGCTGCTGGCGGGCGGCGAGGGCGCGGAGGACGTGGAGGGCGCGATGTTCGCCGTCTGCCGCTCCTACGGCCTGGACCGGTGCGAGCCGACCGTCACCTTCACCCTGCTGTCGATCTCCCACCAGCCGTCGCTGGTGGAGGACCCGGTGACCGCGTCGCGCACGGTACGCCGCCGCGGCACCGACTACACCCGTCTCGCGGCCGTGTACCAGCTGGTGGACGACCTCAGCGACGAGGAGACGCACATCTCCCTGGAGGAGGCCTACCGGCGGCTCGCGGAGATGCGCCGCAACCGGCACCCCTACCCCATCTGGGTGCTGAACGCGGCCAGCGGGCTGCTGGCGGGCTCGGCGTCGGTGCTGGTCGGCGGTGGCGTCCTGGTGTTCGTCGCCGCGGCGATGGGCGCGATGCTCGGGGACCGGCTGGCGTGGAAGTGCGCCGACCGGGGGCTGCCGGAGTTCTACCAGTTCACGGTGGCGGCGATGCCGCCGGCCGCGATCGGCGTCGCGCTGACCCTGGCGCACGCGGACGTGAAGGCGTCCGCGGTGATCACCGGTGGGCTGTTCGCCCTGCTGCCGGGACGGGCCCTGGTGGCGGGCGTGCAGGACGGCCTGACCGGCTTCTACATCACCGCGGCCGCGCGGCTCCTGGAGGTCCTGTACTTCTTCACGGCCATCGTGATCGGGGTGCTGGTGGCGCTCTACTTCGGCGTGCAGCTGGGCGCCCAGCTGAACCCGGACGCGGCGCTCATCCTGACCGAGCGGCCGCTGTGGCAGATCGCCGCGTCGCTCGGACTGTCGCTGGCCTTCGCGGTGCTGCTCCAGCAGGAGCGGTCCACGGTGCTGCTGGTCACCCTCAACGGCGGCGTCGCCTGGGTGGTGTACGGCGCGATGGCCTATGCGGGCGAGATCTCGCCGGTGGCCTCCACGGCCGCGGCGGCGGGCCTGGTCGGACTGTTCGGGCAGTTGCTGGCCCGGTACCGGTTCGCTTCGGCGCTGCCGTACACCACGGCGGCGATCGGGCCCCTGCTGCCCGGTTCCGCCACGTACTTCGGTCTGCTGGCGATCGCTCAGAACGAGGTGGACGCGGGGCTGGTGTCCCTCTCGAAGGCCGTGGCGCTCGCCATGGCCATCGCGATCGGGGTGAACCTCGGTTCGGAGATCTCCCGGCTGTTCCTGCGGATCGGCTCCGCCGAGAAGCGCAGGGCGGCGAAGCGGACGCGTGGTTTCTGAGGCGGGACCGCCCGGCCCCCGAAGACCCCGAAGACCTCAAAGACCCCGAAGACACGGATCCCCGGAGTGCGCGGGTGTCGCGCGCCCCGGGGACGGGTTCGGTGCGGTGGTTCAGTAGCCCTGGTTGTAGGGCTGCTGCCGGCGGGGGTCCGGCCCCTGGGCCTGCCCCTGGCCGCCCTGCCCCTGGGGGTACTGCCCGCCGTAGTACTGGTCGTAGCCGCCCTGGTCGTTGCCGTACGGCTGCTGGGGCTGCTGGGGCTGCTGGGGCCGCTGCTGCGGGTAGCCCTGGTTGCCGTAGGGCTGCTGAGGCTGCGGGGCCTGCGGCCGCTGGTGCTGGTGCTGGTGCTGGTGCTGCGGAGCCTGCTGCGGAGGCGGTCCGTCCGGGGTGATGCGGCGGAGCTGGGTGGTGGCGTCGTCCATGACCGGCTGGGCGTACGGGGGCGCCTGCTGGCCGTACGCGCCGTACGCGTCCTGCTGCGGGGCCTCCGCGTCCTCGCCGCCGCCGCGCTTCTTCTTGGCCCGCTCCCGCAGGAACTCGATGATGATCGGGACCACCGAGAGGAAGACGATCAGGATGAGGATCGTCTCGACGTTGTCCTTGATGAAGCCGATCTGGCCGAGCCAGTAGCCGGCGAGCGTGACGCCCGAGCCCCAGGCCACACCGCCGATGAGGTTGTACGTGAGGAACGTGCGGTACTTCATCCGGCCGGCACCGGCCGTGATGGGGGCGAAGGTGCGCACGATCGGCACGAAGCGGGCCAGGACGATCGCCTTGGGCCCGTACTTCTCCATGAACTCGTGAGCCTTCTCCAGGTTCTCCTGTTTGAAGAGCTTGGAGTTGGGGCGGCTGAAGAGCCTCGGGCCGAAGAACTTGCCGATCATGTAACCGACTTGGTCGCCCAGGACGGCGGCGATCACGATCAGCGTGCACACCAGCCACAGCGGCTGGCTGATGTAGCTGCCCTCGGCCACGAAGAGGCCCGCTGTGAACAGCAGGGAGTCGCCGGGCAGGAACGCGAAGAATCCGGACTCGGCGAAGACGATCAGCAGGATGCCGGTAAGGCTGAAGGTCTCGATCAGATAGTCCGGGCTCAGCCACTCGGGGCCGAGCGCAAGGGTGGTCACGGGAGTGTGGCTCCTGCTGCTTGAGGGGGCGGGCGAGAGTGGCTGCCAAAACTATCAACGCAGCCGTCCCGGCCCAGGTTCCACGGGCGTACCCAGGATTGCACCGTGCCCTTTCCCCCATGAAGCTGGGTGCCATGGGCATCGAAGAGCACGGCGGTGGACAGGGTCCCGGGACCGACGTCCTGGTGGTCACGACGAACGACGTCCCGGGGCACAGGGTGCAGGAGGTGATCGGAGAGGTCTTCGGGCTGACCGTGAGGTCCCGCCACCTCGGCAGCCAGATCGGCGCGGGTCTGAAGTCGATGGTCGGCGGCGAACTCAAAGGGCTGACCAAGACGCTCGTGCAGACCCGCAACCAGGCCATGGAGCGCCTGGTCGAGCAGGCACGCGCGCGGGGCGCCAACGGCGTGCTGGCGTTCCGCTTCGACGTCACGGACGCCGCGGACGTGGGCACCGAGGTGTGCGCGTACGGCACCGCGGTGGTGCTCGCGCGCGAGTGACCGCGCGGGACGCGCCCGCCCGGTCCCTTCCGGGGGCCGGGCGGGTGCGCCGCGCGGTCCGCGCTCAGCCGCTGTGCCGGGCCGCGTTGGCGGCGATCGCGTCGCGCAGGTAGACCGCCAGGCCGGGGCGGATGTTCTCGTACGTCCGGGTGAAGCGCGGGTCGGCGACGTACATCTCGCCCAGGCAGGCGTGTATCTCGTGCCCGCAGTCGTAGTACGCGCCCGTGATGAACAGCCGGTGCTCCTCCGCCGTGTCCATGGCCTCCTCGGAGTCGGCCGGGGTGCCGGCGGACATCAGGTCGGCCATGCGCAGGTGGAGGGAGTCGAGCTCCTCGGTGACGCGCTTCCAGTCGTCCTTGGTGTAGGAGGCGGTCCGCTGCCGGGACTGCCGGTAGGCGTCGGTGTCGCCCCAGCGCTCCTGGACCTCGTCCTCGTACTGGTCCGGGTCGAAGTCCCCGAACACCTCGAACCGTTCCTCGGGTGTCAGACCGATCCCCATCGTGTGTGCCTCCATGGCGTGCTCCACGGCCGCCGCCATCTTCCGCAGCCTCTCGATCCGGGCGGTCAGCAGGTCGTGCTGCCGGCGCAGGTGCGCGCGCGGGTCCGCTCTTCCGGTGGCCTGATCGTCGAGCAGGGCGGCGACCTCGTCGAGCGGGAAGCCGAGCTCCCGGTAGAACAGGATCTGCTGCAGCCGGTCGAGGTCGGCGTCGGTGTAACGCCGGTGACCCGCGTGGCTGCGCTCGCTCGGAGCGAGCAGGCCGATGTCGTCGTAGTGGTGCAGGGTGCGCACCGTGACCCCGGCGAAGCCGGCCACCTGTCCCACGGAATGACTCACTTCCGCTCCCTTCTCGGTACGCACTCCACCCTGGATCCTCACGCCACGTGAGGTGCAAGCCGGATGCCCTCCGACCGTTCCACGCCGGCCGCCCGTTCGTACCGAACCCTTTACGCCGACCGCTCCACACTGACCGTTTCATGCGGTTTGGGGTGCTTGATCCTTCTATCGTGTGCGCGTGGTCCAGGACAGCGCGCAGCAGGAGCCCTCCGCCGCCCCGGCGACCCGGGCACGCGACCTGCTGCCGTCCGTCGTTCCCGCGCTGGTCGTGGGCGTGGTGTGCAGCCTGCTGCTGGTGGGCGTGAGCCTGGCGGCCGAGGAGCTCCAGGACGTGCTGTGGCAGGTCCTGCCGGACGCGCTCGGAGTCGGCAGGTACTCCGTGCTGTGGATGTTCGTCGTGCTGGTCGCCACCGGGATCGCGGTCGGTCTGGTGGTGTGGAAGGTACCGGGACACGCCGGCCCCGACCCGGCGACGACCGGCCTGGACGCCCCCGCGCTGCCGCCCATGGTGCTGCCGGGGCTGTTGCTGGCGAGCGCCCTGATGCTGGCCGGCGGGCCGAGCCTGGGGCCCGAGAACCCGATCATCGCCGTGAACGTCTCCCTGGCGGTCTGGCTGGGCGCACGGGCCGCCCCCCGGGCCCCCGGGCGCGGCTGGGCGGTGCTCGCGGAGGCGGCGACGATCGGCGCGCTGTTCGGCACACCGGTGGCCGCCGCCCTCGTCGTCTCCGAGGCCCTGGCGGGACAGCGGATCAAGGGGCGTCTGTGGGACAGCCTCTTCGCCCCGCTGACCGCCGCCGCCTCCGGGGCGCTCACCGCCACGCTGGTGTCGCAGCCCAGCTTCGACCTGCGCCTGCCGCCGTTCGGCAGCCCCGGCTGGGCCGACCTGCTGGCGGCGCTCACGGTCGCCGCGGTGGGCGCGCTGCTCGGCATGTGCGCCGTCCACGCCCTCCCGTACGTCCACGGGGCCTTCCGGCGGCTTCGGCACCCGATGCTGATGCTCCCGGCGGGCGGGGCCGTGCTGGGCGCGCTGGCGGCCCTGGGCGGGCCTCTGACGCTGTTCAAGGGGCTCGACGAGGTCGCCGAGCTGGCGGCCGATCCCGGGGGCTGGTCGGCCGGCCAGTTCGCCACCATGACGGTGGTGAAACTGGCCGCTCTGCTCGTCGCCACGTCCTGCGGTTTCCGGGGCGGGCGGATCTTCCCGGCCGTGTTCGTCGGCACCGCGCTCGGGCTGTGCGCCCACGCCCTGGTACCCGGTGTGCATCCGGCGGTGGGCGTGTCGGCGGGAGTGCTGGGGGTGCTGCTGGCCATCACCCGGCAGGGCTGGGTGAGCCTGTTCGTCGCCGCGGTCCTGGTCGCCTCGCCGGGCATCCTCGCGCTCCTGTGCTTCGCGTCGCTGCCGGCCTGGCTGCTGGTGACGGGACGCCCGCAGATGCAGCTGCGGGCGGACGGGACACCGGTCCGGTGAGCGCCCGGCCGCCCGTGCGTCCCGCCCCGGCGACGACTCCCCCTCGTTCCCCGTGCTCCGCGTGCTCCCCGCACTCCCCGCGGTCCTTGTGGTCCCCACCCGCACGAACTCCCGTACGAACTCCCGTACGAACTCCCGGAGGTCTCCATGCCGCTGCACCATGCTCCCCAGCGCGATGAACGCCCCCTGTCCGTCAATCCCTTCCTGGGCCCGGCCAACCCCATCGGGGACATGACCCAGGCGCCGCCCAAGCACCGGATGCCCGACGGGCCGATGGCGCCCACGACGGCGTATCAGCTGGTGCACGACGAGCTGATGCTGGACGGCAACGCACGGCTGAACCTGGCCACCTTCGTCACCACCTGGATGGAGCCGGAGGCCGGTCTCCTGATGGCGGAGTGCCGGGACAAGAACATGATCGACAAGGACGAGTACCCGCGCACCGCCGAGCTGGAGCGACGCTGTGTGTCGATGCTCGCGGACCTGTGGCACGCGCCCGACCCGTCCGCGGTCGTGGGCTGTTCGACGACGGGGTCGAGCGAGGCGTGCATGCTCGCCGGGATGGCGCTCAAGCACCGCTGGTCGGGACGCAACGCCGACCGGTACCCGTCGAAGGACGCCCGGCCGAACCTCGTCATGGGGGTCAACGTCCAGGTCTGCTGGGAGAAGTTCTGCACCTTCTGGGAGGTGGAGGCCCGTCAGGTGCCCATGGAGGGCGACCGGTTCCATCTCGACCCGCGGGCCGCCGCCGAAATGTGCGACGAGAACACCATCGGGGTCGTCGGCGTCATGGGCTCCACCTTCGACGGGTCGTACGAGCCGGTCGCGGACCTGTGCGCGGCGCTGGACGAGCTCCAGGAGCGCACCGGCCTCGACGTCCCGGTGCACGTCGACGGGGCGTCCGGCGCGATGGTCGCGCCCTTCCTCGACGAGGACCTGGTGTGGGACTTCCGCCTCCCGCGCGTGGCGTCGATCAACACCTCGGGGCACAAGTACGGCCTGGTCTACCCGGGCGTCGGCTGGGCGCTGTGGCGGGACGCGGACGCCCTGCCCGAGGAACTGGTCTTCCGGGTGAACTACCTGGGCGGCGACATGCCGACGTTCGCCCTGAACTTCTCCCGGCCGGGCGCCCAGGTGGTGGCGCAGTACTACTCGTTCCTGCGGCTGGGCCGCGACGGCTACCGCGCGGTGCAGCAGGCCTCGCGGGACGTGGCCGGCGGGCTCGCCGGGCGGATCGCGGAGCTCGGCGACTTCCGGCTGCTGACCCGGGGCGACGAGCTGCCGGTGTTCGCGTTCACGACCGCGCCCGGGGTGACGGCGTTCGACGTCTTCGACGTGTCCCGGCGGATGCGGGAGAACGGCTGGCTGGTGCCCGCGTACACCTTCCCGGCGAACCGCGAGGACCTGTCGGTGCTGCGGGTGGTGTGCCGCAACGGCTTCTCCGAGGACCTCGCCGACCTGTTCGTCGAGGACCTGACCCGGCTCCTGCCGGAGCTGCGCCAGCAGCCGCAGCCCCTCGTCCGCGACAAGAACGCGGCCACCGGTTTCCACCACTGAGCGGACCCGGCTCCGGGCCCGCTCCGTGATGAGCGGCCCCGGACCCGGGCCCCGGGGCCGGTTAACGGCTCAGCCGCGCGAACCTCCGTACCGCCAGCGGGAAGAAGACCGCGAGCAGGGCCAGGGGCCAGGCGACGGCGGCCCACACGTGCCCCGGCTCCCCGCCGGGGCTGCCGAAGAGGTCGCGTACGGCCGTGGCCGTCTGCGACATCGGGTTCCACTGGACGACCGTGCCGAGCCAGTCCGGCATGGACTCGGGCGCCGCGAAGGCGTTGGACAGGAAGCCGACCGGCCAGACCAGGATCTGCACCGCCTGCACTAGTTCGGGCTTCCCCGCGACCAGCGCCAGGTGGATGCCGATCCAGAGCATCGCGAAACGGAACAGCAGGAGCAGGCCGACGGCGCCCAGGAAGCCGGCCGGGCCGCCGTCGGCACGCCAGCCGAGCGCGGCGGCGACGGCCAGGAGCACCGCGAGGCCGAGCGCAGACTGGAGCATGTCGGCGGCGGAACGGCCCACCAGGACCGCGCCGTTGGCCATGGGCATCGAGCGGAACCGGTCGACGACGCCCTTGTCGAGGTCCTGGGTGACGGCGACCATGGTGCCCTCCAGGCCGAAGGCCATGGTGAGCGCGAGCATGCCGGGGACCAGGTAGCCGAGGTAGTCGCCGCTGACTCCCCGGCCGCCGCCGACCAGGTAGCCGAACATCAGCAGCAGCATCACCGGGAAGACCAGGCCGACCACCACCGCGACCGGCTGCCGCCGCCAGCGGGAGAGTTCGCGGCGGGTCATGGTCCAGGAGTCGGTCAGGGCGTGGGCGGTCCGTCCGTGGCCGGTCTGCGAGCGGGCGGCCGTCGGGTGCGTGAGCGGCGCGTGGGTGGTCATGCGGAGCCGCCTCCTCGAGTGCGTCCCACGAGTTCCTCGGCCCGGTCGTCGTCGGGTCCGGTGAGGCGCAGGAACGCCTCGTCGAGCGTGGGCCTGCGCAGGGCGATGTCCTCGGCCCGGATGCCCGCCTCCTCCAGGGCGCGGACGACCCCGGCCAGGGCCGTCATGCGGTCGGCCACCGGGGCGCTGAGCAGCCTGCGGTCGGTGTCCACGGTGATCTCGTCCTTCGGTACGGGCAGCAGGGCGACGGCCGCGCCCAGCTGCCCGGCGTCGCGCAGGACGACGTCGATGCGGTCGCCGCCGGTGGCCGCCTTGAGCTCGTCCGCCGTGCCGTCGGCGATGACCCGGCCGGCGTCCACGACGGAGATGCGGTCGGCGAGCTGGTCGGCCTCCTCCAGGTACTGGGTGGTGAGCAGGACGGTCGTACCGCCGCCGACCAGGGAGCGGACCGAGTCCCACACCTCCGCGCGGCCGCGGGGGTCGAGGCCGGTGGTCGGTTCGTCCAGGAAGAGCACCTCCGGTTCGGTGATCAGGGAGGCGGCGAGGTCCAGGCGGCGGCGCATGCCCCCGCTGTACTGCCCCACCGCCTTGCGGCCGGTGTCGGCGAGACCGAAGCGCGCCAGGAGTTCGTCGGCACGCGTGCGGGCCCGCCGCGCGCCCAGGTGGTACAGGCGGCCGAACAGTTCGAGGTTCTGCCGGCCGCCGAGTTGCTCGTCGAGCGCCGCGTGCTGGCCCAGGAGGCCGATGCGCAGGCGCACGGCGTACGCCTCGCGCACCACGTCGTGGCCCGCGACCTCGACCCGGCCCGCGTCGGGCCGCAGCAGGGTGGCCAGGATCCGGACCAGGGTGGTCTTGCCCGCGCCGTTCGGGCCGAGTACCGCGTGCACCGTGCCGCGCCCGACCGTGAGGTCGAGCCCGTCCAGTGCGTGCTTGCCGCCCCTGCCGCCTCTCGTCGCGCCGTACGTCTTCCGTGCGTCCTCGACGGTGATCACCGCGTCGGCCATGAAACGACCCTCTCACTAGTCAAACTTGACTACGCACGCCACGGTAAGCGCGACCCGGCCATTGGTCAAACTTGATTAATGAGCGGAGGCGGACACTCGATCGGCGCGCGGGCGCCTCAGCGCTTGTCCCCCGGGTGGTGCTCCCCCGTCGCGTACGGGTTCTCCTGGTCCTCGGCCAGGATGCCGACGAACGGATCGCCCTCCCCGGCGAAGGTGTAGGAACCGCCCTCGATCCGTCCGATCAGGCCCCTGGTCCACTCGGCCTCCGCGTCGGCCGTGTACACCCACAGGTTCATGATCTCGCCGATGTGGCCCAGCGGCTCGGGACCGCCCTCGGGCACGTAGTGCTCGGTGACCGCGGCCCGCCACTCCTCGATGCGCCGGATCCGCTCCTTCAGCAGCGCCGTCGCCTCCTGCCTCGGCAGGTCGACGACGAAGCCGATGGCCGCCGACTTCACGTCCATCTTCTGGTCGTAGGAGACGAGGGCCTCGCGCAGCAGTGCGAAGTACGCGTCGTTGCCCGCCGCG
>NZ_LIQT01000243.1 GCF_001418415.1 Streptomyces hirsutus
CGGCGATCGCCGAGGCGAGGGTGCAGCCCGTGCCGTGGGTGTGCCGGTTGTCGTACCGCGGAGCGCGCAGCCAGTGCTCCTGTGAACCGTCCGTGAGCAGGTCGACGGCCTCTCCCGAGTCCCCGGCGAGATGGCCGCCCTTGATCACGACCCACTGCGGCCCGAACGCCAGCACCGCTTCCGCGGCCCGGCGGAAGTCCCGTTCCGACCGGGCCCGCACACCGGTGAGCTGGGTCACCTCGTCCAGGTTCGGCGTGGCCACGGTCGCCACCGGCAGCAGCTTCGTCCGTACGGAGTCGAGCGCGGAGGCCGCCAGCAGCGCGTCCCCGTGCTTGGAGACCCCCACCGGGTCGACGACCACCGGCGCCCGGCTGCCGGCGAGCAGGGCGGCCACCGCCTCGACGAGTTCGGCGGAGGCGAGCATGCCGGTCTTGACCGCCTGGACCCCGATGTCGTCGACGACGCTGCGGTACTGGGCCCGTACCGCCTCCACCGGCAGCGGCCAGGCGCCCTGCACGCCGAGGGAGTTCTGCGCGGTGACCGCGGTGATCACGCTCATGCCGTGGGTGCCCAGCGCGAGCATCGTCTTCAGGTCGGCCTGGATCCCCGCACCCCCGCCGGAGTCCGAGCCGGCGACCGTCAGCACCCTCGGCGGCACGGCCGCGGCGCCCGCGGCACCTCCGACACCCTCCGTGCCCACGCCGCTCCCGGCGTCCCCGCCGCTCATGACTCGATGCCCGAGAAGTGGTCCCAGCCGCCCTGGGCGGTCCAGGGCGCCCCGTCGACCGTCACCTGGGGCAGCGCCGAGGGGTTGAGCACCTCGCCTATCACCTTCCAGCGGGCGGGCAGCTTCACGTCCGGCGGGAAGGTGGCCACGATCGCGTGGTCCTCTCCCCCGGTCAGCACCCACTGCATGGGGTCGACGCCGACGGCCTGCCCGATGTCGTTCATCTGGGAGGGGATGTCGATCGCCCCGGAGCGGATGTCGATGCGTACCTTGCTGGCCTCGGCGATGTGCCCGAGGTCGGCGATCAGTCCGTCGCTCACGTCGCACATCGAGGTCGCTCCCAGCCCGGCCGCGGCGGGACCCGCGTGGTACGGCGGTTCGGGCCGGCGGTGCGCCTCGACGAAGGCGCGCGGCGAGCGGAAGCCGCGCGAGAGCACCGCGAACCCGGCCGCGGACCAGCCGAGCCAGCCGGTCACCGCGACGAGGTCGCCGGGCTGTGCGCCGCCCCGGGTCACCGGCTCCTGGTTGCGCAGGTCACCGAGCGCGGTGATGGAGACCATGATCGTGTCGCCGCGTACGACGTCTCCGCCGACCACCGCGGCCCCTGCCACCTGGCACTCGTCGCGCAGGCCGTCCATCAGCTCGGAGGGCCAGGTCACCGGCAGTTCGCCCGGGACGACCAGCGCGAGCAGCAGCGCGGTCGGCACGGCGCCCATGGCGGCGATGTCCGCGAGGTTCTGCGCGGCGGCCTTGCGGCCGACGTCGTAGGCGGTGGACCAGTCCCGGCGGAAGTGCCTGCCCTCGAGCAGGACGTCCGTACTGGCCACGACCCTGCGGTCGGGTGCGGCTACCACGGCGGCGTCGTCGCCGGGGCCGATCCGGACCGCCGGGGTGGTGGTGAGGCGGGAGGTGAGCTCCCTGATGAGCCCGAACTCCCCGAGCTCACCAACCGTGCCCTTCATGTCCCCAGCTCCCCTTCTGTCCCGGGTCGTTCCCGGTTCCGTTCCCGGTCGCGAGCCGTCCCTGCCCTCGCTACGGTCGAAGTGACCGTCACCTTGTGTCCAGTTCGTATCCCGGCGCGCGGGGTCCGGTTCCCGCAGGTCTCCCCGCGGCGAGCGGCGACGCGATACCGTGGCGTTCCTTTTCCCCACATGATCCTCGTGGCCGCTCTGGAGGTTTCGTGGTACAGGCGTACATCCTGATCCAGACGGAGGTCGGCAAGGCGTCGACCGTCGCCGATCTGATCGGCAAGATCCCTGGAGTCGTCCAGGCCGAGGACGTGACCGGACCCTATGACGTCATCGTGCGCGCCCAAGCCGACACCGTCGACGACCTGGGTCGCATGGTGGTCGCGAAGGTCCAGCAAGTGGACGGCATCACCCGTACCCTGACCTGCCCGGTCGTCCATCTCTAGCCCCCGTCTACCCTGTGGCGGTGAGCTCCTTCCGTCACCGTCACGCCGTCCTGCCCGCCCTCGCCCTGCTGATCACCGCCGCGGGTTGCTCCTCGGCAGACGACAGCGCGTCGGCGGCGGTTCCCAGCCCGGACGCGAAGGTCACCAAGCTGTGCCGGAACCTGGACGAGGTCCTGCCGGCGAAGGTGGACGGCGAGAATCGCGACGATCCCGAACCCGCTTCCGCACTGACCGCGGGCTGGGGCGGCGAGGCGATCATACTGCGGTGCGGTGTGGGACAACCGCCGAAGATGGTGGATCCCAAGGTGGCCAACGGCAACGACCCGGAGGCGATGGCGGGGGGTGTCGACGGCGTCGACTGGCTGATGGAGCAGCGGGACGACGGGACGCACCGCTTCACGACCGCGAGCCGTGAGGCCTATGTCGAGGTGCGGGTGACCGGCGGACGGGACAGCACGGGCGTACTGGTCGATCTCGCCCCCGCCGTCAAGGAGGCGATCCCCGAGGGGATCGCCTCCTAGGGGCTGTCCGGCGCCTCAGCGCAGGCCGGTCCGCCGTCGCAGCGCCGCCTGCACCAGCAGGTCCACCAGCTCGGGGTACTCGATGCCGGTGGCCTGCCACATCTTCGGGTACATGGAGATGGGCGTGAAGCCGGGCATCGTGTTGATCTCGTTGATGACGAACTCGCCGTCCTCGGTGAGGAAGAAGTCCGCGCGCACCAGCCCTTCGCAGCCCGCCGCCTCGAACGCCTCCACCGCCAGCCGGCGCACCTCGGCCGTCTCCTCCCCGGTCATCGGCGCGGGCACCAGGCCGGGGGTGGAGTCGATGTACTTGGCCTCGAAGTCGTAGTACGCGTGCGCGTCGGGCGGCGGGATCTCCGCGGGCACCGAGGCGCGCGGGCCGTCCTCGAACTCCAGCACCCCGCATTCGATCTCGCGGCCGCGCAGGGTGGCCTCCACGAGGATCTTCGGGTCGTGCCGCTGGGCCTCGGCGATCGCCTCGTCCAGGCCGGAGAGGCCGTCGACCTTGGTGATCCCGATCGAGGAGCCCGCCCGCGCGGGCTTCACGAACAGCGGCCAGCCGTGCTCACCGGCGAAGTCGATGATCTTCTTGCGGGCGGCGGGCTCGTCGTTCTCCCACTCGCGGGGCCGGATCACCACGTACGGGCCGACCTTGAGCCCGAAGGAGGTGAACACCCTCTTCATGTACTCCTTGTCCTGCCCGACGGCGGAGGCGAGCACCCCGGAGCCCACGTAGGGGACACCGGAGAGCTCCAGGAGTCCTTGCAGGGTGCCGTCCTCGCCGTAGGGGCCGTGCAGCACGGGGAAGACGACGTCGACCTCGCCGAGCGCCTTCGGCACCGCACCGGGCTCGGTGTAGACGACTTCACGGTTCGCGGGATCGAGGGGGAGCACCACGGTGCCCTCGGCCGCGTCGGTGAGCTGGTCCACGCTGGGCTGCCGCCGGTCGGTGATCGCCATGCGGTCCGGTTCGTCGGCGGTGAGTGCCCAGCGGCCGTCCCGGGTGATACCGATCGGCAGGACGTCGTACTTCGTCCGGTCGATGGCCTTGAGGACGGCGCCGGCGGTGACGACGGAGATCCCGTGCTCGGAGCTGCGCCCGCCGAACACGACGGCCACACGCGGCTTGCGAGGCGGCTGCCCGGGGCTCTGGGGGAGGTTCTGGCTGCTCATATCGCGATGAGAGTACCCGGTGGCCGCCCCCCTGATACAGCGCCCGCGGTGCGGCAAACGGAGGGCTCCCGCGAGGGCGCGCGTCCGTCGTCGCTCAGTGTCGTTCCGGCTTCGCGCTGCGCGACATCAGCTCCTTGAGGGCGACCACCGGGGGCTTGCCCTCGTGCACGATGCCGACGACCGTCTCGGTGATCGGCATGTCGACGCCGTGCCGGCGGGCCAGATCCAGCACCGACTCGCAGGACTTGACGCCCTCGGCGGTCTGTTTGGTGATCGCGACGGTTTCCTCCAGCGTCATGCCCTTGCCGAGGTTGGTGCCGAAGGTGTGGTTGCGTGACAGGGGTGAGGAGCAGGTGGCCACCAGGTCGCCCAGTCCCGCGAGTCCGGCGAAGGTCAGCGGGTCCGCGCCGAGCGCGGCACCGAGCCGGGTGGTCTCGGCGAGCCCGCGGGTGATGAGCGAGCCCTTGGCGTTGTCGCCGAGCCCCATGCCGTCCGCGATGCCGACGGCCAGCCCGATCACGTTCTTCACGGCGCCGCCCAGTTCGCAGCCGGCGACGTCGGTGTTGGTGTACGGGCGGAAGTACGGCGTGTGGCAGGCGGCCTGGAGCCGCTGGGCGACGGCCTCGTCGGCGCAGGCGACCACGGCTGCGGCCGGCATCCTGGCGGCGATCTCCCGGGCGAGGTTGGGGCCGGTGACCACGGCGATCCGGTCGGCGCCGACTCCGGCGACGTCCTCGATCACCTCGCTCATGCGCATGGCGGAGCCGAGTTCGACACCCTTCATCAGCGACACCAGGACGGTGTCCGGGGCGAGCAGCGGCTTCCACCCGGCGAGGTTGCCGCGCAGCGTCTGGGAGGGGATCGCGAGGACCGTGAAGTCGGCGTCGCGCGCGGCCTCGGCGGCGTCCGCGGTGGCCCGCAGGTTCGCCGGGAGTTCGACTCCGGGCAGGTAGTCGGGGTTGGTGCGGGTGGAGTTGACCGCTTCGACGAGTCCGGGGCGCCGCGCCCACAGCACCACGTCGCATCCGGCGTCGGCGAGCACCATGCCGAAGGCCGTCCCCCACGATCCGGTGCCGAAGACGGCCGCCTTGACCGGCTTGCTCACGTGTTCAGCCCCTCTTCCCGCGCGGTGGCCCGTTTCCCGGTCCTCCACTGTTCGTTCTGCCGTTCCTGGTGCCGGCCTTCCTGGTGCTGCGGGCCGCCCTGCGCCCCGTCCGCCGGCGAACCGTGCGCGGACGGCCGGCGCTCGGACGGACCGTCGTGCCCCCTGCGCCGGGTCTGGGCCCTGGTCTTGCGGCGCTGCTCCACGCGTTCGCGCTGCGGATCGTAGGGCACCTCGGGGGCCTTCTCACCGCGGATCTCCTCCAGGTGGCGGGTCACCGCGGCCATGATGGCCTCGGTCGCCTCCTTGAGCAGCTCCGGGGTCATCTCCCGGCCGTAGAAACGGTCCAGGTCGACCGGCGGTCCGGCCAGCACGCGGTGCGTCTTGCGCGGGAAGAGGCGGGGCCTTCCGGCGTACGGCGGCAGCACCTCGTTGGCGCCCCACTGCGCGACCGGGACCACGGGGCACCTGGTCTGCAGGGCGACCCGCGCGGCACCGGTCTTGCCGGTCATGGGCCAGCCGTCCGGGTCGCGGGTGAGGGTCCCCTCGGGGTAGAAGGCGACGCATTCGCCGCGCTCCACGGCGTCGATCGCGGCCCGGAAGGCGCTGAGCGCGTCCGTGCTTTCACGATAAACGGGGATCTGCCCGGTGCCGCGCATCATGGCACCGACGAATCCCTTGTTGAAAAGGCCGCTCTTCGCCAGGAATCGCGGAACACGACCGGTGTTGTATTGAAAGTGCGCATAGGCGAAGGGGTCAATGTGTGAATTGTGGTTCACCGCGGTGATAAATCCGCCTTCGGCCGGAATGTTCTCTATTCCGCGCCAGTCCCGCTTGAGTAGAACCACCAGCGGTGGTTTGCAGATCACCGCGGCGAAGCGGTACGCGAAGCCGATTCTGCGGCGCGGCACAGGGACACCTTCCTCTAAGTCCTGGACCCGGGGGCCAGGCGGGCCGCACAAGTGTCGCCCCGGGCCGCCGGTCTGTCGAGGACACCGTACGCCCCGCTCCCCCGGCAGCCGGATGCCGCGGGGGACAATGACGACGACAAGAGAGGGACGTAACACGCGTGCAGTGGACCTTGGTGGTACCCCTGAAACCGCTGGCCGAGGCCAAGAGCAGGCTCTCCGACACCGCGAACGACGCCTTGCGTCCGGGGCTCGCGCTCGCCTTCGCGCAGGACACGGTCGCGGCCGCCCTGGCGTGCCGCGCGGTGCGGAACGTGGTGGTCGTCACGGACGACGCCCTGGCCGGCCGCGAGCTGGCCGCGCTGGGGGCGGGAATCGTCGCCGACGAACCGGGCAGCGGCCTGAACGCGGCACTCGCCCACGCGGCCGCCGCCGTGCGGGCCTTGTGGCACGCCGGTCCCGTGGCGGCCCTCAACGCCGATCTCCCGGCGCTGCGCGCGGCCGAACTGGCGCGTGTGCTGGAGAGAGCGGCCGCGTTCCCGCGCGCGTTCCTGCCCGATGCGGCGGGCGTCGGCACCACGCTGCTCACGGCGGCGGCGACGGAGGAACTGCGGCCGTCCTTCGGTCCCGGTTCCCGGGCCCGGCACCGCGCGCGGGGAGCCGTCGAACTGCGTCTCGACGCGGTGGATTCCGTGCGGCAGGACGTGGACACGGGGGACGATCTCCGGGCGGCGCTGGCACTGGGGGTGGGGCCCCGCACGGCGGCCGCCGCCGCGCGGCTGCTGATCGCGGAGCAGTAGGCTGCGGCCATGCAGGCGACCGCGTACACCTACGACCCCGAGAGCCGCAGCGGCCAGGTGCTGCTGGACGACGGCACTCCGGTGCCCTTCGACGCGCCGGCGTTCGACGCGGGAGGCCTGAGGCTGCTGCGCCCCGGACAGCGCGTGCGCATCGAGACCCGGGGCGAGGGCGAGGCCCGGCGGATCACCCTGGTGACGCTCCAGACGTTCTGACCGGCACGTTTCGACCGGCACACCGCGGGCCGGACTCCATGGCGGAGTCCGGCCCGGCGCGTGAGTACCGCTTCGCTGCCGCTACTTCTTGCGGGCGCTGGTCTTCTTGGCGGTGGTCTTGCGTGCGGTCGACTTCTTGGCGGGCGCCTTCGTGGCCGTCACCTTCTTCACCGGGGCCTTCTTGGCGGTGGCCTTCTTGGCGGCGGTGGTCTTGGTGACGGCCGGGGCCGTCTTGCCGGCGGCCTTCTTGGCGGTCGTCTTCTTCGCGGCGGTGGTCTTCTTGGCCGCGGCCGCCTTTCCCGCGGCCCGCTTCGCCGTCGTCTTCTTGGCGGCGGCCTTCTTGGCGGCGGCCTTCTTCACCGTCGCGGAAACCCCGCCGGACAGACTGCCCTTGGGTGCCTTCTTGACGGCGACCTCGCCACCGCGCGGCAGCTTCTTCGAGCCGCTCACCAGGTCCTTGAAGCCCTGGCCCGCACGGAAGCGCGGCACCGAGGTCTTCTTGACCCGAACCCGCTCGCCGGTCTGGGGGTTGCGGGCGTAGCGGGCGGGGCGGTCGACCTTCTCGAACGAACCGAAGCCGGTGACCGAGACCCGGTCACCCGCGACCACAGCACGGACGATGGCATCCAGGACCGCGTCGACGGCATCGGCCGCCTGCTGGCGACCGCCCATCTTGTCGGCAATCGCTTCTACGAGCTGCGCCTTGTTCACGTCTTCCCCTTCGGAGACATCGCCCGAACGAATCCGTTCAAGCGTTTTCGCACGTTAGGCAGATATATACCGCAAATCAAACACGAAACGGGCTTATCACCCTTGTGCCGCAACGAACTCGGCCGCCTCGAGCTGTTCAGCGTTCCTCTTCGGGAAATCGGCCCTCGTCGAGGTCCGCGATGAACCGCTCCAGCCGCTTTGCCGCACCGGCGAGATCGTGTTTGGCCGCAGCCGTAATGACCAGCAGCTTCCGGGTCAGCGCCATCCGTACGCCCTCCGGGACTTGCAGTGCGCGCACCCTTGCATGCGCTTCTTTGAGCCGGACCGCGACTTCCGCGTAGATCTCGAGTTGGCCGTCGCGTTCCATGCACAGATTGTGCCATCTGGGGTGAGTTGTCGCCTGCGCAGGGGGCAACTGCAGCCTCGGACGGCGGTTCGAGCACACTCCGAGGTCACGCGCACGTGACACGTGTACCCCGGCAACCACCTTCATAACGTGGGAAGTTGCAAGGCCTCAAGGGGACGCGCGGGTCCGAATGGGTGCAGACACGGCCGTACCCCCGATCGGACCGATCGGGGGTACGGGAGGGGGTGGGGGTGGCCGAAAGTCGACCTGCCGCCTGGACTTCGCCTCAGGCGTTCTGCTCCGTGAGTGTCCGCGGTTTGTGCGACGGGCGCTTCGCCTCGTACGTGGCGATGTCCGCTTCGTTCTGCAGGGTGATGGAGATGTCGTCGAGCCCGTTCAGCAGCCGCCAGCGGGAGTTCTCGTCGAGTTCGAAAGCGGCGGTGAGGCCCTCGGCGCGCACCTCGCGGGCCTCGAGGTCGACGGTGATCTCGGCCTGCGGGTCCCGCTCGGTGAGCTCCCACAGCGCGTCCACGATCTTCTGCTCGATGACGACGGTGAGCAGGCCGTTCTTCAGCGAGTTGCCGCGGAAGATGTCGGCGAAGCGGGAGGAGATCACGGTCTTGAAGCCGTAGTTCTGCAGCGCCCAGACGGCGTGCTCACGGGAGGAGCCGGTGCCGAAGTCGGGGCCGGCGACCAGGACCGTGGCGCCCTCGCGCTCGGGGCGGTTGAGCACGAACTCCGGGTCCTTGCGCCAGGCCTCGAACAGCCCGTCCTCGAACCCGTCCCGCGTCACCTTCTTGAGCCAGTGGGCGGGGATGATCTGGTCGGTGTCGACGTTGCTGCGGCGCAGCGGGACGGCTCGGCCGGTGTGCGTGGTGAATGCTTCCATGGCTATCGGACTCCAGCGGGCGTACGGGTGTCGGCGGCGAGATCGGCCGGGGAGGCCAGGCGGCCGAGGACCGCGGTGGCGGCGGCGACCTGCGGGGACACCAGGTGGGTACGGCCGCCCTTGCCCTGCCGGCCCTCGAAGTTGCGGTTGGAGGTGGACGCGCAGCGCTCACCGGGGGCGAGCTGGTCGGGGTTCATGCCCAGGCACATGGAACAGCCCGCGTGCCGCCATTCGGCGCCGGCCTCCTTGAAGACCACGTCCAGGCCCTCGGAGACCGCCTGCAGACCCACCCGCGCGGAGCCCGGGACGACCAGCATCCGCACTCCGTCGGCGACTTTGCGGCCCTTGACGATGTCCGCGACGGCGCGCAGGTCCTCGATCCGCCCGTTGGTGCAGGAGCCTACGAAGACGGTGTCCACGCCGATGGAGCGCAGCGGCTGGCCGGCCTCCAACCCCATGTACTCCAGGGCCTTTTCGGCGGCGTGGCGCTCCGAGGCGTCTTCGTACGAAGCGGGGTCGGGGACCTCTGCCGACAGCGGTGCGCCCTGGCCCGGGTTGGTGCCCCAGGTGACGAACGGGGACAGCTCGGCGGCGTCGATGACGACCTCGGCGTCGAACTCCGCGTCGTCGTCGGTGCGCAGCGTCTTCCAGTAGGCGACGGCCGCGTCCCAGTCCTCGCCCTGCGGGGCGTGCGGACGGCCCTTGAGGTACGCGAAGGTGGTCTCGTCGGGGGCGATCATGCCCGCGCGGGCGCCGGCCTCGATCGACATGTTGCAGATGGTCATACGGGCCTCCATCGAGAGCCTCTCGATGGCCTCGCCGCGGTACTCCAGGATGTAGCCCTGGCCGCCGCCGGTGCCGATGCGCGCGATGACCGCCAGGATCAGGTCCTTGGCCGTGACACCGTCGGGCAGTTCGCCGTCGACGGTGATCGCCATGGTCTTGGGGCGGGCCATCGGCAACGTCTGCGTGGCCAGTACGTGCTCGACCTGGGAGGTGCCGATACCGAAGGCCAGGCCGCCGAACGCGCCGTGCGTGGAGGTGTGCGAGTCTCCGCAGACCACGGTCATGCCGGGCTGGGTCAGACCCAGCTGGGGTCCGACGACGTGCACGACGCCCTGCTCGACGTCGCCCAGCGAGTGCAGCCGGACGCCGAACTCGGCGCAGTTCGCCCGCAGCGTCTCCAGCTGGATGCGGGAGACCGGGTCGGCGATGGGCTTGTCGATGTCGAGGGTCGGGGTGTTGTGGTCCTCGGTCGCGATGGTGAGGTCGAGGCGCCGCACCCTGCGGCCGCTCTTGCGCAGGCCGTCGAAGGCCTGGGGGCTGGTCACCTCGTGCAGCAGGTGCAGATCGATGAAGAGGAGGTCGGGCTCGCCCTCGGCGCGCCGGACGACGTGGTCGTCCCAGACCTTCTCCGCGAGTGTCCTACCCATCGCTTTCCCTCCGGCCGGCAAAGGTGCGCCGGCCCAACTAGAGATCCTTGAGGAGACGGCGCCCCACCCCTGATTTCCGGGTCGCCGCCGGACCCGGTGATTCACGGGCCGTTGTGTTGATGACTGTGTACGTCAAGAGTGGCGCGTTCTTCGGAAAATTGAACTTGCGTTTCACAGAGTGAGACGCGAGTATCGTTTCATGGACAACAGTAGCGGCGTCGGCGTTCTGGACAAGGCGGCCCTCGTCCTGAGCGCTCTGGAGTCCGGTCCGGCCACCCTCGCGGGGTTGGTCGGCGCCACCGGACTGGCACGACCCACGGCCCACCGCCTGGCCGTGGCCCTGGAGCACCACCGGCTGGTGGCGCGCGACATGCAGGGCAGGTTCATCCTCGGCCCGCGCATGGCCGAGCTGGCCGCGGCGGCCGGCGAGGACCGGCTGCTCGCCACGGCGGGCCCGGTGCTCACACATCTGCGCGATGTCACCGGCGAGAGCGCCCAGCTCTATCGCCGTCAGGGCGACATGCGTATATGCGTGGCCGCGGCGGAGCGTCTGTCCGGCCTGCGGGACACCGTTCCGGTCGGCTCCACGCTCACGATGAAGGCCGGTTCCTCCGCGCAGATCCTGATGGCCTGGGAGGAGCCGGAGCGTCTGCACCGCGGTCTGCAGGGCGCCCGTTTCACGGCGACGGCCCTGTCGGGTGTCCGGCGCCGCGGCTGGGCGCAGTCGATCGGTGAGCGCGAGCCCGGTGTCGCCTCGGTCTCCGCGCCGGTGCGCGGCCCGTCGAACCGGGTGGTGGCCGCCGTCTCGGTCTCGGGGCCCATCGAGCGCCTGACCCGCCACCCGGGCCGGATGCACGCTCAGGCCGTCATCGACTCCGCCAACCGCCTCTCCGAGGCGCTGCGCCGCTCCTGACCCTCGCCACCCTCGTCGACCGTCCGTCCCGTCCCGGGGGCCCGGGCCCGCCTCAACGCCGCGGCAGGCCCTCCCCCGGACCTACGGAATCGCAGGGGGCGCCCGTACATGACGAAAGCCCTCCACCGAAGTGAAGGGCTTCCTTCTTTGTACCCCCGACCGGATTCGAACCGGCGCTACCGCCTTGAGAGGGCGGCGTGCTAGGCCGCTACACAACGGGGGCCTGGACACTGCGTTACCGCAGGCCCGAGCTGGTCTACCTGGACTCGAACCAAGACTAACTGAACCAGAATCAGTCGTGCTGCCAATTACACCATAGACCAATGATGGTTTAGACCAGTTCAGTACCCCCGACCGGATTCGAACCGGCGCTACCGCCTTGAGAGGGCGGCGTGCTAGGCCGCTACACAACGGGGGCCCTAGCGATCCTCACCCGGCCGGAGCCGGGTGATGTCACCGTGAGGACGTGGGAGCTACCCGGTCGCCCTCGCGGGATGGATCTGTACCCCCGACCGGATTCGAACCGGCGCTACTGCCTTGAGAGGGCAGCGTGCTAGGCCGCTACACAACGGGGGCCTGCGGATGAGATCCGCGTTTTGCAGATGAGCTCTGCGAGCTGGCCTACCTGGACTCGAACCAAGACTAACTGAACCAGAATCAGTCGTGCTGCCAATTACACCATAGGCCACTGGAACGCAAGCCCCTAAGGGTTCTTGTTCTAGCTGTGCGCTTGAGGGCTTTGACCTTCCGGCCCGTACCCCCGCGGCGCAGGAAGAACATTACCCGATGCCGGACCTGGCTCCAAAACGGGTATCCGCGCCGAGGAGCGCGGGGAGTTCACCGAGGGAGACGATCCTGCGCGGCCCGACGGGCGGCTCGGCGGTCGCGTACGCGCCGCCGCGGTCGATCCACACCGACAGCAGCCCGGCCTCCGCGGCGCCCCGGCCGTCGATCTCCGGATGGTCGCCCACGTACGCGACCTGGTCGGGCGGCAGTGCCAGGGCCTCGCAGGCCGCCAGGAAAGCGCCGGCCTCGGGCTTGGCCACCCCCAGCTCGGCGGCGCACAGGATGACCTCGAAGCGGTCGTGGACGCCGAGGGCGCGCAGCTTGGGGTCCTGCACGTGGAGGCTGGAGTTGGACAGCACCGCGTGCCGGTGGCTGGTGGCGAGCGCGTCGAGGACCGGCAGGACGTCCGGGAACAGGGACCAGGCGGCCTCGTAGTGCACCAGGTAGCGCCCGAACCAGTCGTCGGCCTCGGCGTCGGTCAGCTCACACTCCAGGAAGACCCGGATGCGGTCGCGGCGCTGGGTCTCGAAGTCGACCTCGCCCGCGGCGAACCGGGCCCACTGCGCGTCGGTCACCTCCCGCCAGTGCGCCAGCGCCTCCTCCACGGAGGCGTACCGGGCGAGCAGTTCCTCGGCGAGGAGATACGCCCGCATGCCTTCGCGGTCGGCGGAGGTGTAGTCGAAGAGTGTGTCGTCCACGTCCCAGACAACTGCTCGGATCGCCATGGGACCGACGGTACCGACAACGGGCGAGGGGCGGCACCCCGTACTTCCGGGTGCCGCCCCTCGCCCTGCCGCCGCACGGGCGCGGTGCGCGACCGCTCCGTGCGACCGCTCCCTGGGACTACGCGGCGAGCTTCGCCAGGGCCGCGTCGATGCGGGCCAGGGTCGTCTCCTTGCCCAGGACCTCGAGGGACTCGAAGAGGGGCAGGCCGACCGTGCGGCCGGTGACGGCGACGCGGACCGGGGCCTGCGCCTTGCCGAGCTTGAGACCGTGGGCCTCACCGGCGGCCAGGACGGCCTCCTTCAGGGACTCGGCCGACGTCCAGTCGGCGGCGTCCAGCTTCTCGCGGGCGGTGCGCAGCAGGGCGTCGGAGCCCTCCTTCATCGCCTTGGCCCAGGAGGCCTCGTCGAAGACCGGCTCCGGCAGGAACAGGAAGTCGACGTTGTCCGTGATCTCGGAGAGCACCTTGAGGCGGGTCTGCGCGTGCGGGGCGATGGCCTGCCACTTGGCCTCGTCGAAGGCCTCCGGGGCCCAGGGTGCGACGGGGGCCTTCAGCCACGGGCGGCAGCGCTCGGTGAAGTCCTTCACGTCGAGCAGGCGGATGTGGTCGGCGTTGATCGCCTCGCACTTCTTGAGGTCGAAGCGGGCCGGGTTGGGGTTGACGTCGGTGACGTCGAAGGCCGCGACCATCTCCTCGACCGTGAAGATGTCCTGGTCGGCGGAGAGCGACCAGCCGAGCAGGGAGAGGTAGTTGAGCAGGCCCTCGGGGAGGAAGCCGCGCTCGCGGTAGAGGTTGAGCGACGCCTGGGGGTCGCGCTTGGAGAGCTTCTTGTTGCCCTCGCCCATGACATAGGGGAGGTGACCGAAGGCCGGGGTCCGCTTCGCGATGCCGAGCTCGGTCAGCGCCTTGTACAGGGCGACCTGGCGCGGGGTGGAGGAGAGCAGGTCCTCGCCGCGCAGGACGTGGGTGATCTCCATCAGGGCGTCGTCGACCGGGTTGACCAGGGTGTACAGCGGGGCGCCGTTGGCGCGCACGATGCCGTAGTCCGGGACGTTCTCCGGGGTGAAGGTCAGCTCGCCGCGGACCAGGTCGGTGAAGGTGATCGTCTCGTCGGGCATCCGGAAGCGGACGATCGGCTCGCGCCCCTGGGCCTGGTACTCCTCGACCTGGGCGTCGGTCAGCTCGCGGCAGTGGCCGTCGTACCCGGAGGGCTTGCCGGCGGCGCGGGCGGCCTCGCGGCGGGTGTCCAGCTCCTCCTGGGAGCAGTAGCAGCGGTAGGCGTGGCCGGCGTCGAGGAGTTTGGCGGCGACGTCGGCGTAGATGTCCATGCGCTGCGACTGGCGGTACGGCGCGTGCGGGCCGCCGACCTCGGGGCCCTCGTCCCAGTCGAAGCCGAGCCAGCGCATCGAGTCGAGCAGCTGGGTGTAGGACTCCTCGGAGTCGCGGGCGGCGTCGGTGTCCTCGATGCGGAAGACCAGGGTGCCCTGGTGGTGCTTGGCGAACGCCCAGTTGAACAGGGCGGTGCGGACCAGGCCCACGTGGGGGTTACCGGTGGGCGAGGGGCAGAAACGGACGCGTACAGGGGAACCAGGTGCGCTAGCCACGCTTGACAACCTTGTTGGTGAGAGTGCCGATGCCTTCGATGGTGACGGCGACCTCGTCGCCGACGTTGAGGGGGCCGACGCCGGCCGGGGTGCCCGTGAGGATCACGTCGCCGGGGAGCAGCGTCATCGCCTCGGAGATGTTGACGATCAGGTCCTCGATGGAGTGGATCATCTCGCTGGTGCGGGCGAGCTGTCGCTGTTCGCCGTTGACCGTGAGCTGGAGGGTGAGGTCCGAGGCGGCGGCGAGGTCCAGGTCCGTCTCCACCCAGGGGCCGAGCGGGCAGGAGGTGTCGAAGCCCTTGGCCCGCGCCCACTGCGTCTCGCGCCGCTGGACGTCGCGGGCGGTGACGTCGTTGGCGCAGGTGTAGCCGAAGATCACGTCCTTGACGCGCTCGCGCGGGACCTCGCGGCAGAGCCGGCCGATCACCACGGCCAGTTCGGCCTCGTGGTGCACCTCCTGGGAGAAGGAGGGGTACTGGATCTCGTCGCCGGAGCCGATCACCGAGGTGGCGGGCTTGAAGAAGGCGAACGGGGCGTCGGGCACCTCGTTGCCCATCTCCTTGGCGTGCTCCGCGTAGTTGCGGCCGAAGGCGACCACCTTGTTGGGGAGCACCGGGGGCAGCATCCTGACCTTGCTCACCGGGACCTTGGTGCCGGAGAGCTCGAAGTCCGTGAACGGGATGCCCTTGATGATGTCCAGGACGAGCTCGTCCTGCTGGTCACCCTCGACCGCGCCGAAGGCGACGTTCCCGTCGATGGAGAATCTGGCGATGCGCACGGGATGCTTGGCCCCTTGACTGAGCTGGCTGGAGTCTGACGCTCCAGGCTAACGCGGCAGGGGGCGCGTTCCTCGCGTATCGACCCGCGTACCGCCCCCTCGTGCTCGCCGCGCATCGACCGGGTGCGGCGACGGGCGCAGCAAAGAGCGGCGCCCCCTGGGAGGGGACGCCGCGGGGCTGGTCCGGCCGCTCCGGCCGCTCCGGCCGCTCCGGGCCGCTGTGGACATCTCCGGGGCCTTTGAGCGTTCCGGGGCCGGTGCCCGTACCAGTCGGTGCCGGTACCGAAGGGGTGCCGGCGACAGGCCTACTGGTTCGCGGCGCCGGCCGCGACCGGGATCTCCATGAGGATGGTGCGCCTGGGGTTGGCAGTCTGGGCCGGGAGTTCGACGGTGTGCTCCTGGAGGACCGGCGTCTGCAGTTCGGCGGCGCCGTCGAGGTGCGCCAGCGTCGTGCGTCGCGGGTTGGCGATCTTGTGGAACATCATCGTCGTCTTCACTGTTTACTCGGCCCTGTCCTGTTCACGGGCGTCCGACGGGGTCCGGGGACCGCCCTTCGGGCGCGGGTTGTCTGTTGTGCCATGTCTGTAAAGCGCCAGGCTAAACATGCGATTCCCCGCCGACCGCCGTCGAAGGCCACGCCACGCGTGTGAGTTTGCTCACGGATCAACAGCCAAACCACCCCATTCCGGGCCGGTGACCCACTCCCCCGAAACGGACATTGACCCCCTGAACCCATCATTCCGCTCCTGATCATCGCGACTGGGACAGCGGATCACCCTGGCGGAATCACCCCCCTTCACCCCCTTTGCTCGAGATCACTTTCTACGGCGAGTGTCCACTCCCTCACGTGGCGTCATATGAGTCACGGCATACCCCACGGGCCTTGTTGGGAGATCCCGCACTGTGCTGGAATCCCAGCGACCGCCGCAGATTTCGATCCGGCGCACAGGGGGCGCACGAAAGCGCCATCGAGGCGGTGGACAAGGGGGAACCCGCGCCGGTCACTCACGACCACCACGGGGGCGTATTCAGGGCGCCCCTATGACGCCGACACCGTGTCCCGCCGTTCGCGCGGAGGGGCGCCTGGTCCAGAGGTTGCGACGCTAGTGCAGGGACGTTTCAAGAGGGATGGCAGCGCTTCGGCGGAGCCGGAGCACGGCGGGAATGGCCCCATGGCCGTCGGCTCCTCGCCCCAGCACGCCCAGAACCAGAACCAGGGTCCGTCGGCCAACGGTGAGGGCGGAAACCGGCCCGGCCGCCCCGGCTCCGCGCCCCCGAAACCGGAGGGGGCTCCCACAGTCGCGCCGAAGACCCCCAAGGGCCCTGCCGGCCCGGGGCCGCGCATAGCCCTGCGCAACTGGCGGATCTCCACCCGACTGGTGTCGCTGCTCGCGCTCCCGGTGGTCGCGGCCACCTCGCTGGGCGGTCTGCGTATCAACCAGTCGATGGACGACATCCAGCAGCTCGACAACATGAAGCTGCTGACGGACATGACCCAGGAGGCCACCGAGCTCGCCGCCGCGCTCCAGGAGGAGCGCGACCAGTCGGCCGGCCCGCTGGCGCACGGCGGCAAGGCCACCGACTTCGGGGTCAAGGGCCACCGCGAGAAGACCGACCGCGCCCGGAAGAACTTCCTCGACAGCTCCGAGGAGATCAACAACGCCAGCCGGGACGGCAATCTCACCGGTGTCCGCGACAACCTGGTCCAGCTCGCCGGTGACCTGGGCGACCTCGAGAAGATCCGCAACACGGCCTATCTGTCGAAGGGCAACTCCACCCAGACCGTCGAGGCCTACCACCGTCTGATCGAGAACCTGATCGACCTCTCCCAGGACATGGCCGAGGCGACCAGCAACTCCGAGATGATCCAGCGCACCCGCGCCCTGGGGGCCTTCTCCGCCGCCAAGGAGTACGCGTCGATCCAGCGCGCGGTCCTCGCGGCGGCACTGCCCGCCAACAACACCAGCTTCGGCGATCTCGCCGAGAACGACCGGCTCTACGCCCAGTCGGCGCTGGAGAGCCAGAAGTCCGAGGTGCGCAGCTTCAAGAGCATCTACGGCGAGGACTCGGCCACCGAGCTGCTGGTGCCCGTCGAGGAGGGCAACGACACCATCCAGGCCACCGACAAGTTCGCGGGCCGCGCCCTGGTGTCGGCCGACGGCCTGGGGTCGATGGGCAAGCGGTCCTACCGTGACTGGCTGGACGACAGCTCCACCAAGATCCAGCAGATGAAGAACATCGAGCTCCAACTGCTCGAGGAGATGGAACAGAAGGCCCGTGAGCTGCGCAGCGCCACCGAGCGCGACGCGATCATCTCCGGTGCGCTGATCCTGATCGTGCTCGGTGTCTCGTTGGTCGGCGCCTTCGTCGTGGCCCGCTCCATGATCCGCTCGCTGCGCCGCCTCGAGGACACCGCGACCAAGGTCGCCCAGGAACGTCTGCCCGAGCTGGTCAAGCAGCTGTCCGAGTCCGACCCGCAGGACGTCGACACGTCCGTGGAGTCGGTGGGTGTGCACTCCCGGGACGAGATCGGCCGTGTGGCCGCGGCCTTCGACGACGTGCACCGCGAGGCGGTCCGCCTCGCCGCCGAGCAGGCCCTGCTGCGGGGCAACGTCAACGCGATGTTCACCAACCTCTCGCGCCGCTCCCAGGGTCTGATCCAGCGTCAGCTGTCGCTGATCTCCGAACTGGAGTCCCGCGAGGCCGACCCGGACCAGCTGTCCTCGCTGTTCAAGCTGGACCACCTCGCCACCCGTATGCGCCGGAACGGTGAGAACCTGCTGGTCCTCGCGGGTGAGGAGCCCGGACGCCGGTGGACCCGCCCGGTCCCGCTGGTCGACGTGCTCCGTGCCGCCGCGTCCGAGGTGGAGCAGTACGAGCGCATCGAACTGACCGCCGTGCCGACCACCGAAGTGGCCGGCCGGGTCGTCAACGACCTCGTCCACCTGCTCGCCGAGCTGCTGGAGAACGCGACCTCGTTCTCCTCCCCGCAGACCAAGGTCAAGGTCACCGGTCACGCGCTGCCCGACGGCCGGGTGCTGATCGAGGTCCACGACACCGGTATCGGCCTGTCCCCGGAGGACCTGGCGGCGATCAACGAACGGCTCGCCGCGCCGCCCACCGTGGACGTCTCCGTCTCCCGCCGCATGGGTCTGTTCGTGGTCGGCCGGCTGTCGCAGCGGCACGGCATCCGCATCCAGCTCCGCCCGTCCGACTCCGGCGGTACGACCGCGCTGGTCATGCTGCCCGTCGATGTCGCCCAGGGCGGCAAGAGGCCCCAGGGCAAGCCCGGTCAGCCGGGTGTCGGCGGCGGTCCCGCCGCCGCGCAGGCCGCGGCCGGTGCCGCGGCGGCCCGCCGGTCCGCCGGTGGTCAGTCCGGTGGCGGTGCTCTCGGTGCCGGTGCGCCCGGCGGTGGCCGGCTCGCCGCCGGCCAGGGTCCGCGGGCCGCACTGCCCGGACGGGACGGCCAGGGCCGCCCGGGTGCCCCGGGCGGGGCGCGTGGGCCGCAGGGCCAGCCGGGCAGGTCGTCCGCGCCGTCGCTGTTCGAGCAGGGCGGCGCCCCCTCCGCTCCGTCGCAGGGCCGTCCGGCTCCGGCCGGCGCGGGTGCCGGCTACGGCGGCCAGGCCCCGGGTGCCCCGCAGGGGATGCAGTCCGCGGGTCAGGGCGGTGCGCAGGGCCAGGACCTGTTCGGCGGCGGCCGGGGCGACGTGCCCCAGCAGCGGGGCACGGGCAACGCCGAGCGCGGCCGTCGTCCGCAGCTGCCGCCGCGCGGCAACACTCCGCGCGCGGAGCTGCCCGGCGGCGACCAGCAGCCGCGGGTGCCCAGCTGGAGCGACGAGAACGCCCAGCCGCCGGTGCCCCGGGCTTCGCTGGACGCCCCGCGCGGCCACGACGAGCCGGACGCCGCCCGGACGAACGCCATGCCGCGGTTCGACGACCAGCACGGCGCCGGCGCCACGTCCGAGATGCCCCGGTTCGACGACCGGCAGGGCCACGGCGCCCCGCAGCACACCGGCCAGTACGGCGGGCCCGGCGCGAACGGCGGCCAGGACACCGGCCAGTTCGTCCGCGGCGACCTCTACGGCGCCCCGGCGGACCGCTACAACGGTCAGGGCAACAACGGTCAGGGCACCGGGCAGAACCCGTCCCAGACCGGCCAGTTCCCGGCCCCGCAGGGCTACGACAGCGGGTCCTACGGCAACGGCTCCGGCTCGTACGACAACGGTTCCACCGGTCAGTACCCGGGCCGGGGCGACGGCGCTCCCGCGCGGTACCCCGCCCCGGAGCGGCCGAACCTCGCGGACCCGGCCTCCACCGGCCAGTTCGAGCGTCCGCAGCTCAACGGGGCGCAGGAACCCGGCCTCGGCAACCGGCGTCCCCCGGCCCCGCAGCAGCGGCCGGACCGTCCCCAGCCGGGCCAGGCGCCCGCCCCCCAGCGGCCCGACAACGGCCGCGGGCAGAGCGACGCCTGGGCACTGCCGCCGGCGTCCGGTCCCGGCGACGGGCGCACCCCGCTGTACGACACCCTGGAGACCAACTGGTTCCATGGTGCGCAGGAGGAGCAGGGCAATCCCCAGGCTCCGGCACAGCAGTCGCAGCCGCAACAGCAGCAGCCGCAACAGCAGTCACCGCAGCAGCAGCCGCAGGGGCCGACCGGCCCGCAGCGGTCCGCTGCCGCCACTTGGCGCAGCTCGCCCAACGACGAACTGGTCCGGCAGGCCGAACGCGTCCGGAAGCCGGCCGCGGGCGGCGTCACCACATCCGGCCTGCCGCGCCGGGTGCCCAAGGCGAACCTCGTCCCGGGCACGGCTCAGCAGCAGCCCCACCAGAGTGGTCCGCAGGTCTCCCGTGCGCCCGATGACGTACGCGGCCGGCTGACCAATCTCCGTCGAGGTATCGCACAGGGTCGTCAGGCCGGTTCGTCGTCCCAGACCGGCAGCTTCCCCCGACCCACTCACCAGCAGGAGCGTTAGTTGAGCCCGATGAGCCAGGCGGCACAGAACCTCAACTGGTTGATCACCAACTTCGTGGACAACACCCCCGGGGTGTCCCACACCGTCGTCGTGTCCGCCGACGGACTCCTCCTGGCGATGTCGGAGGGTTTCCCGCGCGACCGCGCGGACCAGCTCGCGGCCGTGGCGTCGGGACTGACCTCCCTGACCGCCGGCGCCTCCCGCATCTTCGAAGGCGGCGACGTCGCACAGACGGTCGTCGAGATGGAGCGGGGTTTCCTCTTCCTCATGTCCGTCTCGGACGGTTCGTCTCTGGCCGTCCTGGCCCACCCCGAGTGCGACATCGGTCTCGTCGGCTACGAGATGGCGCTCCTGGTCGATCGTGCGGGAGCGGTCCTCACCCCGGACCTGCGCGCCGAGCTACAGGGAAGTCTGCTCCACTGACCGGCCCCGGCACCACCCGTCTCACCAAATCACCGTCCGGCCGCCACAATCCCCCCACCGGCCCCGTCAGACGGCTTGACCGACCGACTTGCTGTCCCGCCCGGAGGATCCATGACCCCGCCCAATGCTTCTCATGATCCGTACGCGGAGCCGTACGAGGACGAGGGCGATCAGCCACTGGTACGTCCCTATGCGATGACCGGTGGCCGGACCAGGCCGCGCTATCAGCTGGCCATCGAGGCGCTGATCAGCACGACGGCCGATCCGGCAGCGCTCATGGGACTCCTCCCGGAGCACCAGCGCATCTGCCACCTGACCCGTGAGGTGAAGTCGGTCGCCGAGGTATCGGCGCTCCTGAACATGCCGCTGGGCGTGGCCCGGATCCTGGTGGCGGACCTCGCGGAAGCGGGGCTCGTGGCCATCCATCAGCCGGGTGGCGACGAGACCACCGGCGCACCGGACGTGACACTGCTCGAAAGGGTGCTCAGTGGACTTCGCAAGCTCTAGCGGCGGGACGGTCTCCGAGAATCGTTCCACCACCTCCGCGAAGATC
>NZ_LIQT01000244.1 GCF_001418415.1 Streptomyces hirsutus
GAACTCCTGCGTGTACCGCCTGCTGCGGTTGCTCTTGTTTCCCACCTGGCACTACTTCCTCTGGAACCTCACGTCCCGGTCTCCAGGTGTCCAACATCAAGGGGAAGCTTCAACCCTCACCTGGGACCGCGGGAAGGAACTCTCCGGTCATGCCCAGTTCGCTCTCGATACCGGGACGAAGGTGTTCTTCGCCGACCCGCACTCGCCCTGGCAACGACCGACAAACGAGAACACGAACGGGCTGCTGCGTCAGTACTTCCCGAAGGGCACTGATCTCTCCCGTTGGTCGTCCACGGACCTCGAAGCCGTCGCCATGGCGATCAACAACCGGCCCCGCAAGGTCCTCGGTTGGCGAACGCCGGCCGAGGTCTTCGAAGAGCAGCTACGCTCGCTGCAACAGCCCGGTGTTGCAACGACTGGTTGAACTCGCCGAGTACACCTCACGCGAATACCGCAACCGGCTACGGAAGTTGAAAATGCGGCCGAGCATGGGCAGAACGGGCTCTTGCTACGAGAACACCGCAGCCGAAAGCTTTTCGGCCTGCTGAAAGCGGAGATCGGGACCATCGTCTGGAAGTCCCATGAGGCTGCCCGAGCCGATGCCTTCCGCTTCATCGAGGTCGAGTACAGCCGCACCCGCCTGCGCAAACACCCCGTCTACGGGTACGTCACCCCGCTCGAAACCAGGGCACTGACGACGCAAGACCTCGCCCCCGCAGCGTAACCACCCGCTGTCCACGACCAGGGGGGAACTTCACCCCCGGGTCCGGACCCGCACAGCCACATCGCGGCACTTCGCCCCGCCGAGCATCAGCTCAATGGATAAGACGTCGTCTCGTTCGGCGAGGGTGTTGTAGCGCCGGTTGGGGATCACGGTCCTTAAGGTCTTGGTGTTGGTGCTCCGTGCTCGGGGCGTCTCCAGCAGTGTTGACTGTCCCGCCCGGCCCAACGTTCGAAGCCTGGGTAGGGACGGCTCACCCGGTCGACCAGGAGTGCCGCCTTGCGATCTACGGATGCCTCATCAGCGCCCGGCAGTCTTGGCTGGAACCGTGAGACCGCGACACTGGCGCTGCTGTCGTTCGCAATGCTGATCGTCTCGCTGGACCAGTACATCGTCGTGGTGGCGCTACCTGACATCGCACGCGATCTGGGCTACTCAGCGCAAACGCTTCAGTTGGTGATCAGCGCTTACGCGGTGGCCTCGGCCGGCTTCCTGCTGTTCGGCGGTCGCACCGCGGACCTGCTCGGGCGGCGCAGGATCCTGGCGACCGGACTTGCGCTGTATGCCGGAGCGGCACTGGCGGGCGGACTCGCCACCGGGCCGGGCATGTTGCTCGCCGCACGCGCGTTTCAAGGACTCGGTGGAGCCTTGGTCTTCCCCACCACGCTGGCGCTCATCAACACCACGTTCTCTGAAGGTCAGGCGCGCAACCGCGCTTTGGGCATCTGGGGCGGTGCAGGTGCGGCTGGACTTGTGATCGGCGTATTGCTCGGCGGACTACTGACCCAGGCTTTCGGCTGGGAAGCTGTCTTCTTGGTCAATGTCGCTTTGGCGGGTCCGGCACTGCTGCTTGCGTTCGTGCTGATCCCGCCCGACGGTGAACGCGAGAAGGGCCGCACGTTCGATCTGCCTGGCGCGCTGAGCGTCACTCTGGGTGTCACCTTGATCGTATTCGCGCTGGTGCAAGGACCCGGCCTGGGCTGGCTTTCGCCGGGCATTCTGATCAGCGCCGCGGTCGGCCTGCTGCTGATCGGAGCATTCGCAGTAATCGAGCGGCGCAGCCCCGACCCGCTCGTGCCCCCTCGGCTGCTGTCGAACCCAAACCTCATCACCGGCGTCGTCATCGCCTTCATGTTCATGGCGACTTTCGGCTCTGTGCTCTACTTCCTGTCGATCTACTTTCAACAGATCCTCGGCTACGACGCCCTGCAAACCGGCGCCGGGTTCCTGATCCCCACAGCGGTCGTGGTGGCAGGCTCGACGACGGCCGGCCAGTTCGTAACTCGGTTCGGGCTCAAGCGCACGCTGGTGGCTGCTCTTGCCATCGGGGTGCTCGGCGCTGTGCTGCTCGGCGTTGCGATCTCGCCGGACGGCTCGTACGTCGAACTGGTCCCAGGACTCGTCGCGCTCAGCATCGGTGACGGCGTGGTGTTCACCACCATGTTCATCGCAGCCGCGACCGGAGTGGCAGACCGAGAACAAGGCATCGCCTCAGGTATCGCCTCCACCGGCTCCGGCGTCGGTGCCGCAGTCGGCCTCGCCATCCTCGTCCTCGTAGCGACCGCCGGTCTCGACGATCTCACCGGCGAACGCCTGCGCATCGCGACGGCAGACGGAATCAGCACCGCGCTGTTCGTGGTGGCCGGCGGGATCGTCGCCATGCTTCTCGTCGCTGTGACCCGGTGCCCAACACCACCAGCACCGGAGCCGGCTCCCGTACCCCGCCAGTGGCGTCGCTGTTAAGTGGGTGTTCGGTTTGCTGAACATGCCTGTGCCACCGTGTGGAGCCTGGCAGGCTGTGGCCGGTGAGGGGTGACTGGGTGGGGAAGTTCCGTCGGGAGCAGCGGATACTGGCGCGGGTGTGACGGGCTGCGTGGCGGCGGGAACAGGCCGAGAAGGAACGGGGCCGGGCGCCTGCCTCGGCGCGGGCCGCCACGCCACGAGCACACCCCCACCCTCCGTACCCGGGGCGCCTGAATGGCCGTACTGCGCACACGGCACAGATCCTGCTTCCGACCCTGTCAGCTGCCGCGGCGTCCACGTCCCCGGCCACACCGCCTGCCTCGCCCACCTGGCCGACGCCGACCGCGACGCCTACCTGACCGGCCTGACCCCCGGCACCGACATCGACCACCGCGGCACCCCCTTCATCGAACCCCTTCTCGGGGCTCTCCTCAACGCCCTCCGTGATCCCGCCACCGGACGCCCCCGCCTCGGCGACGCCGGGTTCGAGTCGGCGACCTTCCAGAGCGACGCTTCGTTCAGGTCTGCAACCTTCGAAGGCGACGCCGTGTTCGAAGAGGAGGTTTTCGAGTGGTGGGTCATACTCGGGCCGTTGGTGTGTGCCGGGCGGGTGAGATTGTCCGGGCGGTGTTCAACGGCCCGGCGGCCCTCTTGTTCGCTGCGCGCCGCCTGGAGTGTCAGTGGGCCCGCTGGTCGTCAACAGCCACGGCGAACTCAGTAGCTGTTCGGGCCCAGCTCTGCATACGTTCGGCCGCATGGCTGACGACTGCTTCGCGCATCCACGACTCGCCGCGATCTACGATCCGCTCGACCCCGACCGCAGCGACCTCGATGCATACCTGCAGATGGCAGAAGAGCTCGAGGCACAACGAGTACTGGACATCGGCTGCGGCACAGGGGCGTTCGCACTTCTCCTGGCCGACCGCGAGATCGAGGTCGTCGGCGTGGATCCCGCCAGGGCGTCCATCGACGTCGCTCGGGCCAAGCCGGGAAGTGAGCGAGTGCGCTGGATCTGCGGCGACGCGACAGACCTCCCACCGCTGCAGGTCGACCTCGCGACGATGACAGCGAACGTCGCCCAGGCCATCGCTGATCCGCAGGCATGGCAAAAGACGCTACGGGGAGCCCACGAGGCACTGCGGCCTGGCGGACATCTGGTCTTCGAGACGCGCGATCCGGCCAGGCGCGCCTGGGAAGAGTGGACCCGCGAGAACTCCTACCGCGTGACCGAGATCCCAAATGTCGGCTCCGTCGAGAGCTGGGTTCAGCTGATCGAGGTGAGCTGGCCTCTGACCGGGTTGACGATCCACCAGGCAAAAAACTCGTGCGGGCCCTGACATCGAACTCGACGGCGCCATGGCGCACCACCCCGGCCATCGCGGGGCCGTCATTCGAAAGTGGGTAACGGCTCCCGCGCCGCGGCCTGCCGCACATAGGAAGAAGCCCCGTTCCTGCCACGGCAGGAACGGGGCTCCTCATGGAGCGCCGGGCAGGCCTTGCACCTGCATCTCCCCGCAGGAAGCGGGACGTCTTTCCTTAGACCACCAACGCATGGACAACGGCACCGTCGAAACGACCCCGCGCCTTCAAGATCAACTATAGCGCAGGTCCGCCGGAGCGCACACCAGGCCCGACGCCCACGCAGCCACCCGGCCGGGCAGCAGCCCCGGCCGCGGAGCCGGACACGCGTAAAGTCTCCTCGCCCACCGCCCCGGAGACGTCAGCCCTCCCCTCTCCTCCTGTCTGTGGGTCCGTACCGATCCGCACCGTGCGCTGCGCCGCCGGAGTGACCCCGCGGGCAAGCCTGTCCGGCCGGTGCCCGGTGGCCAGTATGTGTAATGCCGTGATCAAAAATGTGATGCGTGCCGGGGCCACCGCTGCACTGGCCCTCCTTCCCTTGGCCGTCCCCGCCTCCGCCGAGGCTGGCGCGGTGCGGGCCGGGATCGACTGCCCGTCCGGCTACGTGTGCATCTACCCGGAGATCAACTTCGGCGGCCAGCCCTGGGTGCGGCGTGCCTCGGACGGCAGTGTGAAGGACCTGCCCTCCGCGATCCGCGACCGCGGCAGCTCGATCCGCAACAACTCCGACCGCACCGCCCGCGTGTACGAGAAGCGCAATCACTCCGGCCGATGGGTGTGCGTCACCCGCAGCGGCGGCTCCATCCACGACCTGCGCGGCTACAACCTCAACGACCAGACCCGCTCCCTGAAGATCAACCGCAACGACTGCGGATAGCCCCCGGCGCACCGAACAGACCGGCGCATCTCCTGCGCTGGTGCAACCGACCGGATACGAGGGGCCCCCGACCCTGAACAGCAGGACCGGAAGCCTTCCTCGCCGAGCGCACGGAGCGACGGCAGCGTCAACTGCCCCGCCCTCCTCGGGTGCACCCGCGTCCCGGCCAACCACTGCTTTCGGTCGTACGGTCGGCCGCGCGTTCCACGGGGCGCGGCCGGTGCCTTCCGCGGTCTCAGTGAGGAACTCGACTTCTCCATCTCCTCGAAACTGCCCGCCGCGCAGCTCCGGGACCGGGGCGCCCTCCGTTGGCTGCAGCGTCTTACTTCGCTGTCCAGTCCGGCTCTCACTGCATGGCAGACGTCCTCACTGGTCACGACCTTGATTCGGTGGCATCACGCGAGAACCAAGGGTGACATCTGCTGGGGGCGGGCAGCGCCTCGGCGGAAGACGTCGCAAGTCCCTCAACTTCCGCCCGCACCAATTCCCGCGACGCTCTGTCGCCTCACCTCTACGATCGCTCGAAACGGCGGGTCGGCTGGGGTGGGGCGGGCATGGACGACGGCATCGGAAGCGGCGGGACGGCGGCGGTGCGCCTGATCCGGGGGATGCCCCTCACCGAGGCGTTGGACCCCGCCGATCCCTGCGCCTGGACCGCGTTCGACGTGGGCGTCCGGCAGATCCTCCGGTACGGGCATGTGCTGCTGCTGGAGGAAGAGCGGACCGCGGTGCTTCGCTCCGGCACGGCCGGCGAGGCCGCATCGCGGCTGGGGACGGCTGCCCGGCACCCGGTAACCGGTCGGTCCGACCGCCTCCGTCGCTGGGTCACCGCCGGCTTTCGCCGCCCGGCCGGGAGCTCGGAACCGGCCGCCGGACTCGGGCACCTTCCACGTGGCCGGCCCGGGGCAGACGGGATCCGGGGCGGGAGCGCGGGGCGGGATGCGCGGGCCCGGCTCGCTCTCGCCCTGTGCCATCCGGACGGGCGGGTGCGCGAGGCCGCTCTGGAGCGGGTCGCGGAGCATCCCGTACTGCTGCCGCTGCTCGTCATACGTGCTGGTGACCGGGTCACGCCCGTGCGGGAGCGGGCCCGGCGGTTGCTGGGCGAGAGGCTCGACGTGGAGACCGCAGTCGTCCTCGCGCCGCTGATCCTGCGGGTCGGCCGGCGCGACCGGGGCGCCTTCGGGCTGGAACTGCTCGACGGCGTGCTCCGCCGGGCACCGCGCGAGCGGTTGCTGCCCCTGCACACCCACACCGACCGCACGGTACGCCGGTTCGCCCTCCGGCTGACCATTGAGGAGGGGCTCCTCTCCCCCGGCGAGCTGGCCCGCCGCGCGGCCTGGGACGACGACGCGGTCGTCCAGGGCCTGTGCGCCGACGCCGCCCTGGCCGCCCTGGCGGACGGGGGCGACTGGGACGAGGTGCTGGAAGCGCTGCTGGGCGCACGTAATCCCCGGGCGCGGTCGGCCGGGGTCACCGCGCTGCGGCGGGCGGGACGGCCCGGGCGGGCGGTGGAGTTCCTCATCGACCGGTCCGCGGTGGTCCGGGCCTGTGCGCGGTATGTCGTACGGCAGCACGGGATGGATCCGTTGTCCTGGTACCGGAAGCAGTGCGCGAACCCGGCCGGCCCGGCGATGCCGCCCAATGTCGTGATCGGGCTGGCGGAGTGCGGGGAACGCGCGGACGCGGAGCTGCTGTGGCCACTGCTCACCCATCCGGCACCGGCGGTGCGGGCACGGGCGGTGGCCGGGCTGCGCGTACTGGACGTGACCGACGTGACCCGGCTGCTGCCGCTGCTCGACGACCCGGCGCCCGGTGTCGTACGGGAGACGACCACCGCGCTGCTTCCCTTCGCCGGGACCCTGCCCGACGGGCTGCTGCTGACGCGCCTCGGCACCGAGCGGTCCCGGCCGGTCCGGGTCGCCGCGTTCCGGCTGCTCGACGCGCGCGGCGGTCTCATGGGGCTGCGGGCCGCGGTCGCCCTGCTGGACGATCCGGACGACAAGCTGCGCACGTGGGCCGGGCAATCGGTGCAGCGCTGGCATCCGGGAGCGGACACCCCGTGCGGGAACCCGGAAGTGGGCGAGCTGCTGGACCGGGCCCGGCACCTCTTCAGCGACTACGTCCTTCAGCGACGCAAGTGGGAGGCGGGGCTGACCGGCTGACGCGGTGTGTCCGGGGCTTGCCCGTCCGGGTCGGTCGTGGGCTGACCCGGCACTCGGCCGGGCACCGTCACAGCGCGGCCAGAAGGGGCGGCACCGCCGGGACAACGACGCTCAGCTCGCCGGAGTCACGACGCGGCCGGTTTCCCGCATCCCGGGCCTTACCGGGCGGCGGAGGGACCTTGTGGGCTCGGGGGCGTGCCGCGGTGTGTCGGGTCGGGTGCGGGCGCCCGGCGCAGCGCCTGGGCCAGGTCGCGGCGTATGCGATCGGCTTCACCGCGCACCTGGGCAGGGATATCGCCGTGTTTGGCGACGAGACGGCTGTAGAGGGGGTCTGCTGGAGCACGGCGCGGACTGCTCTCTGCCGAGGGCGGGCGCGGGCCCGGTGGTTCGGTGGTGGTTACAGCTGCGGGTCGAGGCCGAACTGGTTCATCAGGTCGGTGAACAGCTCCTTTGCGCTCTCCTTGAGAGCCTGATCCGAGTCGGTGGGGAGGAGGGTGGTGGTGACGGGCTGGATCTTGTGGGGGTGGCGGGCGTGGTCGGGGACGTCGGTGAAGCCGGGGAAGTCCACGACGACGGGTATCAGCGGCACGTTCTTCGATGTGCCTGCGGCGATGGCGGCGTTGAGCAGCAGGCCGCTGTCGAGCCGGAGGTGCCGGGCCAGTTCCGAGGTGAGAGCGCAGACGTCGTGGCAGCAGGCTCCGAGGTAGTCCTGGTGTACCAGGACGCCCAGGGAGGCGAATTCGTCGGCGCGGTGGTTGTTTCTCAGGGCATGCCAGGACAGGTTGGCGGCCAGCAGGACGGTCCCGTCGTGGTGGAGCTCGGCGTAGATTTCCCGTCCGCCGCGCAGGGACAGCGTGCTCAGCACCCAGCGGCGCAGACCGGGCCGCGGGTTGTCCGTGACGACCTGCAGACCGGTCAGAGGTCCGGGAGCCGTACGGCTTTCGGCCTGCTGGTCGATGCGGGCGCGGGCGGCTGTGACGACAGCGGTGGCGTCCTGGCGGGTCGTGCGGACAGCGGTGCGCGGCAGGGGGCGTTCGGGGCGGGCCGCGGCGATGAACCAGGCGGGCAGTTCCTCCTGCTGGGCGGTCACCATCTGGCGGGTGTGGTCGAAGAGATGCTGGAGTGCGTCGTCGGCGTGCTGGGCGCGGGTGAAGCGGTCGCGGTAGGCGCGTTCGAGCTGGCGTTCGGCCATCCAGGCGGTGTGGTCGCGGTCGCGGTAGGGGGCGACGGCGGCCTGCTGGTCCTTGTCCCGGGCGGCGGTGCCGTAGACGAGGTGGGGGGCCGTGGGGCTGGCCGGGATATCGGCGACCAGGACGCTGGTGGCGCCGTCGGTGAAGGTGAGGTCGGGCAGGTAGGGCTGGAGGTGGTTGCGGACCCATTGGGCGTACTGCTCGATGTTCACTTCGTCGGGGTCGATGCCGAGTCCTGGGGCCGCCACCGCGGCAACCGCCGCTGACACCAGACGGGCAGCGCCGACGGCCGGGGCCCGACGCCGGCACACCCCGACCTCACCACCACGGCGCGCCGCCCCTCGCGGGGCGGCGCGCCGTCGGCGTTCAGGAACGCGTGCTGGGCATGAGCATCGCCGCGTCAGACCGAGTCGCTCTTCACCAGGAGCTGCCTCGGACGCGGTCACAGTCCGGCGTGCCGGTCCCGCTCCAGATCACCGGTGTCGAATACGCTCCGAAGATGTCCAGCCTGGCGCCCTTGACAACGCATCCGCACCAGGGAATACCGCCCGGTGGCGGCTCTTCACGTCGGCCCGGACGGCGCGGTTGCCGGATGCAGGAAGGGGTGCGGCATGAGGCCCCCGGGCGTGCACCTACGGGAGATCACCGACGACAACCGGGATGCCGTTCGTGCTCTCCGCGTCCGACGTGACCAGAAGCAGTTCGTCGCCTCCGTGTCCAAGTCGCTCAAGGAGGCGGCAAGGACGCCGGAGGCCAATCCCTGGTACCGCGCCGTGTACCGTGGCGACGAGCCGGTCGGCTTCGTGATGCTGTCGTGGAAACCGCCGGTTGGTCCTTTCACAGGGCGGCACTTCCTCTGGCGCCTCCTCGTCGACAAGCGGTACCAGAAGCGAGGGATCGGTCGAGAGGCGCTCACGCAGATCGTCGCCCTGGTGCGCGCGGACGGCGCCACCGAGCTGCTGACCAGTTACGAGCCCGGCGACGGCGAACCGTGGCCCTTCTACCGGAAGTTCGGGTTCGAGCCCACCGGGGAGATCGACGACGGCGAGATCGTTCTGCGGCTCCCCTTCCCTGCTCGGTGAGCTCAGACGAGGTCCGGGTGGAGTTCGAGGTGGCCGGGCTCGGCCCGGTGGACAGGCCCGGGTAGCCGCCGTTCGCGGGCCGGGCGCGACGGCCGATCACAGCCACCCGGCTCGAGGCTGCGGGCGGATCGACCCCTCGGCCTACGGTAGGGGCATGAGCGACATCGTCGTCGTGTACGAACTCGACAAGCCGGTGGCCACAGACTCCTCCCCCGGTTCACCAGGTGATGGAGAACGGCCCGTCCGCCGGGTGCACGCGGCGCCCACCGCGCCGGGAACGCCCACCAGGACCGGACCACGAACCCTCTGCGGCAAGGACACGTTCGTCATGGTGACCGCCCGCCGCAGGCCCTCCGAGCGCCGTGGGGCGCCGTGGTACCCCGATGAGTACGCATCCTTGGTCTGCCCCGACTGCGATGCCGTGATGGGGATCTGACCGGCGCACGCGCCGACATGCCCCGCCGCCTCCTCCCAAGGCTTCTCCCTGGAGCACTTCAGGGCTTCCCTGGCGGCTTCGCGCCCGTGCACGCGGTGCACGGGCTGCGGGCGGGGCCGCACTCCCTCGTCCGCAGCCGTAAAGAGACGTGGCCAGTGTGCCTTGGCCGTGCGACCCAGCGCCCCGGAGGCACCGTGACAGACAGTCCTTCTTCGCCGACCAGGACTCAGGTATCTGGACACGCCAGCGGCACCACCGCGACACAGGCCCCACGTGCCACCGACGTCATCGAGCGCATCCGACGTCCAGCACTTCGATCACGTCACCACGGACGGTGTACACAAGCCAGCACCATTCACCAAACGCTGCGGCCGGCTCCGGGACCTGCACCTCCGGATTCTTGGCCACGGCGGTGATGAGCGTGATGATCTCCTCATGCGTGTCGTCCGGGACGTCGAACAGCACGCTGGCAGCCGGTTGGATCAGTTCGACTTTCATTTCGCCCACCGTCAGCGTCAGGAGCAGCACGGTATGGCGGAGCCGTGCACTCCGCCCGGCCTGTAAACGACTACGACCAGCGTCCCCCGAACACAGGAAATCCACCACCTGTCCCGTGTGGGACTCACGTCGGCGGGGCCACGTGCGTCATCCTGCGGCCCGCTCGCCGTCGACCCGCCCGGCGGCGCGGGTCACGCCCGCGCCGCTCTGCCAGGCCGCTGCCGCAGCCCAACGCCTCAATGCTCTTCGACCCGCGCCGTCGAGCACGTCGACCGGAACCACGGTGACTTTGCGCAGGGCCCTCCTCATCACGTCTTCGTTCCGCACAGTTGGGGCCCCGGTGTGAAGTCGCTCTGGGGTGAGTCGCCCGGTGTGTGGTTGTGGGCATACGGAACGGGGACGGTACCGGTGATCATGTGAGTGTCTGCGTCCCGTGATCACGCTGGAAGACCGTGCCCGCCACTGCGTCTTCTCCCATCCCCGTTGTACTCGACGAACTTGCTCCCGCCCCGGCTCTTGCCGCGGGTGAGTGTCCTGGCCTGCTGTTCCCTCTGGCGCAGGTTTCCGACCCGCGCGATCCGCGCGGCCGGCTGCATCCCCTGGTCGGCGTGCTCGCGATCGCTGCCGCTGCCGTCCTGATCGGAGCGACCTCGCGGCTGGCGATCAGCGAGTGGGCTGCCGACGCAAGCGGTGCTGGAGCGGCTCGGGGCCCGTCGTGATCTGTTCAGCGGACGCCGGCAGGCGCCGTGCGAGACGACCATCCGCCGGTGACTCCCCGTACCGAAGATGTTCATGTACGGGGAACAGAACAACACGCTGTCCTATCTCCCCGCCCTGGCCGAAGGCGGCGTCGAACTCGCCGAAATCGAGCACTGCGCCCACTTCCCCATGTACTCCAACCCGCCGCAGATGTGGGCCCGCATCGCCGACCTCGTCTCACGCTCCGACACCGGCTCCTGACGGCTCGGCCGCGGGAGAGGCGACGTTCAGTCGCCACAGGGTCGGCCCGGCATCGACCACGACAACGCCGTCGGCATAGCCGCTGACGGGGTCGTCGTGCCGGTGTTCCGCCGGATCCCTCCGCGTCCAACCCGCGGTCAGCCGACGCAGCCAGGCCGCCCATCCCTCCGGAACGTCTTGCGCGCCACCGTCATGGCCCGCACACCACGCCGCGACGGCCGACCCGAACGGGGCAGGGCCGCCTTCGACACCGCGTTCTACGTGCTGGGCGGCGTGGGGGAGTTGAGAGGCAGGTGGTAGAGGGCTGTGTCCATCTCCCGTGGGGTCCAGCTGCGGGCCGGATCGGGGGCACTGGCCAGGAGGCGGTCGATAGCGTCGATGTAGCGGCTGTACCGGCCTCGGGAGTGGGTGAGCGTGACGCCGAGGGAGCGCAGTGCGGTGTGGGCGCGGCGGTCGTAGACGGCCATGCGGTCGGGTGCGGCTGCGGTCAGAACGGCGGAGGCCAGGGCGTCGCCGGAGGTGAAGCCGGGGAGTTCGGCCAGGGCGGCCCGGCCGGCCCGGGCTGCTGCGCTGCGGCTGAGGGAGGTATCGCGCACGGCGGCCATGGCAGCCGCCGTTGCTCGCCGCACGTCGGCATCCGCGACGGCCATGAGCGCGCCGGCCCAGGGGGTGTCGGCGCGCAGGCGTTTCCACAGCAGCAGCGCCCCGATGTCGGCCTTGCCGAGGCTCCCTTCCGCTTGGGCGCGGTGGGCGACGTGGTGCAGGATCTCGTCGTAGTGCGCGCTGACCGCCTGCGTGTATGCGGTACGCGCGGTTATGAGCCGCTGCCAGCCGTCACTGCTGACCACAGCGCCTTGGTCTGTCACGGCTTCCTGCTTCCTTCGGTCGGCTGCGGTTGTCCGGCAGGCGTGGGGCCAGCCACGGGGACGATTGTCCGGCGGCCGGCCTCACCGGGGCGGTCGGCGGTCAGCCGTGGTAGGTGATGTAGCCGTTGCCGTCGCGGTCGTTGGCCTTCTTGGTGTAGGCGTGGACGTCGGCGCGGGTGCCGGAGGGCTTGTAGAAGTAGATGGTGTCCTTGTCGTTGTTCCAGAGGAAGTTGCAGTTCTGGCGGTAGACGACGTTCTTGGCGTCGGAGTCGGTACCCCGGCCGCCGCGGAGGTGGACATAGTCACCGGGCTCGAGGGTGTGGCTGTTCTTGAAGGTGAACTTATTGCCGGCGGCGTCCTTGACGACGTAGCCCTTCAGGTTCACTTTCGCCGTCTTCGAGTAGTTCTTGATCGTCAGGTACTCCTTGTGGGTGTTGCCACCGGAGCACTTGTTGGAGTCCCGGCCGGGGGCGTCGTACTGGACGCCCTTGATCTTCAGCGCCGAGGAGTACTCGGCGGCGTGTGCCGGTGCGGCGGTGAGGCTGAGCGTGCCGACGGCGGCCACGGCCGCGGCGACGGGCAGGGTACGGCTGATGCGCATGCGGGTTCCCCCCTGATGGTGCGTATGGAGCACCGGGGAGCATACCGAACCCGTGATCACGATATGGTCAAATGATGAAGTAAATGTGAAGGCGGGTCGTTGAGGGAAGTGGGTGTGGCGGAGAACCGGGTACGGCTGAGCGGCGGCTCCACCTGGCAGACAGACTTGCGTCGCGGGACCACCGGGCGTGTGCTTTGCCCTCTTGGCCGCTGTGGGCACATGAGCGACATCGTCCAGGTCGTCGCCGGACTGCTGGCCCCTCAGCAGACCGCGGAGCTGAGCTTGACTCTGTCGGGGATCTTGGAATCAGCGGTGTCAACCACGGCTGTTTCTCCAGGACTTCGGCCGGTGGATGTTGTGCTGGTCCAGGAAATTCTGGAAGGCGGTGGGCCGTCGGACCGGAGGTGTTCCTCCGGTCGACTGCAGTCCGCTGAGACGCTCGATGTTGACGGCGATGGCCGTGAGGACGTGCTGGAGGTGGGCCTTGTCCTGGCCTCGGTAGCGGCAGCGGCAGCGGCAGCGGCGCATGCTGTGGCCGTGGGCGAACTCGTTGACGGTGCCCTCCACCCCGGAGCGCACCGCGTACCGGATCTTCCACTCGGGTGTCTGCTGCTCGGTTCGGACGCGGAGTTGCAGGTCGCGGAGTTCTCGCGGCGGGAAGCCCACGTTGCGGGCGCTTTCGCGGGAGCTGGTGCACTGGGTGCGGACTGGGCAGGGCCGGCACTGGCCCTTGGTGAACCGCGCCACGATCAGCGGGGCCGCGCTGGGCGAGGACGTTGGGTAGGGGCCGTGCCAGCCTCGGCTGACCTGGCCCTGGGGGCAGGTCACCTGCCGGCGGTCGAAGTCGATGTGGAAGTCGTCACGGCCGAAGCCCTCGCCTCGGCGGTGCTGGCGGGTGGGGTTGCCCGGTAGCGGTCCGATGACGGTGACCTGGTGTTTGCGGGCGGCCTGTTCCAGATGGACCAGGGAGGTGTAGCCGCTGTCGACCAGGTGCTCGGCGGGCAGGGCCTGGCTGTCGTGCGTGGTGGCCGCGGTGGTGGCCACATCCGTGATCACGTTGGGGCCGTCAGGAGCACAGGTCTCGGTCAGATGGGCGGAGAACCCTCTCCAGCTGACGATGTGTCCGTGACGTGCGTAGCGGGCCGAGGTGTCGTAGGGAGAGACGATCGCCCGGGACGATGGCGCAAGCCCGGGTCCGCCGTCCTCCTCGGTGCGCCAGAGCAGGCGGCCTGCGGCATCGCGGTAATAGTTCTGCACCATGATCTGCCGCAGGGCCTGGACTCGGGGGCCGAGTGCCCGGCCTGCTCCGTGCCGGTAGAGGTGTTCCAGGAGCCGGGCGGCGTCGTTGCCGGTGGCGAGGATCCTGGTCTTGGGCCGGGTGGGGTTCTTGCCCAGGCGGACCGGTCGGCCGTAGCGTCGCCCCCACTCCTCGTCGACCAGGCCGTCCAGCAGGTGCCCTGCGGTGCCGGCGACTTCCTCCAGCGCGGCCCGCACCGCCTCGGTGATCAGTTCCAGCCGTGTCAGGTCACGCACCGCGGCCAGGACATGGGTGGAGTCGGTGCGCTGCGTGGTGCGCTCGCGCACCAGACCGGCCTCCTTCAGACGGGCCAGCGCGAGGTCGAGGAGGCGGTCGGCACGCTCGCCCTCGGCGAGACGGCCACGGAAGTCGGCCAGCACGCTGTGGTGGAAGCCGGGGTCGTCCAGCTCCATGGCCATCGCGTACTTGAAGTCGATGCGGCAGCGCACCGCCTCGGCGGCCTGCCGGTCCGACAGACCGAGCAGGAACTGCAGCACACAGACGGTGGCCAGCTGGGCGGGCGAGAGGCCCGGACGCCCGTCGCGCGGGTACCAGTCGGCGAAGTCCTCGTCGCACCACAGCCCATCGAGCCGGTCTCGCACCCATATCGCTGTCGTGCCCTTCGGGTTGCTCGCCCGCGCGACCCGCACGGTCAAAGGCGGGACTTGCTCACCGGAACGGGGACGGAGGGACAACGGGCACCTCGGCAGCTGCATCGGTCATAGGAACGACACGAGCATGCTTGTTGACCATGCTGCCGCACAGCGAAACTCCAAGATCCCCGACAGAGTCAAGCTGAAGGGTGAGCGCGAGTTTGTCCTTCGCCCAGCCGACGAGGCCGCCGGTGTAGCCGCCGTCGGCCCAGACGAGGGTGATCTCCCGGTGCAGCGTGCGCAGTCGTCGCAGCAGGGGCACGGCCGCATCCCGGTCGCCCACGTTCGCGGCTGTCACCGCGACGGCCAGCAGCAGGCCGAGCGTGTCGGTCACGATGTGCCTTTTGCGGCCCGGCACCTTCTTCCCGCCGTCGTACCCGCTCGAGGAAGCCGGCACGGAGGCGGAAGCCCGTACCGACTGCGCGTCGATGATCCCCGCCGAAGGTTCCGCCTCCCGGCCTTCGCGTTCACGGACCTGTCCGCGCAGCCGGTCGTGGAACTCCGCGATCAGCCCGTGTTCGCGCCAGCGGCGGAAGAAGGCATAGACCCGGCCCCAGGCAGGGAAGTCCGCGGGCATCGCCCGCCAGGAGATCCCGCCCGCGACCAGGTACCGGATCGCGTCCAGCATCGAGCGGTGGCAGTAGCCCTCGGGCTGCCCGCCCTTGCCCTCCAGCCAGGCCGGCACCGGCAGCAGCGGTCGCACAGCCGCCCATTCCGCGTCCGTCATGTCCGACGGGTACCGGCGCACCCGGTCCGGATGATCAGCCGCGTTCCCGTACACGTGCGCGAGACAATCACACAATCGGGCAGCCGAGTTGAACGATGCGGGCGCGAGCGCGTAGAACTGCGACAACAGGGCCTCCTGGAATTGCTCGGTTCGGTTCGCACCTCCGAGCTACCAAGGGGCCCTGCCTTCATGCACGTACCGCCGAAAGATCACCCCGGCGGGAAACCCGTTCGACTCGCACGTTCCATGACCGGTTGAGATACGGCTTCTGAGCCAGGTCCGCCGCCACCGCACCCCCGCCGTCGTGAGTGTCTTCCGCGACCTGGCCCGCGCCGCCCTCCACCGGGCCGGCTGGGCCAACATCGCCAGTGGCCGCCGCGCTCACACCCGCCCCGAAGCCATCCTCACCCTCCACGGCATCCCATGATCAAAACGGGCGAACGCGACTCTCCCCGGGGCCTTGCACTGACCCCCACCCCAGGAACACCACTGGCCACAGGCATGGTTTTCTAATGGCCACCAGCCCGGACACCCACCGACCGCCTACCTGGGCATCTCAATGACCGTTGACACTGCTTGAGGACATCCACCGCCGGATCTCGGTCGCGCCGGCGCCACGCCCTTGAACCGGGCTGAAACTGCCAGGTCGAATTACTCACTCGAATGAGTGGTGAAGCTTTGGTACCGGCGCCCGGGAAGGGAAACGCTGCCACCCTGAGCTCACGAGTCATTGCTCGTGGACCGGGTCGCGGTGGGTATTCGATTCGCCCACCGCACAAGAAAATTCGAGGTCTTCGCATGCCGGAAAAATCCATTATCCACAGCAAGGCCCAGCATTACTACAACGTGTTCCATCACGAGCGCGACGGGTGGGTCAGCGAAACCGACGTGTACGCCTGGGTGGGCCGCACGACGCGGGAATTCAAGCTCATGCCAGGAACCTCCCCCGCCAGCGCGCTGCAGAGATCCCTTCTGGAGTACTGGAAGAGATTGTTTGCCCCTATGGACACAGACGGGGACGGCGTCGTATCACGCGACGAATTCCTGGCCGGGTTTGTCAGCCTGGGGGACAAGCCGGATGATTACGCGCGGATTGTCACGCCGTCCGCCAAGGTCTTCGTGGCCACCGCTGACGTCGACGGAGACGGCGAACTCGACAAGTCCGAGTTCAAGCGCCTGTTTCAGTCCTCTTTCGCGCTGAGCGACGAAGACATCGACGTGTCGTTCGCCGACATCGACACCGACAGCTCCGGCTCCATCTCAACTGACGAGCTGAGAGCGGCCATTCGCGTGTTCCACAGCAGTACTGATCCGAACGACCGAGGTCACCGCCTCCTGGGAGCCCTGCGTTCCTGAGCCGACAGAACCGGACAGCGTCCTCTCGTCCAGAGCCTCTCGCCGTCGGGTGCTGATTCCACTCGGCACCGGCGATCAGAGGGGCTCCGCCGGTCCCCGCATCGAGCCGCGCTCAGGAACAACACGCCAGGAGAAACGACCGTGACCACCCATCTGCGGACAACCAAGGCCCCGCTGGTGACAGCGCACGCCAAGCACATCGTGGCCGAGACCGGTGTCCTGAACAATCCGTACTTCCGAACGCTGGTAGACGGAAGCATGTCGTTGGAGAACTTCCGCACAAGCCAGGAGCAACTAGGTTTCGCCGTCACCTACTTCGCCCGTCCGATGGCTGCGCTGGTGTCTCGGATCGAGCACCCCTCGGATCGCATCGGCATCCTGGGCAATGTCGTGGAAGAACACGGCGGATTCCGCCCTCAGGAATTCCATCACGAGACCTTCCGCGGATTTCTGGCCAGCATCGGCAGCGACACCGTACGGCTGAACGGCCTGAAGATGATGCCGGCCGTCCACGCGTACAACAGCGTTCTCAGTGCGGTGTGTACGTGGGAGGACCCGCAGGTAGGAATTGGCTGCATGGGCGCGATCGAGTACGCGTTCGCCTCGGTATCGGCCATCACGGGCAACGCGGCTGTGAACCGCGGTTGGGTCGCTCAAGCCGACCTGATGCACTACGGCCTCCACTCCGAAATCGACGAACAACACGCAGAGGACTTCTTCCTGCTGCTAGAACCCCACTACCGAAACCCAGCCGCACGACGCCGAATCGACCAGGGCCTCGGCCTGGGCGCGTACGCGCTGAACCGCCTCTACAGCGATCTGTCCGAACTGGGTCGTTCACAGCAAAACTGATCAGGGCTAGGCGAGCAGGAAGGCTGCGAGCGCGGTGAATACGGACAGGATCGCGTTTTCCGCCGCCCGGGGCGACCGTCCCAGAAGCCTGATGAACGTGTGCGATCGCATGCCACTCCACCCTTGGGTTCTTCACCGGTGCCCACGAGGTGCTCACCAACAGCAACGAAACGGGCAGCAACACCGCAGCCGATCACATCACCACAGCTCAACTCGCCCTGACGTAACTGCCGAAGAATTACCGGCGTGGACGCCGGACGCTGGTTCGCACCGACTTCGGAGGCGGAACACACGAGTTCACCGCCTGGCTTGCCCAGCGGGGAAGGTGGCTGTCGTACTCGGTCGGCATGACCATCACCGACGCCGTCCACGAGGCCGACTCTGCTGCGCAATTCCGGGGTCAGGCCGTGAGCCGGTAGGCGAGGTGTTTGAGGCGGTTGCTGCGGGTGTGGTGCTGGTCGTGTCCGGTCCAGTAGGCGTCGAGTCGGATCACGTTGAGGGCGGTGGCGGAGAAGGAGTGCTGGAGGCGGACTTTCGGCAGTCCGCGGTAGCGGGCCCGGCGCATGCCGGTGATGTCCAGGGCCTGGTTGATGGTGCCCTCCACTCCCGCGCGCAGGGCGTACTTGGCCTTCCAGGTCTCCGTCTTCTGCTCGGAGCGGGCCCGGACGAGGGCCTCGTGCGGTTCCCTGGGCCGCAGGGTGAGCATGCGCCGACCCAGCGCGGAGCTGGTGCACTGTTTCCGGAAGAGGCAGGGGCGGCAGGTGAGAACGCTGAAGGTGATGACGATCGCGTCCGCGCCGTGCTGCTTCACCGGGTTCCAGTGCGCGCTTCTCTTCCCGGCGGGGCAGCGGACCTGCCGGGCCTTCCAGTCGATGGCGAAGGCGTTCTTGTCGAAGCCGGTGTGCGCCTTGGCCTGGGCGGAGTGGTCCAGCAGGACCGGGGTGACCATACGGATGCCCCGCTCCAGCGCGGTGGTGATCAGATCGGCGGAGGGGTAGCCGGAGTCCAGGTAGTGCTCGCCGGGTTTCACCCCGTGCTCGGCCAAGCGCCGTTGAACAGGCCCGGTCGCCTTCACATCGGGCACGGTGGCGTCGGTGGTGAACACGTCCGTGATCAGGTTCGGTGCCGCTCGGACCCCGGCTTCGGCTTCGGCTTCGGCGGGAGTATCGCAGGTCTCGGTGAGGTGGACCTTGTAGCCCATCCAGAACAGCTCTTCGCCCTTGGCCGCCCAGCGTGCGTCGGGGTCGTAGTGGGAGGCCAGGCGCAGTTGGCCGGGCGGGACGCCCTCGTCATCGGCGTCCCGCTTCTTGACCACCTCCCGTCCCCGGGTGTCGGTGTGCACGTAGTAGGTCTGCACAAGGACTTGCCGCAGGAGGCGCAGGGTCTCGATCCCCCGGATCCATTCCGGAGCATCGGGCGCCCAGACCGCCCGGCACAACGCCAGCGCGTCCTGACCGAAGACCTGCGCGAGCCGGTCACGTTTCGTCTGCGAGGACGGCATGCGCCAGCCGTCCACCCGGGGCCCGTAGCGGTGGGCGAACTCGGCCACGTCGACCTGTCCGGCCAGCCAGGACGGTGCCGCGACCGCGAGGGCCTCCAGAGCCGCCCGCACACTCTCCCCGGCCAGCTCCATACGGTTCAAGTCCCGCACCGCGCTGATCACATGGGTGGAATCGGTGCGCTGCTTACCCCCGGCGGCCACCAGTCCCTCGACCTTGCAGTGCTCCAGGAGCCGGTCGAAGACCACCCGTTCCATGCCGTGCCTGGCCAGCCGGGCACGGAACCGGCTCAGCACGCTGGCATCGAAGCCCGTATCCGTCAGCTCCGTTCCGAGCGCGTACTTCCAGTCGATCGCCCGCACCGCCATCGCCGCGGCCTGCCGATCGGTCAGGTCCTCAGCGAACTGCAACACCGTGACCAGGCACAACACCCCCGGCGACAGCCCCGGGGCACCACGTACCCCGAACGCGTCGGCGAACGGCTCGTCGGCGAAGACCTCCGCGAGCCGGTCCCGCACCCGCATCGCCAGGCTCCCCCTCGGGAACGCCGCCCGGGCCACCGCCGCGGTCTGCTCCGGGACCTCCGGCAGCCCCTTCGGCCGCATCGACATCGCACCACCCCCACGGCCGCACGACAGGAAACGGCCGCACAGACGATCATCCCGCGCCCACCATCACCCCCGCACGGAATTGCGCAGCAGAGTCGGTGATCTGCGGGCCCGCCAGGTTACGCTGCGCACCCGGCTGGTGATCGGCCCCAACGGACCCGACGACCCGGACAGCTGCTACTTCCAGGCCGTTGTCACCAACAACAGCGCCCGTGCCATCACCGACGTCGAGGTCGACTTCGGTGGCCTCACCGCAACCCAGTCGCAGGCCACCCGCGTGCCGGACCACCGCATCGTTGACGTGCCAGCTGGTATAGGCCCACGGCAGACATACGCGTTCGCATCCGAGAACTCCTACCTGGAACGGTTGGAGGAGATTGTGGTGACCGCGGTCTTCACGGACGACTCCGGCGTGGCGTGGCGGCTGACCGAGAACAACTTCCTGACAGAGACCTGAGAGATCCACGCCGCCTGGGCAGGGCGCTGCTGTCACAGGTAGCGCCTACGGTGGCCGCAGCGCGGCCTGCCGAGAAGGCCGCCCCCCTTGGAGAGGCACACTTGCACGTGGCGATCACGGACAAGAATCGGCTGTCGACGGTGAAGCCCGACCTGGCCAAGGGCCTGGACGTCAAGCTGTCCGGCGTCGCAGCGGACCAACTCACGGTGGGCGCCAACCGGAGTGTGTGGTGGCGGTGCCTGGACTTCCCCGACACCCACGAACCGTGGCCAGCAATCGTCAACAACCGGACCGGAGGATTCCGGAAACGGTACGGCACCGGCTGCCCGGCTTGCCGACTGGTCAAGACCTCCGCACAGGAGTTGCGTCTGAAGGCGGAGCTCAGCACCGTCCTGCCCATCAACCCTGATCGGGGCACCCTTCGCACGACCCAGACCGAGCACGTCGACATGGTGGCCGAGGCCGACGGAATGCGGCTCGTCCTGGAGTTCGACGGCTCCTACTACCACGCCGACGAGAAGTCCCGGGCAACCGACCATGCGAAATCCCAGCGATTGCGCGCTGCTGGCTGGACCTTGGTGCGTATCCGCGAAGATCCCCTCACGCCCCTCGACCCGACCTACGACGTCGTCGTGGGCTTCGTCGCCGAACCGGAAGAGGCCGCAGCCGACGTCCTGGACCACCTGGCCCGACTCGGCCTGATCGATGCCGCCGCAGCCGGGCAGTACCGGGCGCTCGGGGCTCCGCAAGCCGCCGAAAGGGCCCACGCCTGGATCCTGGAGCGCATCGGTGCCCAGGCGCTGAGGATCGAGTACACGGCCCACAACGATGCCTGGGAATCGATGTTCGAGGCTCTGACGGCCTACGAGGCACAAACCGGCCACTGCTACCCGACCGATGACGTGACCGTCGACGGGCGCAGTCTGGGCCGCTGGTGCCGCAAGCAACGCGGCCGGCAGCGCACCGGCCGGCTGCGCCCGGAACGAGAAAAGCGACTTGCCGCCATCCTCACCTGGTCCAGCCACACCGCGTTCGAGGCCGGCTTCTGGTCCCGGTACCGCGCCTACCTACAGCGCGCCCAGGCCACAGATCCCGACGAACGCGCAATGAACCGCCCCGGTTCGAATGGAGACTCGATTTCATGAAAGGATCGAGTCATGGCACGACCTTCCCGTTACCCGCTTGAGCTGCGCCGTCGCGCGGTGCGCATGGTCGCCGAGGTGCGCGACGACCACCCGAACGAGACGGCCGCTTTGCAGGCGGTCACCGACAAGCTCGGCATCGGGTCCCGCGAGACGCTGCGGAACTGGGTGAAGCAGCATGCAATCGACGCGGGGACGCGGCCGGGAACGACGACGGAGGAGTCCGCCCAGCTCAAGGCGTTGAAGAAGGAGAACGCCGAACTGAAGCGGGCGAACGAGATCCTGAAGGCGGCAGCGAGTTTCTTCGCGGCCGAGCTCGACCGGCCACACACACGCTCGTAGCGTTCATCGACGAGCACCGGGACCGCTTCGGCGGCGTCGAGCCGATCTGCAGGACCCTCACCGAGCACGACTGCAAGATCGCCCCTTCCACCTATTACGCGCACAAGAAACG
>NZ_LIQT01000245.1 GCF_001418415.1 Streptomyces hirsutus
TCCGGCAGGCCGGCCTACGACAGGGCCACCACGCGCCCCGCGGCCACGCCGGCCTTCACCCGGCCCCCGGGGGACGAGTCGCCGTCGTCGCCGGGCTGACCACGCCGCACTGGTAGGCGATGACCACCAACTGGGCCCGGTCGCGGGCGGCCAGCTTGCTCATCGCCCGGTTGACGTGGGTCTTGGCCGTCAGCGGGCTGACGAACAGACGCTCGGCGATCTCGTCGTTCGACAGCCCCAGCGCGACAAGCCCCAGGACATCGCGCTCCCGCCGCGTCAGGCACTCCAGCCGCTCGTGCACGGCTGCCGTGCACGGTTCCGGCTGCGCCAGGAACCGCCTGATCAGCCCCCGGGTCGCCGAGGGGGACAGCAGCGCGTCCCCTGCGGCGACCGTGCGGACGGCGTCGAGCAGCTCCTCGGGCCGGGCGCCCTTGCCGAGAAAGCCGCTCGCACCCGCCCGCAGGGCCTCCGCGACGTACTCGTCGTCCTCGAAGGTGGTCAGGATCAGGACCTTCACCGCCGAGAGGTCCTCGGCCTCGCCGATCAGCCGCGTGGCGACGAGGCCGTCCATCTCAGGCATGCGGATGTCCATCAGGATCACGTCCGGTTGCTGCGTCCTCGCCAGCTCCACCGCCTCGCGGCCGTTGGACGCCTCGCCCACGGTCTCCATGTCGTCGGCGGAATCGAACAGCATCCTGAAGGTGCCCCGCAGCAGGGCCTGGTCATCAGCGAGCAGTACGCGGATCGTCATGCCCATCTCTCCTCGGCGTCCCGCCCGACCGGTGCCACGATTGCCGCGCCCGGCCGCAGCGGCAGTTCGGCGGTCACGGTGAAGCCCCCGTCGGGGCGCGCCGCGGCCTCCAGCTTTCCCCCGACGCTGGCCGCACGCTCGCGCATCCCGATCAGTCCGTGGCCGGTCCCGGGGCGGGGCTTGTGCGGTCGGGCGCGCCCGTCGTCCTCGACCGTGATCGTCAGCCATTGGGGCCGGTAGTGCAGGTAGAGGCGGGCGTGATCGGCCCCGGCGTGCTTGCGCACATTCGTCAGGGCCTCCTGCACGATGCGGTACGCGGCCAGGTCCACCGCCGGCGCCAGCGGCTCGGCCATGCCGTACCGCATGTGCCTGACGGACAGGCCGACACGCTCGAAGGACACCAGAAGCTCCGGTACCTGCGCCAGGCCCGGCATCGGATCCCGCGGCGCTTCTGGATCATCGGACTGCCGCAGGAGGCCCACGGTCACCCGGAGTTCCTCCAGCGCGGACCGACTGGTGTCCCGGATGCCCTCCAGAGCGGTGACCAACTGTTCCGGCCGCCGCTCCACCAGGTGAACAGCAACACCGGCCTGCGCGTTGATCAAGGCGATGTGGTGCGCGACCACATCGTGCAACTCGCGCGCGATCCGAATCCGCTCGGCCGCCACCCGCTGCCGTGCCTCCTGCTCACGGGTCCGCTCCGCGTACTCCGCCCGTTCCTCCACGGCCGCCACATACGCGCGGCGTGAGCGCACCCCGTCCCCCACGGCGGCGGGCAGGGCCGTCCAGGCCAGCATCGCCACGTTGTCCCGGATAAGCCATGAGCCGGAGCCGGAGCCGAACACCACGGTTGCCCCGACCAGCAGGGCGGCCGAGGCCAACGCCACCATCCATGCAGTCCGCCGGTCGGTCCGGACGGCCACGGTGTAGACGGACACGATGACCGGACTCGTCACCAACGGACTCTCCCGAACCCCGAGCGCCTGGAAGACCACCCCGCAGGCGAGGGCGGTGACCAGGACGCCGAACGGGTGGCGACGACGCCACAGCAACGCGAAACAGCAGACCCCCGCCAGCACCACGACAGGCGGGCGGACCCAAATCCGGTGCTCCTGCGGGATGACGGAGGCGGCCATGACCGACAGCACGAACAGCACAACCGGCCCCAGCACGTCCAGCATGCCGGCCCGGGCGCCCACCCCCCGCCGCCAACCGTTGATCACTGCCATGCCACCACCGTAGGGCCGACACCCGAGGACCGCTGGCCTGCCATCGCCGGCCACCACCGCGGAGGCGTCCGATCGGGTGATGACCCACCGCCGCCCGCTGGGCACCGGCCTTGTCCTTGCCGAGCCGCCTCACGCGGAAGACAGCCCGCCCCCGGCGCCACGCGCCCAACTCGCCGCCGAACGCCGACTTCGGCGACCGCCCCGGCTGGATTGCGCGCGGACAGATCGCGTCCGGCGTCGACGGCGATGTTGAAATCCGCTGGGCAGACCTGGACGGCGACGGCCGTGACGACTACCTCCTGGTCGACTCCCGCGGCAAGGTGGACGCCTATCTGAACCGCGGCGGCGACCCCGCCTGAGACGTGCCGACGGCACCGGCACCACGGCGGTGGTCCACCGCTGTGGTGCCGGTGCAACACCAGTGAGGTACGGAAAGCGAGGACCTGCCGCGTCGGCGAACGTGGGCGGCAAAGGGTGTCTTGGCCATGCGGACTCCGGCCGCAACGGGCACGTCCGAGATGAACCGCTCCGGGTTGTCCGGAGCCTCCATTCGACCCGGGGTGGTTCATTTGTCACATGACCACAGCTATGTGCGGCATTCGCCAAGCGACTACAAGGCGTCCAGCACGCGCCGCACCACTGTGCAGGAGTCTGCGTGCGGATTGGCGGCCACTGACCGGAACCAGCGCTGTCCGTCGATATCCGCCGTGCTGACCCAGGCAGCGTCCAATCGGCCGTGTACTGCTTCGGTGTTACGGTCAGTCGGCCGCCAGTTGACGACTCCGGTGCGCGGAGGCCGCCACAGGGTGAGGCGGGGTTCGGCGGTGACCAAATCGGCGAGGGAGTCCGCGGTGGTCAGACAGGCGTCGATGCGTTCGGTGATTCCCCGGGTGCCCCAGGCGAGCAGTGTGACGGCGAGGGGAAGAACCGAGGCTCCTCTGGAACCCAGCAGTCCGACGTTCGGCGCAGCCAGGTACCCCCCGCCGAAACTGATCACTCGCTGTGCTTCGGCGGCTCTGGCGAAGAGCACCATGGCGCTGCCCTTGGGCTGAAAGAACCACTTGTGCAGTGAGATGCCGACCGAGTCGGCCAGGTCCATCCCTTCCAGCACCTCGGCACGCGAGGAGAAACGCAGTGCCCCGGCCCATGCAGCGTCCACGTGACGCCAGGCCGCGCCCTGGCCGGCGGTCAGTGCGTCCACTGCGCCGGTGGCGACCGTCCCGGCGGTGAGCACCAGCACGCTGCGCGACAGATCGCCGGGGAGCAAGTCCTCGCGCAGGCTCTGCCGATCGTCGACGGGCACCTGGAGATAATCCATGCCCAGGATATGGGCGGCTTTGGCAACGCTCAGATGCGCAGCCGAGGAAGCAATCACTTGTGTTGCATCCGTGAGTTCCCTGGCCGCCCAAAGCGCGGTGAGGTTGGCGATGGTGGAGCCCGGGACGAAGTGGCCCCCGTCCATGCCGTATGCGGAGGCCATCCACCGCATCACCCGCTCCTCCAGCGCACGCGCTGCGGGGGCGGTGTCCGGGTGCAGGAGATTCTGGTTGGTCGCCGCTGCCCACATCACGGCTGCCCAGGCGTGCCACGGCGTGGGAGGGTCCATGTGTGCGAAGAAGCCCGGGTGGTCGAGGCGGCTGGCCTTCTCGAACGCCGTGGCCGACAGCGCGTCGAGTGCGGCATGGCCGCCGATGCCGTCCCGGGGCAGTTCATCCGGCAGGTCAGCTGTTGTGTCCGGGGAAGCGTGCGGTACCCCCGGATTCCGCAGCTCGTGCAGCAGTCTGTGCACTGCATGGATCAGCCCCGATTCGTCCGGGAGGAAATCGCTGTCGAAGTTCATGGTCACCCTGCTCCCTTTCCTGGTGGAGTCGGCCGGTCCGGCCCGCTCCGCGCTCTTGGGTGCGGGCCGGCCTGTTTCAGGAACCGTCCCGCGGGACAAGCTCGGGCATGACCTCGACCACTTCGACCGATCCACCTGAGCGGTCGCCGTGTCGATGCCGAGCGCCAGCGCGACCGCAGCGCGCGGCGGTGCGGGGCCGACGTCCACCTCTGCGTGAGCGGCGCCCATCGCCCCCTCACAAGTCCAGGAGATCCTCGTAGAATCCGCCGAAGCCGCCACGTCGATCGATCAGGTGGATCTCCAGGATCCAGTGGCAGAGCCGGCCCGAGCGGTCCCGTCGGCGCAGCGGCAGGTCGTTGCCGGGCGTGATGTACGAGTGGACAAGCGCGTCCTTGATGCGCTCGTGCGGGAATTCCCCCACCAGGTGCCCGGCGTGCCAGCCGCCCAGCTCCCACCCGGAATCCCGGGCCAGCCGCTCGATCTCCGCGTACAGACGCGCTGCCGTCAGCTCCGGGCGGCTGTCGAAGAAGCGCTTGCCCTCGGCGAACAGACCGGGAAGGGCATCGCGGAGTCGCAATCGGGTGACGTCGTCGCCGAGCACGTACGTGCGTCCGAAGTCGGCTTCCCACTGGCCGAAGATCGGCCCGAAGTCCACGAAGGCGATGTCGTCGGCACCGATCACTCGGTCAGGCGGATTGTCCTCGTACGGCTTGAGGGTGTTCGGCCCACACCGCACGATCCGCTTGTGCCAGTACCGCGTAGTGCCGAACAGATCGTGCGCCAGGTCCCGGACCTCGTCGCTGGCGGTGCGCTCCCGTTTGCCAGGCGTGATCAGCCCTCGGGCGCTCACCTCGGTGAACAGTTCGACGGCCTGCGCCCGGGCTTCCAGCAGTCGTGCCGCACGGACGGACTCATCGAGCATGGGTGTCCTCACAGGTTTCGGCTAGAACGACGGATCGGGGAACAGCACGCGCTCCAGGTCGGCGGCCGGCGGCCGGCCGACCCGGGCGGCGAGGTCGGTCCGGGAGCCTGTCTCCCCCGCGAGGATTCCACCGAGCAGGGCTCCCGTGTCCCGGCGCAGGAAGACTTTGGCATAGCGGGAGACGCTTTCTCGGAAGGTCATCTCAACGGCACTGCCGTCCTCATCCGACGTACTTCCGAACGTCGCCACATGCACGCCGAGCAGTTTCAGCTCGGTGGAAGTGTCCATGGCGTCGAGCGGCTCGCTGGGACGGCCTGTCAGCTGACGGGCGACGCTCTGCGCCATCCGGTATCCCGGCGCGACCAAGCCATGGCAGCGTCCCAGCACGGCCGCGCACTCTCCGACGGCCCAGACGCGGTCGTCCGAGGTCCGGCAGAGGGCGTCTGTGAGGTACCCGCCACGGTCACCGAGCCGCAGAGCCGGAGCGACCGGCAGGTCGTCCCGAGGGCGCACCCCTGCGGCGAAGACGACCAGGTCGGTATCGAGCACGGTGCCATCGCCGAGGGTGACGGACCGCACCGCGCCGTGCGACCCGGCGTTCACTGCCGTGACCGTGGTACCGCAGTGCAGGTGCAGGCCCAGGCGATTGGCCCCGTGCTGCAGGACGTGTGCTGCCTCCGCGTCGAGCTGGGTCGGCATCAGATGGGGCGCGGCCTCCACGAGATGGGGTCGCATGCCCAGCAACTGCAGTCCCTGCGCCGCCTCCAGCCCCAGCAAGCCGCCGCCGACGACGACCGCAGGCCGTCCCGGCCGGACCGCGGCACGCAACGCATCGGTGTCCTCCAGCGTCCGCTGGACGAAACAGTTGTCGAGTTCCCGGCCGGGCACAGGCGGGACGAACGGACGCGAACCGGTGGCCAGCACCAATGCGTCGTACGGGAGCACGTTGCCGTCGGCCGTCCGTACCGTGCGCGCCCGCCGATCGACATGGACAGCCGGCGTTCCGGAGCGCACTTCGATCCGTGGATCCGCCAGGAACTCGAATGCGACGAGGCTGAGCTCTGCCCGGCTGCGCCCTCCGAGGTAGGCGGACAGCCGCACACGGTCGTAGGCCGGCTCCCGTTCCTCACCCAGCACGACTACGCGCCACCGGCGATCCCGGTCCAGCTCGCGGAGTGTGTCCACGAGTCGATGACCGACCATCCCGTGCCCGATCACGACCAGGGTGGCTGTCATGGTGTCGGCTCCAGTTCCCGTCCGGCGGCATCTGTCCAGCCCGCGCAGAGCGTTTCCACCCGCTCGATACAACTGCCGCAGCCTGTGGTGGCACGGGTGGCCCGAACCAGAGCGGGAACTGTCCGAGCGCCGAGTTCCCAAGCACCGGCGAGTTGTCGCCGGGAGACGTGGTTGCATAGACACACCATGGAGTCCGTCCGATCGTCGTCCTCGGCTGGGGGGAAGTGCGACCGGATGCCGAGAAGGAGGCCCAGCCGGTCGGAGGGGACGGGCAGGCCGCGCCGGTGTAGATGACTGACAGTGGCGATCGCATCTGGCAGGCCGAGCAGCACGGCGGCGGCGATCCGGTCGCCGTCCAACGCCAGCCGCGCGTAGCGCCGGCCCGCCGGGTCGAACAGGCCGACGGTCCGGATGCCGCTCCGCCGGAAAGCGGCGAGTGGCCCGATACACGCCACGTCCACGACATGAGTGCGCAGGCGCAGAACGGCGGGAGTGAGCCGGTGCGCCACCTCACGGCCCGTCAGCACCGCGGCCAGGGTGTCGGCCTGCGCGAGCGCGGACTCATGGCCCGCCACGGTGCGTCCCGCGTGCTCGGCACAGTCCCCGATGGCGTGGACGCGGCTGTCACTGGTGCACAGCGCGTCGTCTACGACGATCCCGTGGTGCACCCTGATACCGGCCGCGCGGGCGAGCCGGACCTCGGGTTCCACGCCGGTGCACAGCACCAGGCTGTCGGCCGCCGCCTCGGTGCCGTCGTCGAGCAGCAGGCGGCCCGGCTCGCGGCGTACGGCCCTGCGTCCGCCGAGGACATCGACCCCGGCCTCCCGCAGTCGTGCGGTCAGCAGGGCCGCGCCAGTGTCGCCGAGCCGTTCGTGCAGTGGGTGTGGGCCGGAGCAGACCAGGGTGGTCACGGTGCCCCGCAGGGCCAGCGCGCTCGCCGTCTCCACGCCGAGCGGTCCGCCTCCGAGCACCGTCACGGCTGTGCCCTGTATGCGGTCGCAGTCGGTGACCTCGCGCAGCGTGGTGACGCCCGGCGCGAGCCGCCCGGTCCGGTCGCTCGTCCCGGGGAGCGGGGGGATCACCGGGCGGGCGCCGCAGGCGAGTACGAGGACGTCGTAGGGGTGTGCGGTGACGGTGTCACCTTGCCGGGCGTGCACCACGCGGCGGGCGGTGTCGACGGCGGTCGCGACGGCTCCGGTCAGCACACGGGCGCCGGGCTCGGGTTCCGGGCGGAGCATGTCGGCCTCGAGCCGGCCCTGCAGGACGGTGGTCAGCAACGGACGGTGCTGGACAGGGCGGTACTCCGCGGACAGCACGGTCACGGTTCCGTCGTGCCCGTGGCGCCGCAACCCGCGCAGCAGTCGGTGAGTGGCAGGACCATGGCCGAGGACGAGGATGTGGCTCACGGCGTCACTCCGGGAGGGGGTCGAGCCGGACGGCGCTGACCTTGAATTCGGGCATGCCGCTACGGGGGTCCAGAGCAGGGTTGGTGAAGAGATTGGCCCGGCCGTCCCCGCCGAAGTGAAAGGGGACGAACACGGTGTCTGGTCGCAGCGTGGGATCGAGCCGGACCCGGGCGGTCATGCCGCCTCGGGCCGAGGTCACCCGTGCCAGGGCTCCGTCGGCCAGGCCGTGACGGGCCGCTGTGTCCGGGTGGACCTCCACGAATGCTTCGGAGGCGACCGCGGCGAGTTCGGCCACGCGGCGGGTCTGCGCACCTGACTGGTAGTGGGCGAGGATCCGGCCGGTGGTGGCGTGCACGGGGTACTCCGCGTCGGTGTCCTCGGCCGGTCCGTCGTGCTCGACGTCGGCGAAGCGCGCGCGTCCGTCGGGGTGGGCGAATTCGTCGAGGAACAGGCGGGGGGTGCCCGGGTGAGGGGTGTCGGTGTCCGGGCACGGCCAGTGCAGAGCCTCGCCCGCGTCCAGCCGGTCGTAGGTGATGCCTGAGTAGTCCGCACGTCCGCCCCTGGAAGCGGCGCGCAGTTCCTCGAAGACCTCGCGGGGCTCCGTCGGGTAGTGCTCGGCCGGTTCACCGAGCCGTACGGCGATGCCGTGCAGGATCTCCAGGTCGCTGCGGACCAGTGGCGGGGGACTGAGCAGGGCACGCCGTCGCAGGACCCGGCCCTCCAGACTGGTCAGGGTGCCCTCCTCCTCCGCCCACTGGGTGACCGGCAGGACGACATCGGCTGCCCGCGCCGTCTCCGAGGGGACGAAGTCGGCCACGACCAGCAGGTCCAGTGAGGCGAGACGTGCCGCGATCCGCGCCGCGTGCGGGGCGGAGACCACCGGGTTGGAGCCCAGGACGAGCAGCGCGCGGGGCCCGTGCTCCTCACCGAGTGCGTCGAGCAGTTCGTACGCCCGCAGTCCGGGGCCGGGCAGCCGGTCGGGTGGCACCCCCCAGACACCGGCGACGTGGGCGCGGTCCGCGGGGTCGGTCAGCAAACGATAGCCGGGCAGTTGGTCGGTCTTCTGTCCGTGCTCGCGTCCGCCCTGGCCGTTGCCCTGGCCGGTGAGACAGCCGTAGCCGCCGCCCGGAGTGCCCGGCAGGCCGAGGGCCAGCGCGAGGTTGATGAATGCCGCCGCAGTCGCCGTGCCCTGCCGGTGTTGCTCGACACCGCGGCCGGTCAGGATGTAGCTGTCGCGGCTTTCGGCGAGCAGACGGACGGCGGTGCGCTGGGCGTGCGTGGAGATGCCGGTGACGGCCTCGGTACGTTCGGGCCACCACGCGGCGGCGCGAGCCGCGATCGTCTCGAACCCGCGGGTGCGTTGGTCGACGTACGTCTTGTCGACCAGCCCGTCGGTGATGGCCAGGTGCAGCAGTCCCAGCGCGAGGGCCAGGTCGGTGCCGGGCGCGGGCTGCAGGTGCAGTGCGGCACGGCGGGCGGTGGGGCTGTGGCGCGGGTCCACGACGACCAGCCGGGCCTTGTCGAGATGTTGCATCAGGGGAGGCATGGTCTCGGCGACGTTGGCCCCGGCCAGCAGCACGGTCTGCGCCCGCGCGAGGTCGGTGACGGGGAAGGGCAGGCCCCGGTCCACGCCGAAGGCGTCGTTGCCGGCCGCAGCGGCGGACGACATGCAGAAGCGGCCGTTGTAGTCGATGTTGCTCGTGCCCAAGGCCAGCCGGGCGAACTTGCCGAGCAGGTAGGCCTTCTCGTTGGTCAGGCCGCCCCCGCCGAAGACGGCCAATGCGTCCGGGCCGTACCGGGCCCGGACGCGGTCCAGGCCATCGGCGACGGTGTCCAGAGCGCTGCCCCATGAAGCGGTCAGCAGCCTGCCGTCACGGCCCCGCACGAGAGGAGTCGTCAGCCGGTCGGGGGCGGTGAGGACCTCTTGCGCGGTCCAGCCCTTTTGGCAGAGCCGGCCTCGGTTGACCGGGAAATCGGTGGGCTCGACCGTCACGGCCGCGGCACGGCGGCCGGTGATCCGAGTGCCGCACTGCAAAGCGCAGTACGGGCAGTGTGTCCGCGTCACGGCAAGGGCGTCAGGCACGGCTGGCCTCCCGTATCCCGTCCGGCGCGGTCGAGGCCCGGGGCGCCTCCTGGCGGAGGTAGACGGACCGGATGATCAGGACGCACACGCTGTAGTAGGCGAGGAAGAACAGGAAGGCGGGTATTCCGGAGCCGGAACCGTCCGCGTAGGAGACAGTGAAGGCGACGTTGACGGCCGCGCCGCCCAGGGCTCCCACGGCGCCGGCGATGGCGATGGCCGCGCCGGACAGCCGGCGGGCCCGCGCGAAGGCCTGGGCGGCGTCGGCGCCACCGGTCACCGCGACCTCTGCGCGCCGGGCGAAGACGCCGGGAATCATCTTGTAGGTGGAGCCGTTGCCCAGGCCGCTGAGGACGAAGAGCGCGGTGAATCCGCCGACGAACAGCCCGAAGGAACCGGTGAGGGAGGCGACGACGAGCAGCGTGGTTCCGGTGGCCATGCCGAGGAAGTTCCAGAGGGTCACGCGTGCCCCGCCCAGCCGGTCGGCCAGCCGGCCGCCCAGTGGCCGGGAGAGGGAACCGAGGAGCGGGCCGAGGAAGGTGTACCCCATCGCCTGCACGGGTGAGGTGCCGAACTCGTACTGAAGCACCAGTCCGAAGGCGAAGCCGAACCCGATGAATGAGCCGAAGGTGCCGATGTAGAGCAGGGAAATCCACCAGGTGTCCGGGCACCGAGCGGCCTCGCGCTGAACCTTGGGGGCCGTGCGGACGGCGTCCACGTTGTCCATCAACCGTGCTGCCAGGACTGCGACGACGATGATGAGCGGCAGGTAGACGGCCGCGACGTACTCCGGATGGTCACGCCCGGTGGTGTGGATCACCGCGAGGCCGATCAGCTGTACTGCCGCGACCCCGAGGTTGCCGCCTCCGGCGTTGAGTCCCAGGGCCCAGCCCTGGTGCCGTTGCGGGAAGAAGGCGGTGATGTTCGTCATGGACGAGGCGAAAGTGCCGCCGCCCACCCCGCTGAGGGCGCCGATGAGCAGGAACACCCACAGCGGCGTGCCGGGTTGTCGCACAAAATACAGGGCGAGCGCGGCGGGGACGAGCAGGATCAGCGTGGCGAACACGGTCCAGTCGCGCCCGCCGAAACGGGTGACCGCGTAGCTGTAGGGCAGCCTCAGCAGGGCTCCGACGATCGTGGGAGTGGCCACCAGCAGGAACTTCTCGCCGGGCGCGAACGCCAGCCCGGTTTCGGGGGTCGTGAAGAGCACGAGGACGGACCACAGGGTCCACACCGAGAAGCCGATGTGTTCACTGAGGACGGACAGGACGAGATTGCGGTGGGCCACGCGACGGCCGCCCTGGTGCCAGGCGTCCTCGTCCTCGGGGTCCCAGCCGGTGAGCCATGTGCGCTTTGAGTTCTTCTCAGCCATGGTGTGAGTACTCCGGACCGCGCCTATGAGTCCGGCGCGGACATGGGGCTGCGGGGGGGGCGGGACGACGGTGTCCGAGCGCGGGCAACGGTGGTTCGGATGTCGCTGGGCGGTGCGGTCAGACGCGCGCGACCAGGGCCTTGCGGAACTGCTCGATGACGCCGTCCAGCAGGCCCGCGCTCTCGGGCCGGATGTCCAGGCCGTCGTCGAGCCGGGTCAGGTGTGTGTCGAGCAGGAAGAAGCTCTGTACGACGTGCCGGGCGCCGAGCGAGTGCGCCACTGGGCGCAGTGCGTAGTCCAGTACCAGCACGTGTGCGGTGCTGCCGCCGGTGGCCAGCGGCAGGACGACCTTGTGCGTGAAGCCGTGCTGGGGCAGCAGATCGAGGAACGTCTTCAGCAGTCCGGAGAAGCTCGCCTTGTAGGTCGGCGTGGCCAGCACGATGCCGTCGGCCAGGGCGACCTGCTCCAGGGCCTCGGCGATCCGTGGGTCCGCGATGTCTGCCCTGAGTAGCGGTTCCGCCGGGAGGTCGCGCACTTTCAGATGCCCGGCGTGCCATTCGTCCTCGGCCAGCCGCCGTGCTACGTAGTCACCGACGAGTTCGGTCCGGGAGGTCGGGGAGGGGCTCCCCGAGATCACCAGCACGTGAGACATGGTCACTCCCATGGAGGGGCGGGTTGACGTCGTCTGCGGTCCGGGAGGGGCCCGGTACGGGGCCCCTCCCGGCGCGGTTCAGGACGGCCAGCCGAAAGCGCTGACGGTGTCACGGGCGCGCTGCGGCTCGGGGTCGTTGAAGACGAAGCAGCGCGTGTTGGAGACGCTGCCGCCGGCCGCCTGCGCCGTGGAGAAGATCAGCACCGGCTTCGGGGCGCCGTCCCGGGTGAGGAAGTTCGCCCGGAAGTTGATGATCGGCGAGTCCTCGTCCCAGCGGGAGAGGAAGTCGTCCAGCAGGCCCTGGTCTTCGTAGATCTTGCGGATGTGGTGGCCGACGTACTCCGTCGGCTGTCCGCTGTACTCGACCAGGGCGACGTCGGCCGGGTTGGCGTGCATGACCTGGCCGTTGACGCCGATCAGGTGGATGGCCACCGGCGCGACCTCGTAGAACTCGCGCAGCACCGACTCGTGTTCCTTGGTCGGGGCCAGGACGGGGTTGCTCCGTTCGTCGACCGTGCGGATCCAGGCGGCGGCGTCGGAGGTGGGGTCCTCGTCGCTGGTGCTGGGGATCGGCAGCCGCTCGCCGAGTTCCGGCCGGCTGACCCAGTGGATCCTGGTGTCGTCACCTGCACCGGCGACTACGGCGTTCACTGCGGAGGCACGCTCCTGCGTGCTGTCGGCGCTGAGGTAGGTGACTCGGACGTTCTCGATGCGGCCGTTCTTGTCCAGGTCTGCCAGCAGCTCCGGAAGCACGTCCCTGCCCGCGGCCCTGATCCGGCCGCCGAGGTGGTCGGCTTCCCCGTGCATGAGGACGGACTGCGCCTTGTTGTGCAGCAGGACGGCACCGGAGCGGTCGGTGATCGTGATGCCTACGGAGCTGTTGCCTACCACGTCGATCAGCTGCTCGATGGTGGGTGCGTTGGGGTGCTCGACTGTCATGTCCGACTCCTTCATATGGGTGGCGAGGCGGGTAGGGGGCCGCAGCGGCCGTCCACCAGGTCGGTGAGGACTGTGGCGACGGCAGCCCGGTGGGAGAGGTAGTAGTCGTGTCCGCCGGGAAAGGCGAACGTTCCGAGGAGCGGGCCGGTGGTGAAGGAGGCCCATGGGGCCATGTCGGCGGGCCGGGCGAAGGGATCGTCCGTTCCGCAGAACAGCGCGATCGGTGCGTGGACCGGCCGGTGAGTGACGCGGTGTTCCCGGCGCATCCGCACGTCCCGTGCCAGCCATGTACCGTCCGGGTCGTTCTCCTGGCCGGTGGTGTGCTGCAGTGCCGCGAACGCCGCGGCCACGGCGGTGCGCGGGGTGTGGCCGGGCTCCCGGGCGCCGGAGACGGACAAGCTGCGAACGGCGTACCGGGGGTGGGCCTCGAGCCGGATGACCAGTTCGTAGGCGGACAGCGCGCCGAGGCTGTGTCCGAAGAGGTGCAGTCGCCGTCCGTGCGGCAGCAGTGCGGTGATGTCGTCCAGCCAGCGATCGACGGCGGCCGTCACGGATCCGGGTTCCTCCTGGCCGGCCAGTCGGCCGCGTCCGGGCATTTCGCAGTGAAGGGCGGGCAAGGTGTCCGGCAGGTACTCCCCCACGGAAAGGTAAGGCGAATCGACACTTCCCGCGGGCGGAAGAAACAGCACGGCATCGGTCGTTCCCTGAAGGCTGCCCTGTACCACGACGGCCCGTTCTTCCACTGGGTCACCTCCTCGCATCGCGGTATGACTGTTCTCGCCCTATACGGAGAGAAAGTTTTTTTCGATGTCCTTGAGAGTGCGGAAGGAGTCGAGGTCGACGGCCGCGAACTCCATCATTTCGCCGCGTAGCTCTTCGATGTGCAGGACGAGTTCCACGAATTGCAGAGAATCTACGATCCGTGACTCGATGATGTCGGTCTCCGAATCCACGTCGTCCTCGGTGAGTTCGGGATTGCGGTGGAGGATCCAGGCGCGTACGTCCCGCCAGGTGGCCGCCATCACAGACTCTCCGAGCCGACCGTTTGCGTGACGAAGGCGTTGAACGCCGCGACCCGGTCGGCCACCTCTGAGATGAGTGCCAGGTCCGAGGGACTGATCGGGCCACGCCGGTGCCCCTCGCCGCGCAGCGCGATCAGATGCCCCCCGTACACCCCCCGGTAGGTCATGGGCAGGGCCACAGCCGACTCCGCCTGCCACTGGTGCAGCCGCGTCAGATGCCCCGGGTCGGTCTGCTTCACCAGGCCTTCGTGCGCGCTGATCACGATCTTCTCGGTGCCGTTCACGGAGAGAAGGCCCCGTACCCCCTCCAGTGCCGTGGAGTACCCGGTCGGCGACTGGACGACGAGCTGGGAGTGGGTGGCCAGGGCCCCCAGGGAGATGGCGGAGGCGAAGAACGGGACGCAGGCCTTGGCCACGGCCGGCACGACCTCCTTGAGCTGAGGGGTCTGCTGCACGGTTGCACTGATGTGGGCGAGGAATCCGAGAGATTCCTCGGCGGCTTTGCGACCCGCGATGTAGCGCAATGCGGTGTTCCAGTTTTCGGTCGAGGTTTTCTGATCGTTCTCAGGCATGAATATCCCTCGGTGACGGAGGTGCCGGGGCGGTCACAGTGCGGGCTTTCGGAGAATATATCCGCACAGTCGCCGGCGGTGGAGAGTTCCAGCCGTACTGACTTTTCCGCGCTTTGACGCTAGCAGTGGAATTCGCGCACTGCAATACCTTTCCCTTCCCTGTGCCATCATCAGGAATAGGGTCGACAAAGAAGCACGCGTGTATCCGGGGAAACGGCCCTGCCGGTATTCCGTGACGGAATTATGCGAACCGTGGGGTGATGGGTGTGCCGCAGTGGGTCGGTGGCAGCCCACCAGGGTCAGACGAAGCGGACGTTCGGGTCGAGCAGGCACAACTGCCCGTCGGCGAGGTGCAGCCGGTCGTTGCTGTAGTTGAGCGCGGCGGACCGCAGGTCCCGCAGGCTCTTCTCCAGCCGTGTCGGCGAGTCCCGCAGATAACCGTGGCGCAGACCCACGGCGTCCACCAACTCGTCGACGGCCCGGTAGCACTCCTCGGAGGCGGTGATCTTCAGGCTGTTCAGCAGGAGCTGACTGCTCGCGCCGGACAGGTCGGCGCCGCTCGCCACCAAGGCCTCGGTGCGACGGAGCAGGGCGTGGACGGTGTCGAGCCGCTGCCTCACCCGGGAGAGGCGGGTCATCAGCAGTTCCGAGCTCAGGTTGAAGCGTTTGCGGCCGGCCGGGTCGCGCAGCAAGCGCAGGACTCGGGACAGGGCCCCGGCCGCGGTGCCCAGCCACACCGCTGACCAGCCGATGTGGGCGAGCGGCCCGAACACGGACTGCGCGATCTGGTGGAAGGCACCGTGCTCACCGATCACCTGGTGTGCGGGGATGGATCCGGTGAGCGTCAGGGGCAGGCTGTGGCTGGCGCGCATCCCCATCGGGCACCACTCGCCGGTGCCCTCGATCCGCAGCTGATGCCGGTGGGCGTAGACGAGGGAGACGTGGTGGTCGGCGGTCGCGTGCGGGCTGCGCATGGTGATGAGGAACCCGTCCGCCGCGGCGCCGCCCGTCACGATCGGCGCGACCCGGTCGACCATCAGGGTGTCGTCGCTCTCCTGCAAGGGCGCGTACGAGCGGAACAGATGACCGCCCTTGCCTGGTTCGGTGGTCACCGAGGCCAGGTAGAGGTCGCCGGCGGAGAGCTGGGCGAGCAGTTCTTCACGCAGTGGCGAGGCGGCATACCGGACGATCGCCTCGGACTGCTGGCAGTGCATCGCGAAGATCATCCCGACGGACATGTCGACACGGCCGAGGGCCATGCCGGCGTCCACCAAGTCGGTGAGGGTGCCCGAGCAGCCGCCGTGTTCGGCGGGTACGAGCAGTCCGAGCAGCCCGGTGCGGCGCATCTGCGCGAGAGCCTGCTCGGGGAAGACGGCGTCGCGGTCGGTGGCCTCCAGGTGCTCCTCGGCCACCCGGGCCACGGAGGCGACGCGCTCGGCGAGACTCGTCGCTGCCCCCTCCTGGGCCGGCACGGACGTCTGCGATGGTGTGGTCTTCGCCGAAGCGGTCGTCACGATGCCTCATTCCGGTGGACGGCGGACGTGTGCAGCGACCGGTGGTCGATCTTTCCGTTGTGGGTCAGGGGCAGTGCGTCCCACTCCCGCCAGCGCCTGGGCACCATCGCGGCCGGCAGCTGCGCGCTCAGCGCCTCTTGCAGTGCCGCCGCGGAGACCGGGGCGCGTACGCTGTAGTGGGCGACCAGTTCACCGTGCTCGCCCTCGCCGGAGACGACGACCGCGCACTGGTCCACAGCCGGGTGCCGGCTCAGTACCACCTCGATCTCGCCCAGTTCCATCCGGACACCGGACACCTTCACCTGGCGGTCACTGCGGCCGAGGTAGTACACGACGCCGCTGTCGACGCGGGCCAGGTCGCCCGTCCGGTACAGACGGCCGGTGGCCGAGGCGGCGTCGAAGGGGTCGCGGAAGAAAGCTCGGTCCGTGGTGTCGGGGTCGTTGAGATAGCCCAGGCCCACACCTGTGCCGCCGACGAACAACTCACCGCTCTCGCCCGGTTCCGCCGCCCGCCACCGGCCGCTCTCGGTCTCCTCGACCAGTGTGTACAGCGCGGTGTTGGCGACGGGGGTGCCGACGGGCAGCCGGGCACCGGTCAGGTCAGCGGCCGTCACGACGTGATGGGTCACGTCGTCCGAGCACTCCGTGGGTCCGTAGGCGTTGACTACGGACACATGGGGCAGGACTCCCAGAGCACGTTCGGCGACCGCCGGATACAGCTCCTCCCCGGTGGACAGCAGCCAGCGCAGTGAGGGCAGTCCCCTCTCGCCGCCGACGCGGCTCAGGTGGTCGGCGAGCCAGCCGATGACGGTGGGGACGAGTTCCACGACGGTGACGGCCGCGGTGTCGAGGGCGCCGATGAGCCAGCGGGGCAGGCGCATGGCATCGTCGCCCACCACGACCAGCCGTCCGCCGACCAGCAGCGGGCACAGCATCTGCCAGACGGAGATGTCGAAGACCAGTGGAGCGGTGAAAGCGACCGCGTCGTCCGGTCCCAGGTCCAGGTCGGTCGCCTTGGCCCACAGGTGGTTGAGCATGCCCTGGTGCTCGACCGTGGCCCCCTTGGGCCGACCGGTGGTGCCGGAGGTGAAGATCGTGTACCGGACCTCGTGGGAGCGGTCGCCGCTGCGGCTCGGCAGTGTGGCGGCCCGGGCGTCCGGCTCCGGCAGGAGCAGGATGTCGGTCTTCCCGGTCACGGCGGCCGCCCGCGCGGCGTGCGCGGTGCCGCCGCTGTAGTCCACCAGCAGCCTGGCCCGGCTGCGACCGAGCACGTCCCGGACACGAACTTCGGGCCAGTTCTGGTCAAGCGGCAGATACGAGGCGCCCAGGGCCTCCAGCGCGAGGAAGACGACCGGGGTGTGGACGCTGCGGCTTCCGACGGTGGCCACGACGTCGCCGGGCCGCACCCCTGCGGTGCTCAGCGCGTCCCGCGTCACCGCGACGCGGCCCAGTAACTCTTGGTAGCTCACGGTTCGGTCACCGTCGACGACGGCCGGACGGTCGGGGCCGCGTTCGGCGTGACCGATGACATGGTCCAGCAGGGCGGTCCCGGTATCGAGTGCACGGGTATGGCGCAGGGCGAGCTTTCGCGCTCGGTCAACGGTGTCGGGCACCAGGGGAAGTTCGGCCCGCACCGGGGTCGAGGTCGTGTGCGAGGGGAGGAAAGTCATCACCGGACCCCTTCCGAACGCGGGGCACTGTGCCGGTCGAGGTCGTGGAAGAACCCGTCGACCGGCCTCAACCGGCCGCCCTCCTGGGCGCGGGCGTGCACATGCTCCCCGACCGTCAAATCCAGAACGCCGAGCCCGAACGGCGAGAAGACCACCGTGCGGTCGGCCGGTGCCTTCAGAGCCCCGGTGAGTACGTCGTACAGAGTGCCGTCCAGGAAGTCCCGCCCGCCGGTGCGCTGTTCGGCGAGGTGGACCGATGTGCCCGCCTTGAGGACGTGCTCGACGTCATCCACCACGTTGAAGCTGTCCAGGATGACGTCCGTGCCCAGGTCGCGCAGCGACACGTGCAGCACCAGTGGGTGGTGGGCGAACCATGACCGCTCGAGCAGGTGTGGTGTGGCTGCGGTGGTCGCGCAGACGATGACGTCGCTGGAGCGGACCAGTTCCTCCGCGGAGTCCAGCACATAAACCGGCGTGCCGTCCTTGGTGGTGCGCAGGTGGTCGGCGAATGAGTGCGCGTACTCGGTGGACCGGTCGTAAACGGCGTACTCGCGCGGGGCCCGGCCCAGTGCGGCCAGGTAAGAATGCACGTGCCGCGCGATGAGTCCGGTCCCGAGGTAGCCGACGCGCCCGGACGCGGGCCGGTTCTCGCCGAGGGCGCGGGCCGCGACGGCGGCGGAGGCGGCCGTCCGCACGGCACTGATGATCGAGCTTTCCAGGCAGGCGTACGGATAGCCGGTAGCGGGGTCGTTGAGGATCAGGACGGCGGATGCGCGAGGGATGCCGTGGTCGAGGTTGGAAGGAAAGCTGGAGATCCATTTGATGCCGTCGACCGGCCGGCCGCCACCGATCGACGCGGGCAGGGCGATGATGCGGGCTGTGGGCCGGTCGGGGAACCTGAGGAAGTACGACGGAGGGTTGACCGTGTGTCCCTCCCCGTGCAGGCGGTAGGCGGCCTCGACGAGGTCGATGACCTCCGTCTGCCGTCCGTCGAGCACCTCGTGCACGGTGCTTCCCGGGACCACGCAGAACTGGGGGACTTTGGTCTGCTCGCTCACGATGTCTCCAGGATCTTGTCCAGGTCGTCCTGGCTGTAGTAACGGCCGACCCATGTGTCGTTGTAGATGGTGTTGATGTAGCGCTCGCCCAGGTCAGGCGCTATGGCCACAGCCGTGCGCGTGGCGCCCCCGTGGTGCGCGAACCACTGCGCGGCGGCAGTGATCACCGTTCCTGAGGAGCCTCCGAGGAGAAGTCCGCGGGCGGCGAGCCTGCGGCAGGTGTGGATGGTGTCCACCTCGTGGATGCGGATGACCTCGTCCACGAGAGCAGGGTCGATCAACGGCATGGGCGCACTGGCGCCGAGCCCCGGGATGTGCCGCGGCCCGGGGGCGCCCGCGAAGCTCACCGAGCCCATGCTGTCGACGGCGATGATGCGGATCTCCGGCCGGTGCTCGCGGAAGTAGCGAGCGCAGCCCATCAGGGTTCCCCCGGTGCCTGTTCCGATGAAGAGGGTGTCGAGATCGGGGAAGTCCTTGGCAAGGAGGGCCGCGGTGTTCTCGTAGTGGGCGATCCAGTTGGCCGGGTTCTCGTACTGGTTGAGCCAGACGTGATGCGGATTGTGTGCGCAGCTGCTGCGCACGTACGCCTTGCGGGCAGCGAGGTAGCTGCCGGAGGCGTCGGGTTCGTCCACGACGACGACCTCGGCCCCGAAAGCTCGGATCAGTGCCGTGGTGGCCGGGTTGCAGTGCGGGTCGGTGACGCAGATGAACTTCATCCCCTTGGAAGCCGCGATCACGGCGAGCGCCACACCGAGATTCCCGGAGGAGGACTCGATCAGGACCGAGTCCGGCCCGATCAGCCCGTCGCGCTGGGCTGCTTCGACCATCCGGACGGCGGGTTGGATTTTGATGGAGCCTGCGAAGTTGAACCCCTCGCACTTGAGATGCAGCGGAAGCCCCAGGCTGGTCCGCAGGTCGATGTACACATCGCCGTCGAGGAGTTCGTGTGCTGCGGAGATGACGGTCATGAATGGTCTTCACTTCCGTTCATCGACACGGTCCGGTGGCGGGCCGCGCCGAGGGGGTGGGGAACCGACGAAGCGGATGGCGCAAGGTACCGGCAGCGGTCCCTCGCGGATCGGCTCCGTGTCGTGGGCGCGAGGTCCGGAGCCACGGGTGTACAGGTGCGGGGAACCACGGGTGTCGACCGGGCCGGGAGACCCGGCGCCGAGCCGGTGGGACGTACCCTCCAGGCAGCCACGTGCACCCCTTCGAACAGGCGGAGTTCGGTCGGCAGAGACAGGGCACGCGCTCGCCGCGGCCGTGAGGATGCGGAGCGGGTGGGCACGGTGCCTTGCCTCTGACGTCACACTGACACTGGTGTGTCGAGAGCCATGACGAGAAACGTTCAAGAGCCAGGTGGCACTTGGTACGAGCGTTGCCGGAACGCGCCCCGTCGCGCCGCCCAGCCCTGACCGGTCGCTCTGTCACGTCTGTGGCCATAGCGGACGCTCATCGGGCTGGGGTACTCGCACCTGTCCTGCCCGCCCCGTGCGCCGAAACGCGACCGGCCCCGGGGGTCAATACAGACGTAGCCGCGCTGGTGCCGGCTTCCGGGAAAAGCGGAACTCACAACCGACAGTGGCCTCTTATTTCGACGAGGCTCCAGTCGCGCTGAGCGCGAGAGCCATATGTGCGCTCTTGTGCGAGTTCAGTATCGTGCCCTGTAGTTGCTGCAACGGGTAACCCGGTTCAATTCCAATCTCGTCTATGAGCCGGGTACGCAGGCGGGCGAACACCTCGAGGGCCGCAGCGCGGCGCCCGTTGAGAGCCAAAGCGCGCATGTACTGGGCATGCAGTCCCTCATGGTAGGAGTGCTCGCTCGTCAGTGAGGCGAGTTCGGCGATCACCTGCTGGTGCAGGCCGGCCTCGATGCGGGCGTCGATCAGTGCCTCGATCGTGTCCAGCCGGGACTCCTCCAGCATGAGTCTGCGCGCCTCCAGCACGGCTCCGTTGGGCACGTCCGTGAGGACGCTGCCGCGCCACATGCCCAGCGCCTGCTCCAGTTCCCTGATGCCGGTGTGACTGTCGCCCTCGCCGAGGGCCCTGCGCCCCTGGTCAGCCAGCCGCATGAAGTCCAGCCAGTCCAGGTGCAGATCGGAGCTGTGCAGGCGGTAGCCGTTCTTCTGGGTGACCAGCAGTTGGTCCGCGACGTCCTCAGGCCTGAGCTCGGTGATACTGGCGAGCACCTTGCGGATGTTGAGGACGTACGTCTGCAGGGTCCGCAGGGCGGTCACGGGTGGCTGCTCGGGCCACAGCTCGCGGGTCAGCGTGGAGACGGGCACCACCTGGTCCGGGTGCATGGTGAGCATTGCGAGGACCGTCCGTACTTTGGGTGCTACACTTGCCGGTTCCTGGCCGTCCTCGGCATGAAGGCGCATCGGACCCAGCAGTCCGATCCTCGCCCGGGCCTGCTTTCGAGTGTCCATGGACCCGACTGCGGCACCGTACATCTGACCTACCGCACACATGCTGACGCGCATACCGTCTCCTCCTGGTCGTCAAGCGTTCGGCAGCCATCGTGCATATGCACGGGGACTGCTGCGCCAACATACGTACCGAAAGTCCGGCGCAACCAGAAGGAAATCAAGCCGCTTGGCTTTTTCCCGTACGTTCCGAACTGGCCATAAGAAGTGTGCGAGGTATCGTCGTGACGGCATGAGAAAGCGATGGCTCCGTACCGCCACGCACGTCCGGAGCCATCTGCGGTTGTTTCTCGTCAACTCGCCCGAAAGGTGAGCGCCCACATCTCTCACATATCGAGATGCCCGAGTGAGACCATTTGCGATGTCTTTACTTACGCCTCTGAGCGGATGTGACGCCGCAACAGAGGATTCTCATACCCTTCATGTCACTCACTGCCTGCCGTCACGTGGGTCGGGCTCGGCGTCCGGAAGGGCGGTGAGCGCAGCCACCTCGCCGTGGCACAGCATCACGACGGCGTTGCAGCTGCACTTGCAGTACTCGACCTCACCATTCGACGTCGAGTGGGCGGACAATAGGCGCCAAGTCGGCGTTTCGGTGGAGGACGTACAGCCCCAGGCCAGCAGCGGACACCTCTCCGCGGCCGGTGGGAGCGCCGCATCACCGGCCCCTGTGCCCGACCGGAGGGAAGGTTCCGATTCCTCAGCGGAGACCGGGCTGGACGGGAGAGTGTTCGGCATCGGCGTCTTCCCCCTTCGGTGTCGTGCTGCCGGAGGACGGCACGGCGGGTTCGGGCAGGGTGTGGAACAGGAGCCAGGCAAGGAGGGGCATCAGGATGAGCGGGGCCAGAGCGGTCTGCAGCGACGTCCGGTCGGCGAGGGTTCCGATGACCGGGCTGATCAGACCGCCGACGCTCACGGTGAGACCGAGGGTGATACCGCTGGCGGTGCCGACCCGAGAGGGCAGGTAGTCCTGACCGAGCGTGACCTGGAGCGAGAACGGAATGTACAGACCGGCGGAGGTCAGGATGACGAACAGGTAGAGAGCCGGGCCCGGGACGAAGACCAGACCGGCGATCGATCCGGCCGTCAGCAGGTACGACCAGCGCGAAACCCGGACCCGGTCCCAGCGGTTCGCCAGCGCACCGCCCAACACGCTGCCCGCCGCGCCGCCCAGGTACAAGAGGAACAGTGCGGCCGTGCCAGCGGCCTTGCTGCCGTCCATGCGCTCGGTGGCGTACAGGGAGACGAACGTGCTCAGGCCGATGAAGGCGATGGAGCGGCACACCACGGCCAGCGAGAGCCGCACGAAGGACGCCTTGTCGTCCTTCGCCGTCACGGGCGACGAGGCCGCGTCGGACAACCGGGTCTCCAGCACGCGAAGCACGGGCAGGCACAGCGCGGCCCCGACCACGGCCGGCAGCACGAGCAGCGGAGTGAGGCCCAGTCCCCCAACGGCAACCACGGCGGCGACCATGACCGGGGCCAGCGCGAAGCCGAGGTTGCCGCCCAGCGAGAACCATCCCATCGCACTATGGCTGCCGTCGCTGGCGACCCTGGCCACCCGTGCGGACTCCGGGTGGTACGCGGCCACACCGACCCCGGACACCGCGACGACCGCCAGCGTCACCGCGTAGGAGTCACTCACCCCGCTCAGCGCGATGCCCACCCCTGCGAGCAGGGTGCTGACCGGCAGCAGCCAGGGCATCGCCCGGCGGTCGGTCAGCACGCCGAAGACCGGTTGAGCCACCGATGACAGCAACGAGGCAGCGAGCACGATGCCTGAGACGGCGGCGTAGCTGTACGCGCGCTCGACAACGAAGAAGGGCACGAGGGAGGCGACGGCACCCTGGTAGACGTCGACGCAGCCGTGCCCGACGGATAAGAGCGTGATCGAGAGTTTTCTTCGCACCTCGCTATCGTGGACGGTTCCCGACGTGTCGCGCTTCCGATAAACTGCCAGACAATGACGAAAGTCCGCCACACGCCCGTAGCCCCCACCCGCACCCAGCGACTGGCGTCCGGAGCGGAGATCGACGCGCACCGGCACGACGACCACCAGATCGTCTACGCGGGCCGGGGCGTGCTGTCCGTGACCACGAGCGCCGGTTCCTGGGTCGCTCCGGCAACCCGCGCCATCTGGGTTCCCGCCAACACCGTCCACGCCCACCAGGCACACGGCGATCTCGAACTGCACCTCGTGGGGCTGCCCGCGTGGGAAAATCCCCTGCGTCTGGACGCCCCCACCGTACTTTCCGTGAGTCTGCTGCTGCGCGAGCTGATCATCGCCTACACCCGCACGGAGGACGACGACAGCCCGGAACGGATGCGGCTGCATGCAGTACTGCTCGACCAGCTGCGGATCTCGGTGCAGCAACCCATGCACCTGCCCACACCGAGCGACCCCCTGCTGCGGACGGTATGTGACCTCCTGAGGGCCGACCCGTCGGACAACCGCACACTCGCCGAACTGGGGCGGGAGGTCGGAGCGAGCGACCGCACGCTCTCCCGGCTGTTCAACAAAGACCTCGGCATGACGTTCCCCCAGTGGCGCACCCAGCTGCGACTCCACCGCGCACTGGTCCTGCTGGCCGAGCAGACACCGGTGACCAAGGTCGCGAACCAGTGCGGGTGGTCGTCCACCAGTGCCTTCATCGATGTGTTCCGCCGTGCGTTCGGTCATACGCCGGGGACGCACTCCCGATGACCAGGCCGGCTCAGCCGGCAGGCCGCAGTGCTCCAGCGCGGGGGCTGTGAACCGCTCGGTGGAGGCAGGGTCACTCAGTGATGTGCGGTCCCGTCCGGCCGGTCTGCGTCGGAGACGGGTGTGCCGCGCCGAATGAGCCAGGTGATCGTCCACAGGACCACACCGATCAGCAGCAGGATTCCTGCGATGTGGTACTGGTCGGCGGGGCGTCCGGAGGACCAGGGCAAGACCAGGTAGAGACAAGTGATCGTACCCACCACGGGCAGCAGACGGCCTGCTCTGAAGTGCCGCGTGTCGACCCTGTCCCGGCGCAGCACGAGAACCGAAAGGTTGACGCCCGCGAACACCGTGAGCAGGAGCAGCGACGTCGTCCCGCCCAGCAAGGCCACGACCGGGCTGTCGGGTTCGAGTGAGACGAAGGTGATGAGACCGAAGGCGATGGCGGTGGTGAACAGGATCGCCACCTGTGGAGTGCGTCGTACGGCATGCACCTTGGACAGAGAGGGCGGCAGCACCCCCTGCTTGCTCATGCCGTACAACAGGCGGCTGGCCATCAGCATGTTGATCAGCGCGGAGTTGGCCACCGCGAACATGGAGATGAACGGCAGCAAGTCAGCGATGGGGAAGTCGGGCGCGGCCGTCTGCACCACCGTGGCCAACGGAGTCTCGCTGGAGGCGAGCCGGCCGACGGGGACCACAGCGACAGCGCAGACGGACACCAGGACGTAGATCAGTCCGGCGATGCCCAGACCAGCGAACATCACGCGGGGAAAGACGCGCGCCGGGTCCCTCGTCTCTTCCGCCATGTTGACTGAGTCCTCGAAGCCGACCATCGCGAAGAAAGCCAGCGACGTCGCGGTGCTCACCGCCAGGAACACGCCCTTGTCGGAGGCGGTCTCGAAGGCGACGGCACGGGAGAAGTCCGCGTTCCCGCCCGCGATGAAATAGCCGCTGATCAGGACGACGAGGAGCAGGCCGGAAAGCTCCACCGCGGTCAGCAGCACATTGATCTTGAGACTCTCGGCGACACCGCGGAGGTTGACCAGCAGCACCAGGCACATGAAACCGAGGGCGATCAGCAGGACGAGGACGTTCCCCGCATCGATCCCGAAGCCCGTCACCAGATTCGCCGCGAAGGCCCGCGAGGCCGCTGACGCCGAGGTGATACCGGAGCACATCACGGTGAAGCACACCAGGAAGGTCAGGAAGTGCTTGCCGAACGCCTTGTGCACGTACAGGGCGGCACCAGCAGCCTGCGGGTACTTGGTGACCAGCTCCAGGTAGGAGCAGGCAGTGACGAGTGCGACGGCGAACGCGATGACGAACGGCAGCCATGCCGCGCCTCCGACCTCCCCCGCGACCTGTCCGGTCAACGCGTAGATTCCGGTCCCGAGTATGTCGCCGATGATGAACAGCAACAGCAGGCCCGGGCCCATCACCCGCTTCAGTTCGGTTGGGCCCTCGGTACTCGGTGCGGATGAACTCGGTAAGTCCGTTCGAGACATGGTGCACTCCTTATCGTGGTGGCGGTCGTGGGCCTGCGTTGCTCATGGGCATTTCTGCTCAACTGACTTACCCCGATGCAGGCGATATCGACCTTGACCAGATCGCCCTCGGTCGACAGGTGCTTGCGTCGGTCGTGCGACGGAACTGCGAGATCGAAGAAGTAGGCCAGGTCGTAGCCTGGCTACCCGTCGGCGCAGCTCGCCGACCGTCTCGTTCCACAGACGTGTCGGCCTTCCCTCCGGAAGGGACCGTCCCCGTGCCGAAACAATGGGGAAGCGGACGTCCGCTCTCGCCTGGCCGGCCATAGTGGCCGGGCGAGAGCTCAACCCCGCGCAGGAGCGCGACGATGGTAGACCACGGCACCGACTTCGAGATCGACGTGCTGGAGATCCGCGGCCCCTCCCCCGTTCTCGGGGAATCGGAGGAGGCGCAGCGGGGCCGGCGCCCGGCGCTGCTGCAGACCGCACTTTTGGAGCACGCTGCGGCGTACAACCTGCGTACGGTCATGACCTTCCACCAGAAGGTCGAGGAAGCCGCCGCGTTCGCGGAGAAGCTGCCGCAGACGGCAGCCGAGCTGTACGTCAACGACGCCTCCGCCGGCGACCTGTCAAGGCAGAGAAGCTGCCGAAGCCAGGGACTGCGGACCAACCGTCAACTTTGTTGCGGGACGTCGATATGGAGGCGGATGGTGGTGCCCTGGTCTCGGGTGGAGCGGATTTCGACCAGGTCGCAGAGCTGGTGGGCAAGCCAGAGGCCGCGGCCGCCGATCTGCTCGGTGGTGGGGCGGGTGCGGCCGGCCATCACGTCGGCGATGTAGCCGGCGTCGCGGAACTCGCACAGGAACGTCGCGTCCTGGGCCCAGGTGCGCAGGGTCCCGCGGCCTCCGCCGTGCCGGATGCTGTTCGTGGCGATCTCTGTGACGGCGACGGCCAGCTTGCGCTGCTGATCGTCCGGGACGCCCGCGTCCGATGCGCACTGGGCGACCTTCGAGCGGATCGCGGTCAGGTCACCGTGTGTGTAGCTCAGCTCCTGGAAGGGATCGCATGGAGGGTGCAGGGCCTCGAAGGGATATTCCTCGGCGGTGAGGTAGCCCTCGTTGCGAACGTAGTGGCCGTCCTGGCGGATCAGTGGGTGACAGCGGGACAAGGACTGCAGGGCGCTCTGGTCCTCGTCGGCGTCGTCGTAGGGGCACAGCATCGACCAGGCGGAGCTGCGGGCGAAGGCCCGGTTCAAGAGCCACTCGTGATAGCGCAGCTCAGAGAGGTGCGCGGCGTTGCGGGCCTCGCGCCAGGCCGTCTCTCCGATGCCGCGTACCGGCCTGTCACCCTCACCGTGCTCGTTCATCCAGTCCACCCAGGCGCCGACGAGCCGGCCGGGGTTGGGTCCGAGCGTCGTGGTGTCGACGAAAGTGACGGCGGGCTCGTCGGCGAGTTCGCCGCGCAGGAGTGACGCCTTGTCCGGGGGGACGGCGACGACTACGGCCTCGTCGCCTTCCAGTGCCTCGTGGATGTAACCCAGTGTTCCGGACAGGAATTGCGCGTCCCCGCGATAGGGGTAGAGCTCGTGGCGGAACGAGGGTTGGGCCTGGCCGGACGGATGCGAGGGCGAGATCGCGGTCATGCGGCCATCACCACCGGCACGCCGGCGGTCGCGTAGCCGGCGAGTTCCCAGCACAGGCGTACGGTCTCGTTGGCGCCTTCCACGACGATCCGGCGGTCCGGCAGGTGACGGGCGGCGTCAACGAGTGCGTGCATGCCTGCGGCGTCGATCATGTCCAGGGTGTCGAAGCGCATCTTCACTTTGGGTGAGCGCCGGATCGCTGCGCGTACCGCGGTGTTGAAGGCGTCCGCGCACTCTGAGTCGATCACTCCGTCAACGCTCCAGCTGTCGGCGCCCGTGCTGAACATCCGGAAGGCCGGATGTTCAGCGCGTATGCCCATCTCGTGCGGGTGCACACATGCCACATGGTCCAGCGTAGGCGCATCCCACTGCGACGGCCTGAAAGCGCACACCACGATGGCGTTGCTCTCCGAGGCGAACTCATCGAGCTTCAGCTCCTGGGCCACCAGTTCCTCGGTCCCGCTGGGCGCTGCCGCAGGCACCCGCTCGGTGAGTACGCGCACCGACCGATAGCCCTCCCTGGCTGCGGTACGCGCTTCCCGGCGCACCGCAGCCAGGACAGAGTCGGGGTCCGCAACGCGTGGAAAGTCGAGAATCACCGAGGCCGATGGCACATCATCACGGGCAAGGCCGGAGGCGGCGCCGGTGGAGCCGACCACCACGATCTTGTCGCCGTACAGAGCGCCGTCAGCCACGTAGGCGAGCACATCTGCGGGGGAGGTAGCGGCTGAGTCCGCGTGCCAGCAGATGTGGTCACCGAGATCGACGTCGTCGAACGTAGCCAACGTCCGCGCCGCTCTCACCTGGTCCCCTTTCCGATCTTCCAACCCGTCCTGGGATACAGAGAGTACTGGGCCAGCCGGGAGATCGTTAAGCCGAATGGAGATCGGCCAGGTGAGCGTGCGCCGGCAGGAGGATCTGTCGCCTGCGTATCAGCTGGGACAGCCGCTCAGTGGCCTGCTCCAGGCCACGCGGGCGAACATGTACGGCTTCGGCCGGCGGGAACACCGGCCGAGGGCGCGAATGAACGGCGTGGTCTTGAAGCGCGGACACCTTTGCGGCACGGGGCTTTGCGCGCTTCGCGAGGGATGCGGCGCGGCTCACGCCAGGAGTGAGCCTGCCTGCGCGCTGAAGGTGGAAGGCCGAGAGGCAGGAGATCGAGTGGGCACAGAAGGCGCCCACGGCCACCAACGTCGTCGGTCTCATGTCGGTCCTGCAAGGCAGCATCGACAAGGCGTCGCCGCAAGAAGAGCGCCGCCTGGGCCCGGCATCTTTACCACGCCCCATGGCGTGGACGGGCTTGCTACCCCTCCCTCACCCTTCCGGGACGGCCGACAGCAGGACCGACAAAAAAACTTGCGACGGCCTCGACGTGCGGTTCGCCGAGCACGGTGGAACTTCCAGCGCGGAAGTCTTACGCGGAAGATGCGGAAGATGCGGAAGATACGAACAAACAGCAGGATGGCTTCGCCCTGTCGCGAACGCACCGGACCCTCGGCAGAGACATGCCAAGGGGTGCCGTGACCGGCCAGGAGAGTCAGCTGGCGTAGGCGATGGCCAGGACGGTGAGACTCTTCGTCTGCCCGCCGGTGATCACGGGGCGGGCGGACATGAGCCGAGCAGGCCGAGAGTCCGCCGGACCGGCGGCTTGCGCCGCGCGGTGACGGACTGCGCTTCGTGCCCCGTCCCGCTGCACCGAGGGTGCTACAGGTGATGCTGGTCGTGCCAGGAGCGGCACAGGGCAGCGATCACCTCCCGCCAGGTCTCGCACCCTGGTCATCACGTACGACGCCAGGACTCCCCTCGGCGGGTCGGCGTCCATTGACGACCTCGGCATACGGACCAGATTTCTTGCAGGAGCGCCCGGTAGGCCTCGCCGTAGGCGGTCACGGCCGCGTAGACCGCGTCCAGGGCCGCCTGGAGGGGGTCGGCTTCGGCGGCGCCGAGCAGCGCGGGCAGAGCCATGTGGGGCTGGGACATCCGCAGGGACGAATCCGGCTCGCCGAGCGTGACCTCCACCGTGTACGACGTCGCTTCCTCTGGCTGCGGCGCCGGCGGCGCGGGAGGGCTCGGCGGCTTCACCATGGCGGCCGCGGGGCCCACGATCTGCGGGACCGACGTGGGCTTGGGCATCGGTGCGTGCGCGTCGTCACGGGCGGGCGCTTGAAAGCGGGGCCGCTTGGGCAGGACGGCCCGGCTGACGGTTCTGTCGGGGACACGCGGGTCGGATGCCAGGGCCCGCCACCTGTGGGCCGGGTCGTCGAGGGGTGGCGGCAGCGGGCGGCCCTCGGCCAGGGCGGTGAGTCCTGCGGCGATCCAGTCCAGCTCGGTGAGACCGGCGTCAGGCGAATGGAGCAGGCTTCAGGAGAAAGCGTCGCTTCTGGGCATCACAGAAGTTGAGCCGGAACCACGGCTCACGTATGCAGCCAGGCACCGCTCTTTCGATGGGGTGCCGTATCACCCTGTCCCAACCCTCCCAATTGCCCTGTTTCCACCCTCCCACGGGAGGCTGTAGCGATGCACCACCGTGCCCACCGTTTCCCCCGGCCGGCTGTTCCGCAGGCAGCGGGTCAGCGCCCGCCGGAACCACGACTGCTCAGCGGCGTCTACGGGCTCGTCCTGGCCAGTGCGCTGGCGGCCGCCCTCGACTCCCCCGGCGAGAAGACCGACCCTGGATCGGACGCGGTGTGGGTCCTGCTCACCGCCCTCGCCTCTGCGGCCGCCCACGGCTATGCCCACGTTCTCGCGCATCGGATGTCGGCGGACCACAGCGGTGCCGGGGTGGGGCTGCGCGCCATGCTCGCCGAGTGGCCCGTCGTCGCGGCGGCTGTTCCCACCGTCGTGCTGCTGATCGCGGTGCCCTCCTGGTGGACGGAGGCCGAGTCGGTGAACACCGCACTGGTGTTCAACACCTTGCTCCTCGCCGGTTTGGGAGCGTGGCCCGCGCGCCGCGCGGGCCGTGGGTGGGGAGCTTCGCTCCGGGCCGGAACCGGCGACATGCTGATCGGCCTGGTGATCATCGCAGCCAACGCCCTGATCAAGTAGCGGCTGTGGTCGTCGGCGTGCAGGCCGCCGGACGCATCCCCTGGACAGGCGTCACTGCGGCTCGTCGTCCCGCCGGCTCAGAAGAATCTGCTCCATGTCACCTCCGGTGTCCTGGGACGGGCTGCCCTGCAGGGACTGCTCGGCCCGGGTGACCTTGCCCCGGTGGGTGTAGCGAGTACTCCAGCGCTCAGCGAACTGGGCGACCAGGAAGAGCCCACGCTCTCCCTGGTCCGTCGCCGCCGCCCGCCGCAGATGCGGTGAGGTGCTGCTGCCGTCGGACACTTCGCAGCCCAAGGACCGGTCGTGCACCAGCCGTACGCGTACGGGCGGAGTACCGTAGCGGATCGCGTTCGTGATCAGCTCGCGGAGGATCAGCTCCGTAGCGAAGCCGATGTCTTCCAGTCCCCAGTTCTGCAGCCTACGGCCGCACTGTTCGCGGACGACCGACACGACGGCGGGATCGAAGGGGACATCCCAGTGACCATGGCGTCGAAGACAGCCCGACAGGTTTCCTCCGAGGTCATGCCGCGGACCTCGCTCAGGTTGTGACGCAGCAGGCCGAACCCGATGTCGATGTCCCGGTCACGGCACTCGAAGAGCCCGTCGGTGAACAGCACCAGGCGCACCCCCTCGGGCACCCCCAGTTCTGCTGCCTCGAAGGGGCGCCCACCCGCCCCCAGCGGCAGTGACGCCGGTACCGGGCGGCGGAGTTCAAGAAGTTCCTGATCCGGATCGACAAGGAAGTGCCTGGGCACCTGGCGGTCCACCTGATCTGCAACGACTACGACACCCACAAGACGCCCGCGATCAGGACGTGGCTGGCCAAGCACCCACGCTTTCACATGCACTTCACCCCGACCGGCTCCTCGTGGATCAACCAGGTCGAGCGGTGGTTCGGCTTCCTGACCGACCAGATGATCCGCCGCGGCGCCCACAAGAACGTCCAGGCCCTCGAAGCCGACGTCCGCCACTGGGTCAAGAACTGGAACGAGGACCCCAAGCCGTTCATCTGGACCAAGTCGGCCGAGGAGATCCTCGACTCCCTCGCCCACTTCTGCCGACGAATCTCCGGCGCAGGACACTAGCGCGCCACGCGGTAGCGGAGGTGGACGACTCTCGAGCTGAAGGTGCGGGTCTCGACGAGTTCGAGATCCACCCGGCGCTCGCGCTGGGGGAAGAACGGAATGCCGCCGCCGACCAGCACCGGGTAGACCCTGGCCCGGTACTCGTCGATCAGACCCGACGCGGCCGCCTCGGCGGCGAGCGTCGCACCGCCGATCGCGATGTCGCCCTCCCCCGGCTCGGCCCGCAACCGCTCGATCTCCTCCGCCAGGCCGCCGGAGGCCAGGCGGGCATTGCCCTGCACCGCCGACAGCGTGGTGGAGAACACCACCTTGGGGAGCGCCTTCCAGACCGCGGCAAACTCGAGCGTTGAGAAGTCGAGCGATGGATTCTGGTCGACGGTCTCCCAGTACAGCATCGTCTCGTACAGCCGTCGTCCCAACAGGTGGACACCGGCCTCTCGCACCTCGTCGGTGGCGAGGCGAAAGACCTCCTCGTCGGGCGGCGTCCAGTCGAAGCCGCCGTCCGGCCCGACGACGTAGCCGTCCAGTGAGACGCCCATCGAATACGTCACGCTGCGCATCGGAAGTCCTCCTCGGGAACGGTTTCGACCGTACGACCGCCGGACGCCGCAGGACTCATCGCGACGCGCGGGATCCCCTGGGCCAAGTCACCTCACGAGATCATTTCGTTGAGAAAACCTCAGTGATCCACAGCTTTTGACAAGTGCTCCTGAAGATCGGTGTGGCCACGAAGATCGGGATCCGAATGAAGTCGCTCCAGACGGGATCTGCTTCCCTCCTTGTCTTGCGTTGGAGGGCCCGTGAGGGCTTCCTTCTGGAACGTCACCTGCATGACAGGTTCACCCAGCGGCGGATCAATGGTGAGTGGTTTGACTTTCGCCGTGTTGCAGATCCCGTACAGGAGATCGCCGAAGCGGCGGACGAACTCCTGCGGCAGTTCGGCGAGTCCAACCCTGACCACGAATAGTGCACCTTCAGTAGCAGGATTGCGACCCGATCGCCCACGAGTCGCACGCACACCCCACAGACGGCCCTCGACGGCTCATCGTGACGGAAGGCGCCGACGACCGAAGTACGCGGGCAGAACTGCACCGAGACGGCAGCGGCGTCCTCAGTCACGCTCTGTGCATGCACTCCTCCCGCCTGACGCAGTGGACCCTCGGGTCGCCGAGCCCGATGATGTCGTCTACCCACTGCTCCGCGCACTTCCCCTGCGTCCCGCCCAAGACGGGCGGGACGTGCCTGGAGCGAGCTGGGACTCTACTCTTCGGAAGCCTCGTCCACACCGAGATCGTTGCGCATGGCAGCCCTCAGGCCGGACAGCAGTGCCCACGACATCTCCGTCTCGACTTCCAGGACATCGAGTTCGCTGTCGTCGGGATGGCCGCCTGCCACCATCCTCTTCAGCAGGCCGTAGGTGTTGTTAAGTTGATGGTTTACCGCCCGGGCATCTGTCAGCACAGCAGCGGGCACGATCATCTGTGCCTCGGCGTAGCTGTCGCGAAGGACCAAGCGGCGTTCCTCGAGTTGCTCGATGCACGCCTGGGTCTCTGCGTCGTCCCGGGCGCGCAGGGCATGCAGGAGGTTGATCTGCGCGGTCTGGTACTGACGTACCGTGGTGTTGAGCAAGATGTAGCAGGCCCGTCGCAGATCGGTCAGTTCACGTCGTGCCGCGATGTGTGCTTCTTGCTGCCGGACTTGTTCGGCGTGGGCACGGTCCTCGCGCTGCTGGCGGGCGGTCGCTTCCAGCTCGTGGCGCTTGAGTCGGTCGGCTCTGCTCTGTGTCAGCAGGGCCGCGCCCAGGGTGCCGACGACACCGACGACGGCCACAGCGAGCGCACCCCAGGTCTGTCCCACGGCCCCTACCTCACATCGGGCAAGTGGGACGCTGGGCATGCTGCGTCTCCGCCCCGCCTGCATCAATGGTGAGGATCATAGAACGCAGCTTTGTGCAGTGGCCCACCGCCCGGCTGTACGGCGACGGCACCTTGCAGGCCGGGGCCTTGGCCGTCATTCACATGTGGGCGGCCCCTTCTCTCAGCCGGAGTGAGGTGCGGAGGACAAGGGCTGGTTTGCGTGCAGCGTGCCCGGGACCAGGCGCAGGGCGGTGTGTTTCGTCGGGTTCCGGGTCGCCCGGGTCGAGGCAGTGGGTCTGGAGGGTGTCGAGAACCGTGCACAGCCCGTCGCGGCCGGCGGCGGAGGCGAACACCAGCCCGTCGACGGGTCGTTCCCGGTCGAAGACCCGCAGGAGGTATTCGGTGACGATCCGAGTGCGCACGTACTTGAGGTGCTCGCGGCCGTCGGCATCGGCGCTGAGGCGTGTCACGAACTCGTGGAGGAACATCAGCACCGAGTTCTACCAGGGATACGGACGTGAACCGAACGTGGTTGAGGGTGAGCTGATGCGCATCTGTACCGTCACCGGCCGCCTGAACAATCTCTTCCCCGGCCACGCCGGTACCGCCGGCCTGTACTTCGTCGAGCACGAGTACCTCGACAGCCCAGTCACCCCGCTCCTCGACCCGGCCGAAATCAGCGCCTGGAACGAAGCCCTGGAGCGCCCGGCCCTCTGACCGATCCAGCCACCGCCACCAGGCAGCGCCCTTCCCGCCGCTGCCGCCACAGCCATGCCTCCGCGACCGCGGGGACAAGACCACGAACGGGTGACACACCGCGTTCGAGTGCACCTCCGCCCTTCCAGAACCGGCAGGAGTGGCCACCAGCCGCTAATAGAACTTCCGTCCACGACCTGCCCCCGCCAAGCCCGTTACGGACCCCTTTCGGGGGCGTTCTTAGAGCACCAGTACCTCTCGCGCGCCCAGATGGAGGACGCTATGAATCCTGTACTCGCCCTCGCGCACCAGCCTCTTGGATTCGAACAGCGGCGGCCCGTCGCGGGCCCTCTTACCTTCCATGCCCAGCAGGTTGACGTCGTCGCCCGCCGCTCAGCACGCCCGGATACGGGGTGGGCAGCATGAGCGAGCCCACCGATGCATCAGCCGAGAGTGTCCCGGGGCCGCGCACCACCCCGCAGGCGCTCCCCTCCCTGCCACCTGCCGGACCGCAGAACCAACCGGACGACTGCGAAACCGAGCCGGGTACCGCCTCGGACACGACTGCTCCAGAGCCGCAGATGCGGTACGTCGACCTGACCGGCAGCCGTGAAGCAGTCGGCCGCTCCATCCGGATGCGCGACATGGCACGGCGCCTGCCGCAGTTGGTGCGCCGCTCCCTGGCTCTCGCCTGGCGGGTCGACCGACGCGCGACCGTCGGCCTTCTGCTGTGCCAGGCCGTCGCCGGCGTGATGCAGGCTCTCGGCCTGGTCGCCATCGCCGGCACCCTGACCGCCCTGCTGAGCAACGGAGATGTCTACCACCGGCTTGGGGAGGCGTGGCCGTCCGTGGCCCTGCTCGCCGGTGCCGCCGGCGTGCGCGCGCTCCTGGGGATCACCGTTAACTGGCTGTCCTCCCGGCTGGGCCCGCTGATGTCGCGCGAGGCCGAGCAGATGCTGCTCACCGGCTGCGCCGAGGTCGAACTGTGTGCCTACGACGAGCCCGACTTCAACCGCGACCGCGAGGCCGCCGACCGCGGCGCCCAGGTCACCGGTGACCTGATCGACGAGGGCCAGGACCTGATCGCCTCGGGCGCCAGCTTCCTCGCCGGTGCCGTCGTGCTGGCCGGCGTGCACTGGGTCCTCCTCCCGCTCCTGGTGGCGGCCAGCCTCCCGCAAGCCCTGGCCCAGGTCAGCGTCGCCCGGGTGCGCTACCTGGCGAACCTGCGCAGCAACGGCGACCAGCGGATGCTGTCGGTGCTGCGCTGGCACATCTACACCAAGGACGCCTACACCAAGGACGCCGCCGACCAGATCCGTGCCGGCACCATGAGCACGTTCCTGTCCGGCCGGTACCGGCAGACGGTCGCCCGGATCAACCGCGAGGACCGGGCCGCGGCCGACCAGGGCGCCCGTATGTCTCTGATCGGCGCGCTGTGCGGCGGTCTGGGGTCCGCGGTGGTGTGGGCGGCGGTCGTATGGCTGCTGGCGGGCGGCCGTATCGGCGTTGGCCACGCGGGCACAGCGGTCTTTGCTCTGCAGACGGCCGGGCAGTCGGTCCGCGGGCTGGTGGCCGTCGGGGCGCGCGCCGTACGCACCGGCCTGTACATGGACGACTGGAGCGGCTTTTTGGACAAGGCGGGCGGGTTCCGCATGCGGCGGGGCCCACGCCGACCGGCGCCGCCGACGAGGATCGAGATCAAGTCGGTCACCCACCGCTACGCGGGCAAGGACCGCAATGCGCTGTCCGACGTGTCGCTCACCTTGCGCCGCGGTGAGGTCACCGCCCTGGTCGGCTTCAACGGTTCGGGAAAGTCGACGTTGTCGAAGCTGGTCAGCGGCCTGTACCTGCCCACCGACGGGCAGGTGCTGTGGGACGGTGTTCCCACCGGCGAAGCGGACCCGCAGGCGCTGTGGCAGCAGGTCGCCCTGGTGCCGCAGAACTACGCGCACTGGCCCCTGACCGTACGCGAGAACGTGACCTTGGGGCAGCCCACGGCGCGCGGGGACGCGGCGGTGCGTGAGGCGTGCGCGGCCGCCGGGGCCGATGAGGTCGTCAACAGGCTCGGCGCCGACCTGGACACGCTGCTGGCCCGCGAGTGGCTCAACGGGGAGGAACTGAGCGGCGGGCAGTGGCAGCGCATCGCCCTCGCCAGGGCGTTCTTCCGCGAGGCCGGGCTGCTGGTCCTCGACGAGCCGACCGCGAACCTCGATCCTCGCGCCGAGTACCGGATCTTCCAGCGGCTGCGGGGCCTGGCCCGGGACCGGGTGGTGCTGCTGGTGACCCACCGCATCACCAACGTGGCTGTGGCCGATCGGATCGTCGTCCTCGACGAAGGCAGGATCGTCCAGGAGGGCACGTACCGACAGCTCGCCCAACAGCCGGGCTTGTTCCAGCAGTTGCTCTCCTACCAGGTCACCTCCGAGCCGGACGGCGAGAAGCACGGGACACGCACATGAGCTGTCCCGATGCCACATCGGATGCCCGAGCCGGCATGGGCTCGCCCATGGCCCTGTACTTCCTCGACCACCCCACGCACTCCCGAGGTGATGACGTGCCGCCCACCCGCTCCCACATCCGCGCGACCACCGAGGGCTATCTGGCACGCCATCCGGAGGAGCGGGAGGTGCTGGCCGGGCTGCTGTCCGTCCTCGACGGCGCCAATCCGTCCAACCGTGCCACGCTGCCCGGCCACGTCACCTGTAGCGCGGCCGTCATCGACCGTCATCGACGTGTGCTGCACATCGGCCACAAGGTCACGGGACTGCTGCTCGCGCCGGGCGGCCACGTCGAGGACGACCGGACCCTCCTGGCGGCGGCCCTGCGGGAAGTATGTGAGGAGACCGGGCTCCGCCCCGGGGACCTGTGCCTGACCCCTCAGTTCCTCGGTGCGCCGATCGACATCGACGTCCACGCCATCAACGCCAACCCGGCCAAGGGCGAAGGCGCGCACCGGCACTTCGACTTCCGTTTCGCCTTCTACCTCGCAACCGAGGAACCGCTTCCGCTCGCGCTGCAGGACGAGGAAGTCTCCGGTGCCCAGTGGCTCCCGCTCGCCGACGTCAGGTCCCCGACGCTGCGGGCCAAACTCCTGGACGCTGAGGCCCTCGGCCTCAACGGGTTGCCGGAGCCCGTCAACGCATCGGCCCTGATCCACGACGGCCATGGCCGGTATTTGCTTCATTTGCGGGATCAGCGGGAGGATATTTGGGCTCCGGGGATGTTCGACCTCCTTGGTGGCGGCCGCACGATGGACGATCCCTGCCTGGAGGCGACCCTGCGGCGGGAGCTCGCCGAGGAAGTGCCGGGCCTGGAGCCCACCGGCCTGATGCCGTTCGCCGTGGAGAGGGCGACGAGCGTCGACGGTCTTGCGGTGCCCGTCCAGGTCTACGGGGGCCGCTGGAACGGTGACCCGGACACGGTGGACCTACGCGAAGGTGTCCTGCTGAGGTGGTTCACCGTCGACATGCTCGATCGGCTCAGTCTGAGCCCCGGGCTCGGGGACCTGATCCGCTGCCACGCGGCCAAGCATCCCGCGGCGGACGGACCACCGGACGGTGCCCGTCCTCTGTCCGGCGAGGCCCCGGCGGGAACCGAGCTCCACATCGTCGGTGTCCACCTCCATCTCCAGGACGAGCACGGCCGGATCCTCCTCGGTCTGCGCCATCCCGTCTCGAAGTTCGCGCCGAACACATGGCACTTCCTCGCCGGCCACTGCGAGCGGGAAGCCGCAATCACCTGCCTGGTGCGGGAAGCGAAGAAAGAGGTCGGCCTCATCATCGAGCCCGACGACGTCGAGCTCGTACACACGGTCCACCATGTCGACTCTCCCGGCGCGCGGCCCAGGATCGGGCTCGTCTTCCGGGCCCACTCCTGGGCCGGCACCCCAGAAGTCCTGGAGCCCGACCGGTGCGTGGAGTGCGGTGGTGGAAGCCGCAGGACCTTCCGGCCGAGGTCGTGCCGTACACCCGCCGGGCGATCGAGGGCATTCTCGGCGGGCGCCCGTACTCCGAGATGGGCTGGTTGCGACACGACAG
>NZ_LIQT01000246.1 GCF_001418415.1 Streptomyces hirsutus
ATGGGGAACCGGACCCGTGCCGCAGACCGGCGGGCGGCACCGGATGCCGCTGTTCGTGCCCTTCGCGACGGCCACCGCCGCCGCTGCCCTCGTCGTCGCCGCACTGTTCGCCGTCCAGGCGAACCGGACCCAGGACCAACTGGCCGCCGAACGGGACCGCGCACGTGAGATCGCCCACGTCCTCGCCGCCCCGGACGCCCGCGCGNNAACGGACGTGTGCGTCAGCTCTGGCTCATGCGCCCCGGCGCACAACCGCGCTCCCTCGGGCTCTTCGAGAGTGACGCGCCCCTTGTCGCCTCCGACCTCGACATCTCCGCAACGTCACTCGCCGTAACCGTCGAGCCGGGCGGAGGATCGCCGCAGCCCACAACCCAGCCGGTAGTCCAACTCGCCCTGAAAGGGGTTGGATTCGGAGAGTAATCATCGAGTGTTCGTCAACCTCCTTACGGGGAAGGTGAATCCTGCGACCGAGATACGCGAGTGCCCGAACGGGGCGATAGGGTTAACCTGCCCGGGGCCGGGCGGACTCGTACGGGTGGGGAGTGACATGGATCAGATAACGGTGCGGAGCAGGGCCAGGGTCCCTGCGATCACCTGCGGGAGCACTGCGACCAGTACGCGCCTGGACCGCCACCTCTCGGTGCTGGCGGGACCCGCCGTCCCGCAGCGCGAGACGNNCAGCCGCTAGTCCCGCGCCCGCGTCCGGACGGGCCCACCGTCCCGGCGTGGCGCACCGCGCACGCGCCGCCCGTCACCCCACGGCGCGCGGCGCCGCCCATCAGTGCGCTCCGGCACAGGCACGTCGTCCTCCTCCGGCACTCCTCTCGGTACCTCGTTCCCGGTCACGTCCCTCCCGGCGCCCCGATCCACCCGGCAGTGCTCCGGGGACGTGCGGGCTTCTGCCGTCCCGTCGCGGGACCCTGCTGTTCCCCGGCACCGGCTCCTGCCGCCCCGGCCTGTGCTGGTGAGCCCCACGGGGTTCCCGTGCGGCGTGAGTCCCACGGCCTCCCGCGGCGAGCGGGACCTCGGACGGGTGCTCGACGGCTTCGGCACCGGTCACTGACGAGGGCCGGGGGCCGGAGCCGGTGGGAACCGGCAGGGAGCGGGTCCGGCCCGGATCCGCGGTGTGCCGTGTCAGATCAGCGCGAGCTGGCCCTCCGGCCCTTCCTCGTGCGCGTCCAGGACCGAGGCGGGCCCGTGCGCCGACCGCGGTACGGGGAGCACACCCGCCCGGCGCAACTCCTTCGGCGTGATCGGGTCGGTCGTCGCACGGTCCGTCGACGCGGCCTGCGACGGGCGCAGTTCGGCGAGCAGAGCGAGGACCGTGATCAGCTCCAGGAGTTCCGACGTCCAGGTCTGCGGCCAGCCGGCCGGACGGATCGCCTCCAGTGTCCCCGGCCCGGCCTCCTCCGTGCGGGCCGCGCACCACCGCTCCAGCACCGGGACCCCCGCCACCTCGTAGTCCCAGGCCGCCGGCGGCACCGGCGAGACGCGGCCCTCGCCGAAGCACAGGGCCTCCTCGTCGCGGTCGTACCGGACGGTCGACGGGCGGGACGGGAGCGGGGCGCGGACGTAGGGGCGGCGTCCGCCCGGGAGCCGGGGGCGCTCCCCGTCGCGCCGCATCAGCCACAGCATCCGGCGCCCCACCTCCACACCCGCGTCCCACGCGCCGGCGTCCCCGGTGAGCGGCACCGCGAGCCCTCCGGGACCGGGCCGCACCACGGCCATCGTCCAGGCGAGCACGTCGAGGGCCGGCACCTCCCGGCCGAGACGTGCCGTGAGGTGCTCGGGCAGGCCCGGGGCGAGGTTCGGCTCCGCGCCGCCGGGCCGGCGGTACAACGGGCGGACCCGGCCGGGACGGAGCACCGGCAGCAGGGAGGTGGCGAGGAGCTGAGGACCGGTGGCGTCACCGGCGTCGTCGGTGCCGGCGGCGCCGCCCCGGGGGCGCTCGCCCCGCGTGCGTGCCCCGCGCCCCGCGGCGGACCCGGTCTCGACGAGGAAGATCTGCCGCTCGTCCGCCACCCGCCACAACTCGGGGCGGGCCGCGTCGATCAGCCGCTGGTCGGGAATCAGCCACTGCTCGTCGAAGGGGGAGCGCAGCACGCGGACCGGCTCCGGGCATGGACCCGAGGCGCGTGCCAGTCGCTCCGTGCCGCCCGACCGGCCCGGAAGCTGCCCGACCGCCGTGTGCCCGGCCCGTGAGCGGGACGGCTGCAACAGGGCCTCCCTGTCCGGTCCCGCAGCCTTCATCAGGGCGTTCCAACGGGCCTTCAGCGCCGCCGGATCGGGTGCCGCAGGCCATCCCCGGCCGAGCCGTGGCGGTGCGACGGACCACGGCATGAGGTCCGCCAGCAGCGGAGCGTCGTCGTGCGTCACGCTGGGCATCGTACGACCTGACGGGCGGCCGGGATCAGGTGGCTTCCAGGGTCACGGTGAAGGAGAAGCGGTCGCCCCGGTAGTTGATCACGGCCACGTCCAGGGGGGTGCCGTCGGTGTCGTAGGTGACGCCGGTGTAGTGCAGGATCGGGCTGAGCAGCGGAACCCGGAGCAGTCGGGCCGTCTCCGGATCCGCGAGCCGCGCCTCCACGGTGTCCGTGATGCGGCCGATGTCCACCCCGACGACATCCCGCAGCACCTTGGTCATCGGCCAGCGTCGCAGATCCTCCAGGTCGATCCGGGCGGCGAGTTCCGGACGGACGTAGTTGCGGGCGTGGTTGGTCGGCTCGCCGGTCTTCTCGTCGCTGCGCAGCCGGTGGTAGGCCGCCGCCTCCGTCAGTCCGGGGAAGTGCTCGGCGAGTTCGGCCGGCACCGGCGCGGTGCCGTGCTCCAGCAGTTCGGTCGTCATGCCGGACTGCTGGGCCACGATCGCGTCCACCGACCCCAGCAGCCGTACCGGAGCGCCCCGGAGGGCACCGGGCTCGATGAACGTGCCGCGCCGGCGGTGCCGGGTGATCAGCCCTTCGTCCTCCAGTTCCTTCAGTGCCTGCCGCATGGTCAGCACACTCACTCCGTAGTGCCCCGCCAACTGTTCCTCGGTGGGCAGGCGCAGCGGGTCCCGGGGCGAGCGGCCGAGGATCGAGGCACGCAGCGACTGCGACACCTGGTACCAGAGCGGCAACTTGCGGTTCAGGACGATCGAATCCGGCGCGAAGGAGGTCACGGGCTATCCGTACCGGTCGGGAACGTTCAGTGCAATGTGAGGTGCAGGGGTGCGTCGACAGCGGCTGTGGCACCCGGAGCCGAACCGGAGCCCCCGGACACCCGGCCCTCGGATCCCCGGCCCTCGGCTCCCGGCCCCCGGATCATCCGCGCTACATCGTGCGGAAGTGACGCTCGAGTCCCTGCCACACATCGTCGTAGCGCTGCTGCAGATGCTCCGCGCGTGCCGCCTGCGGCGTCAGGGACACCGGCCAGCGCGTCTCGAACATGAACGCGAGACCGTCGTCGATCTTCTGCGGGCGCAGCTCGGCGGCGCTCGCCTTCTCGAACGTCTCCCGGTCCGGCCCGTGCGCCGACATCATGTTGTGCAGCGAGCCGCCGCCCGGCACGAACCCCTCCGCCTTCGCGTCGTAGGCGCCCTCGATCAGACCCATGTACTCGCTCATCACGTTCCGGTGGAAGTACGGCGGCCGGAAGGTGTCCTCGCCCACCAGCCAGCGCGGCGCGAACACCACGAAGTCCACCCCCGCCAGCCCCGGCGTATCGCTCGGCGCCGTCAGCACGGTGAAGACCGACGGGTCCGGATGGTCGTACGAGATGGTGCCCATCACATTGAAGCGGCGCAGATCGTAGGCGTACGGCACATGGTTGCCGTGCCAGGCGACGACATCCAGCGGGGAGTGGTCGTAGGTGGCCGACCAGAGGTTGCCGCAGAACTTGTTCACCACCTCCACCGGCCCCTCGACGTCCTCGTACGCGGCGACGGGCGCCCGGAAGTCCCGTGCGTTCGCCAGACCGTTGGCGCCGATGGGGCCGAGATCGGGAAGCCGGAAGGCGGCTCCGTAGTTCTCGCACACATAGCCGCGGGCCACATCGTCCAGAAGCTCCACACGGAAGCGCACCCCACGGGGAATCAGCGCGATGTGTCCCGGCTCCACATGCAGCAGCCCGAACTCGGTCCGCAGCACCAGCCCGCCCTCCTCCGGGACGATCAGCAGTTCACCGTCGGCATCACTGAACACCCGGTCCATCGACGCGTTGGCGTGGTAGAGGTGCACCGCCATGCCGGCGCGCTGGGCGACATCGCCGTTGCCGCCCAGCGTCCACAGGCCGGCCAGGAAGTCCGTGCCTTCGGCCGGTGCGGGCAGCGGGCTCCAGCGCAGGCGGTTGGGGTCGGGCACCGTCTGGTTGAAGGGCGCGCTGCGGATCGCCCCGTTCCCCGTGCGGGTGAACGCCGGGTGCGCGGCCGACGGACGGATCCGGTACAGCCACGAACGGCGGTTGTGGGCCCGCGGCTCGGTGAACGCCGTACCGCTCAGCTGTTCCGCGTACAGCCCGAGCGGCGCGCGCTGCGGCGAGTTGCGCCCCTCGGGCAGGGCGCCCGGGACCGCCTCGGAGCTGTGCTCGTTGCCGAAACCGGAGAGGTGGCCGAGTCCCTCGGCGGCCTTGCGCGCTCCCCCACGCTCGAATGCGCTCGCGCGGGCGGTGCCCCCATCGCTCATCTTCGCTGCTCCCTTGCGTGCGATTCCTATGCAGTACCGTAGGATTGCGATTTCCCCGGCGCAAGAGGGCCACGCGACATCGCTTCGTACGGTGCGGCGGTCCCGGCCCCCGGATGCCGCTCGCCCCGCTC
>NZ_LIQT01000247.1 GCF_001418415.1 Streptomyces hirsutus
GGGGCGGCGCGCACACCCCGGAGTAGTCCTCCTTGGCCCGCACCGCCCCGGTGATCCAGGCACGGTCCAGCACCCGGCGTTCGTCGGCCTCGGCCACCAGGTCCTCGGACTGGTTGTAGTCACCGTCGGCGGCCTGGACGGCCCACAGGTGGACGGCGACACCGTGCTCCTTGGCCGCCATCATGCCGGGCAGCAGGTCGCCGTCGCCGGTGACCAGGACGATGTCGGAACAGGCGCGGTTGCGGGCCAGCTCGGTCAACTCGGCGTGCATGGCGGCGTCGACGCCCTTCTGCGCCCAGCGGCCGTCGCTGCGGGTGAGGGCGCCCAGCCGGACGGTGACCCTGGGCATGACCCGCAGCCGGCGGTGCTCGGGCTGCGGCACCCGGTCGGGGGCGCCGTCGAACCAGTAGATGCGCAGCAGGGGCCGGCCCGTGTCGGACTCGGCCCGGTCGCGCAGCCCTTGGATGAGGGCGGTGTGATCGACGGTGATCCGGGACCGCGAGGGCTCCCCGGCGAGGAGACTGGCGGCGGCCCCCAGCAGATACCCGGCGTCCACCAGGACGATGCAGCGGTCCACGCGATCCACCCTCTTTCCGGGAGGTTTGCTTCGGGCTTGCTTCGAGTCTGCCCGACCACGCCGGGGTTAACGGCCCGAACTCGATCTTCGGCGTGGCGTTTCCACACTTCCTTCGCCGACCCACCCTGTCACACACGGTAATTGTCCGACATGCGGTGGCTCTTCCGCCATGTGAGTCTGGTCCCGGCCCTGGCCCCTAGATCCCCCACAGGAGGCATCACCATGGCCAAGAACAAGAACCGTGAACGGAAGCAGCCGCAGACCGCACGCGCCCAGCAGACGGCGCAGCATCCCTCCGCGGAGCCGCAGACCGAGCAGCACGGCCCGCAGATCACTCCCGGAGATGTCGCCCGCAAGGGCAGGGAGAAGCGCTTCGGCCACAACTGACGCCCGTGCGGTGGGCCCTTGAGCTCCGCACACGGCATATGCAGAGGGGTGCACCCGTCGCCGGGTGCACCCCTCTTGGCCGTCGGTCCCGTCGGTCCCGTCGGCCTGGCCGGTCGTGTGGTCCGCCCGGCCGGCTAGCCCGCCAGGCAGGACGGGCCGAGGAGGACCTTGAGGTCGCCGAACAGGGCGGGGTCCGGCTTCACCCGGTGCCGGTCCAGGCGCAGCACCGTCGTCTTCGTCGGCCCCTGGAGCTTGATGCGGACCTCGCTGTCGCCCTTGTGGTGGCCGAGGATCTCGCCGAGGCGGCTGACCATCGGCGGGGTGACCCTGGTCGCCGGGATGGTGAGCACGACGGGCGCGTTGGTGCCCGCGTTGGACAGGTCGGGCACCTGGAGCTCCATGGCGACCAGCCGCGGCACGTCCTCGCGCTTGTCGAGCCGGCCCTTGACGAAGACCACGGCGTCCTCGACGAGTTGGGTCGAGACGAGCTGGTAGGTCGCGGGGAAGAACATGCACTCGATGGACCCGGCGAGGTCCTCCACGGTGGCGATCGCCCAGGCGTTGCCCTGCTTGGTCATCTTGCGCTGGAGGCCGGAGATGATGCCGCCGATGGTGACCACCGCGCCGTCGCCGAAGTCGCCGCCGGTGAGCTGGGAGATGCCCGCGTCGGCCTTGTCGGACAGGACGTGCTCCAGCCCGAACAGCGGGTGGTCGGAGACGTACAGCCCGAGCATCTCCCGCTCCTGCGCGAGCAGGTAGGTCTTGTCCCACTCGTCGTCGGTGAAGGTGACGTCGAGACCGAAGCCGGGCTCGCTGGTCTCCTCCTCGCCCATGCCGCCGAAGAGGTCGAACTGTCCCTCGGCCTCCTTGCGCTTGACCGCGACCACGTTGTCGATCATCGGCTCGTACTGGGCGGTGAGGCCCTTGCGGGTGTGCCCCATGGAGTCGAAGGCGCCCGCCTTGATCAGCGACTCGGTGGTCCGCTTGTTGCAGACGACCGCCTCGACCTTGTCGAGGTAGTCCGGGAAGGAGGCGTACTTCCCCTTGGCCTTGCGGCTCTTGATGATCGACTCGACGACGTTGGTGCCGACGTTGCGGACCGCGGACAGGCCGAAGAGGATCACGTCGTCGCCCTGCGCGGCGAAGTTCGACTCGGACTCGTTGACGTTCGGCGGGAGCACCTTGATGCCCATGCGGCGGCACTCGTTGAGGTAGACGGCCGACTTGTCCTTGTCGTCCTTGACCGAGGTGAGCAGCGCGGCCATGTACTCGGCCGGGTAGTTCGCCTTGAGGTACCCGGTCCAGTACGACACCAGTCCGTACGCGGCGGAGTGGGCCTTGTTGAACGCGTAGCCGGCGAACGGGACCAGCACGTCCCACAGGCCCTGGATCGCCTCGTCGCTGTAGCCGTTCTTGCGGGCGCCCTCCTGGAAGAGGACGAAGTTCTTCGCCAGTTCGTCGGGCTTCTTCTTGCCCATCACGCGGCGCAGGATGTCGGCCTCGCCGAGCGAGTAGCCCGCGATGATCTGGGCGGCCTTCTGCACCTGCTCCTGGTAGACGATCAGGCCGTAGGTGACCGACAGCACCTCCCGGAGCGGCTCCTCCAGCTCCTTGTGGATCGGTGTGATCTCCTGGCGGCCGTTCTTGCGCTCCGCGTAGTTGATGTGCGAGTTCATGCCCATCGGGCCCGGGCGGTAGAGGGCCGAGACGGCGGAGATGTCCTCGAAGTTGTCGGGCTGCATCTGGCGGAGCAGCGAGCGCATCGGGCCGCCGTCGAACTGGAAGACACCGAGGGTGTCACCGCGGCAGAGCAGTTCGAAGGTCTTGGGGTCGTCCAGCGGGAGGGCGAGCATCTCCAGGTCGATGCCCTTGTTGGCCTTCACCATCTTGATGGCGTCGTCCATGATCGTGAGGTTGCGCAGGCCCAGGAAGTCCATCTTCAGCAGGCCGAGCGACTCGCACTGGGGGTAGTCCCACTGGGTGATGGTCACGCCGTCGGTGTGCCGCACCCAGATCGGGGCGTGGTCGACGATGGGCTCGCTGGACATGATCACGCCGGCCGCGTGCACGCCCATCTGCCGCACGAGGCCCTCGACGCCCTTGGCGGTGTCGATGACCTTCTTCACGTCCGGCTCGTTCTCGTACATCGCGCGGATCTCGCCGGCCTCGTTGTAGCGCGGGTGCGAGGGGTTGGTGATGCCGTCGAGGTCGATGCCCTTGCCGAGGACGTCGGCGGGCATGGCCTTGGTGAGCCGGTCGCCCATGGCGTACGGGTAGCCCAGGACGCGCGCGGAGTCCTTGATGGCGTTCTTCGCCTTGATCTTGCCGTAGGTGCCGATCATGGCGACCTTGTCGGCGCCGTACTTCTCGGTGACGTACCGGATCACCTCGACGCGCCTGCGCTCGTCGAAGTCGATGTCGACGTCGGGCATGGAGACGCGCTCGGGGTTGAGGAACCGCTCGAAGATCAGGCCGTGCGGGATCGGGTCGAGGTCGGTGATGCCCATGGCGTAGGCGACGATCGAGCCTGCGGCGGAGCCGCGGCCGGGGCCGACGGCGATGCCCTGCTTCTTGGCCCACATGATGAAGTCGGCGACGACGAGGAAGTACCCGGGGAAGCCCATCGAGATGATGGTGTCCATCTCGTACTCGACCTGCTTCATGCGGTCGTCCGGGATGCCGCCCGGGAAGCGGCGGTGCATGCCCCGCATGGTCTCCTCGCGGAACCAGCTGACCTCGGTGTAGCCCTCGGGGATGTCGAACTTGGGCATGAGGTCGCGCTTCTCGAACATGCCCGTGGTGTCGACCATGTCGGCGATCAGCCTGGTGTTGGCGCAGCCCTGCTGCCAGGCGTCGGAGGAGTCGATGGCGTACATCTCGTCGGTGGACTTGAGGTAGTAGCCGGTGCCGTCGAACCGGAAGCGGTCGGGGTCGGAGAGGTTCTTGCCGGTCTGGATGCACAGCAGCGCGTCGTGGGCGGTCGCCTCGTGCGCGTACGTGTAGTGCGAGTCGTTGGTGACCAGGGGCGGGATGCCGAGCTTCTTCCCGATCTCCAGCAGGCCGTCACGGACCCGGCGCTCGATCTCGATGCCGTGGTCCATCAGCTCCAGGAAGTACCGGTCCTTGCCGAAGATGTCCTGGTAGTCGGCGGCCGCCTTGAGCGCCTCGTCGAAGTGGCCGAGGCGCAGCCGGGTCTGGACCTCGCCGGAGGGGCAGCCGGTGGAGGCGACCAGCCCGGTGGACCACTTGGAGATGGTCTCCTTGTCCATCCGGGGCCATTTCTGCAGCCAGCCCTCCGCGTACGCGTCGGAGGAGAGCTTGAAGAGGTTGTGCAGGCCCGTGCTGTCGACCGCCCAGATCGTCTTGTGGGTGTAACCGCCCGAACCGGAGACGTCGTCCCGCTTCTGGTGCGGCTGACCCCACTGGATCTTGCGCTTGGTGCGCCGCGACTCGGGTGCGACGTAGGCCTCGATCCCGATGATCGGGGTGACTCCGGCCTTCTGCGCGCTGTGGAAGAAGTCGTACGCGCCGTGCAGGTTTCCGTGGTCGGACATGGCGATGTGGCTCATGCCCATCTCGTTGCAGGCGTTGAACATGTCCTTCAGCCGCGCGGCACCGTCCAGCAGGGAGTACTGGGTGTGGACGTGCAGGTGCGTGAACGGCGTCTTCGACACGGTTCGGCCTCCAGTGGCGGGGGTCGGACGGGAAGGGTGACTGTGGCGCGGAGCGCCTCGTCGAGGGCGGTGGCCGGGCGACGGGTGGGAGCTCGGCGGCAGTCCGGTGGACAGCCTCGAAGTCTATGCCCCGACACTGACACTCGGGGCTCCGCCGAACGTACCTTCGGGCATGCGGCGCGGGCACTCCCGTGACGCGTCACACGTTGGACGGGGGACGGATCCGCCGTCCCCAAACATCCCGTACCAGGAGGCACTCAGCGATGTCGGTCCCGCAGCTCAACGACGAGCACCGTGGCGAGGAGATTCTCGCCGTTCTCGACACCGCCTTCGGCGAGCTCCTGGCCGCCGACCCTGCCGCCTTCCGCGTGAAGTTCCGGAAGATGGCGGCCTCGGCGTTCGCGTTCTACCGAGGCACGGCGTGTCTCTTCTACCATGATCTGGACGCCGAGAAGCGCGGCGGACCGTACCTGGACGACCGGACGTCCCGGGTGTGGATCCACGGTGATCTGCACGCGGAGAACTTCGGCACGTACATGGACTCCAACGGCCGTCTGGTCTTCAACGTCAACGACTTCGACGAGGCCTACGTCGGCCCCTTCACCTGGGACCTCAAGCGCTTCGCCGCCTCCATGGCGCTGATCGGCTACGCGAAGGCGCTCAGCGACGAGCAGATCACCGAGCTGGTGCGGATCTACACGGCCGCGTACCGGGAGCGGATCCACTCGCTGGCGACCGGCGCGAAGAGCGACGAGGTGCCGCCGTTCACACTGGACACCGCGCAGGGCCCGCTGCTCGACGCGCTGCGCGACGCCCGCTCGCTGACCCGGTTCGGGCTGCTGGACTCGATGACCGTCATCCGTGACTTCGAGCGCCGCTTCGCCTCCGGCGGCGGCGCGGTGGAGCTCGACGCCGCCACCCGCTACAAGGTCCTCGCCGCCTTCGACGGCTACCTGGAGACGCTGCCGGACGCCTCGCTGGCCCGTCCGGACTCCTACCGCGTGAAGGACGTCGTGGGCCGCCGGGGCGTGGGCATCGGCTCGGCCGGACTGCCGTCGTACAACATCCTGCTGGAGGGGCACAGCGACGCCCTGGAGAACGATGTGGTGATCTACATCAAGCAGGCGCAGACGCCGGCCGTCTTCCGGCACATCACCGACCCGTCGATCCGGGACTACTTCCAGCACGAGGGCCACCGCACGGTGATCTCCCAGCGCGCCCTGCAGGCGCACGCCGACCCGTGGCTGGGCTGGACCGAGCTGGACGGCACGGGGCAGCTGGTCGCGGAGGTCTCGCCGTACGCGGTGGACCTGGACTGGGGCGACATCGACGAGCCGGAGGAGATCGCCCAGGTCGTCGCCGACCTCGGCCGGGCCACGGCCACGATGCACGCGGCGGCGGACGACACGTCCGGCGAGTCCCTGGTGCCGTTCTCCACCGAGCGCGCCATCGACGCGGCGATCGCCGCCGACGAGGAGGGGCTCGAGCCCCTGCTGGTCGACTTCGCGCACAGCTACGGCGCCCGTGCGCGCGGCGACCACCAGATCTTCCTGGACCTGTTCCGCAACGGCAGGATCCCGGGACTGTGACCGTCCCGCCGCCCGGGATTTCCCCGCCCGGAGGAGCTCCGGACGGGGAAATCCTGCCAACCGGAACCCTTTAGGGATCCCTTACCGGAGCGCATGACAGACTCGGCCCCACCATGGACATATCCGGAGCCCCGCTCAGAGCCGTACGCGCGGCGCTGTTCACGACCGTGGTCGTGACCCTCAGCACCGCGTCGCACGTGGTGCTGTCCGGGGCTCCCCTGCCGTTGAGCACGGTGGCGGTGATCGCCGTCGCCGTGTTCGTCCTGGCGTACGCCCTCGCGGGCCGGCAGCGCTCCTTCGGGCGGATCGCCGCCCTGCTGGTCCCGCTGGAGCTGGCCGCCGACACCGTCTTCACCACCGGCCAGCACGTCTGTTACGGCCGGATGGGCGGCCCGATCACGGGCCCATTGCGCTCGGTCGGCTTCGACGTGCTGTGCGGCGACGGCGTGGGCACCCCGCTGACGCGGGTGACCGGCACCGCGGCCGACGGCGGCGACCGGTTCGCGGGACTGCTCGCCCAGGCCGACCCGGCCACCTCGTGGCTGCTGCTCGGCGCGCACATCGGCGTCGGCCTGTTCGCCGCCGCCTGGCTGCACCGCGGCGAGCGGGCGCTGGCCCAGCTGCTGGGCGCGGTGACGGCGACGGCTTCGACAGCGGTCCGGCCGCTGCTGCTGGCGGTCGCCGCGGTGACCGTGCGCCGCGCCCCGAAGGTCCGCCGGCCTGCCCGCCCGGACCACCGGGCCACCACGGCCGTGAGCCGGATCCTCGTGCACTGCCTGGGACGGCGTGGACCGCCGTGCTCCACCGCCCTCGTCTGAGACGGCTCAGTCCCTCCGGCGTCGGCACCCTGTCCGAGCACCCGCAGTCCCCCCTACACATCCCGCACACACACTGTGCGCGTCCCCCGTGGAGAGCATCACCATGAGCAAGCGGAACAGCCAGGCGGCGAAGACGGCGGCCCGTGAGCGTCTGCGCGTCGAGCGCGAGCGCGAGGCCAAGAAGGCCAAGGTCAAGCGTCAGCTGGTCGTCGCCGGAACGATCGTCGGTGTCCTGGCGATAGCCGGCGGCATCGGCTACGCGGTCATGCAGGCCAACAAGCCCGGCGCATGGGAGGCCGCGGCGGACGCGAAGCTCGTCAAGCCGGCCAACTCCAGCGGCGAGAACGGCACGACCGTCGTCATCGGCAAGGCCGACGCGAAGAAGACCCTGGAACTGTACGAGGACCCGCGCTGCCCGATCTGCGCCTCGTTCGAGCAGACCGTCGGCGAGACGATCGACAAGGACGTCGCGGACGGCAAGTACAAGGTCCAGTTCATCGGTGCCTCGTTCCTGGACCGCAGTATGACCGGCGAGGGCTCCAAGAACGCACTGAGCGCCCTGGGTGCCGCGCTGAACGTCAGCCCCGAGGCATTCCTCGCCTACAAGTCCGCGCTCTACTCGGCCGAGTTCCACCCCGAGGAGAGCCAGGACAAGTTCAAGGATGACTCCTACCTGATAGAGGTGGCGAACAGCGTCGAGGAGCTGAAGGGCAACAAGAAGTTCCGGACGGCCGTGGAGAACGGCACCTACGACAAGTGGGCGCTGGAGATGTCCGATAAGTTCGACGACAGCGACGTCCAGGGCACCCCCACGTTGAAGATGGACGGCAAGAAGCTCACCGGGTCCGACGGGCAGAACGCGCCGATGACGGTCCCTGAGTTCACCGCGGCAATCGACAAGGCACTCAAGGCCTGATCCAAGAACCTCGTCCGGTCCCCCGATCCGGGGGTACGCGGCCGGGGCCCGATCACGGTCGGCCGACCGTACGCCGAAGAGCGGGCGAACTTTGCGAGTTCGCCTGCTCTGGCATGTACCGATCAGTAACCTGATCGGCTGTGACCACTCGACACAGATCGTCCGAGAGCGCCAACTCCGCCACTGCGGACGCCAACTCCCTTTCCCCCCGACGCCGTTCGGTCGTCAAGGCGGCCGCCGCGACCGCGATTCTCGCCGCACCGCTCACCGCCGCGCTGCCCGCCCGCGCCGCCACCGCCGTGGCCCCCGCCTTCCTGCACGGAGTGGCCTCCGGCGATCCGCTGCCGGACGGCGTCCTGCTGTGGACGCGCGTGACGCCGACGCCGGAGGCAATACCCGGCTCGGGACTCGGCCCCGACACCGAGGTCGGCTGGACCGTCGCCCGCGACAAGGCGTTCACCGCCGTCGTCGCGAAGGGGTCGACCCGCGTCACCGCGGCCACCGACCACACCGTCAAGGCCGACGTCCGCGGCCTCGCGCCCGCCACCGACTACTGGTTCCGCTTCTCTGCCGGCGGCACCGACTCCCCCGTCGGCCGCACCCGCACCGCCCCGGCCGCCGACGCCGCCGTGACCGGTCTGCGCTTCGGCGTGGTCTCCTGCTCCAACTGGGAGGCCGGCCACTTCTCGTCGTACCGCCATCTCGCGGCCCGCGGCGACCTCGACGCCTGGCTGCATCTCGGCGACTACATCTACGAGTACGGCACCGGTGAGTACGGCACGCGCGGCAGGACCGTCCGCGCGCACGCGCCCGCCCACGAGACCGTCACCCTGGCCGACTACCGCCTGAGGCACGCGACGTGCAAGACCGACCCCGACCTCCAGGCGCTGCACGCCAAGGCGCCGGTCGTCGCGATCTGGGACGACCACGAGATCGCCAACGACACCTGGTCCGGCGGCGCCGGGAACCACACCGAGGGCGAGGAGGGCACCTGGGCCGCACGCCAGTCCGCCGCCAAGCAGGCCTACTTCGAGTGGATGCCGGTACGTCCCGCGCTGGCCGGCACCACCTACCGCCGGCTGCGTTTCGGCAGGCTCGCCGACCTCTCGCTGCTGGACCTGCGCTCCTTCCGCTCCCAGCAGGTCTCCCTGGGCAACGGCGAGGTGGACGACCCCGACCGTACGCTCACCGGCCGCGCCCAGCTCGACTGGCTGAAGTCGGGGCTGTCGGCGTCCGACACCACCTGGCGGCTGGTCGGCACCTCGGTGATGATCTCGCCGCTCGCGATCGGCTCGCTCCCGGCCAGTCTGCTGAAGCCGATCGCCAAGCTGCTCGGCCTGCCGCAGGAGGGCCTCGCCCTCAACACCGACCAGTGGGACGGCTACACCGACGACCGCCGGGAACTCCTCGCCCATCTGCGGACGAACGCGATCCGCAACACGGTCTTCCTCACCGGCGACATCCACATGGCGTGGGCCAACGACGTGCCGGTGAACGCGGGTACGTACCCGGCTTCCGGCTCGGCGGCCGCCGAGTTCGTCGTGACCTCGGTCACCTCGGACAACCTCGACGACATCGTCAAGGTTCCCGAGGGCACCGTCTCCGCGGTCGCCTCCCCGCTGATCAAGGCCACCAACCGGCACGTCCACTGGGTCGACACCGACCGCCACGGCTACGGCGTGCTGGACATCACCTCCGAGCGGGCGCAGATGGACTACTACGTGGTGTCCAGCCGCACCGACCCGGGCGCCACGTCCACGTGGGCGCGCTCCTACCGGACGCTCAGCGGCACCCAGCGGGTCGAGCGCGCCGACCGCCCGGTCTGACCCGCGCGGTCCGGTACGCCGGTCCGGCGCGCGCCCTTCGCTTCTCTCCGTCAGTCGTCCTCCAGCGAATCGAGGAAGCCGAGCGCCACCCGCCAGGTGGCCTCGGCGGCCTCCTCGTCGTGGTCCGGCAGGCCGGGGTCGGTGTAGAGGTGGCCGGCCCCGGCGTACCGGTACACCTCGACGTCGGCTCCGGCGCGGCCCATCTGCAGATACCAGGCGCTCAGCCAGTCGTCCGTCTCGAACGGGTCCGGTTCGGCGACGTGGAGCTGTACCGGCAGACCGTCCACCGCCGCGTTCGCCGCGATGTCCGACGTGCCGTGCAGGAGCAGCAGCCCGCGCGCCCGGCCGTCGCCGAGGGCCAGCGTCTGGGCGACGGAGGCGCCGAAGGAGAACCCGGCGTACACCAGCCCCCGCTCCGAGTAGGGCGCGGCGGCGAGCACGGCCCGCCTCAGCAACTCGTCCCTGCCGATGGACTCCTGGTGGGCCATGCCCTCCTCGACCGTGTCGAACGTACGGCCCTCGAAGAGGTCGGGCGTCCACACCTCGTGTCCGGCGGCACGCAGCCGGTCCGCGGCCGCGGACACCGCGGGTCGCGGGCCGTAGGTCGAGTGAAACAGCATGATGTTCATGACGCCCATGGTGCCAGCCGGGCCCGACAGCCGGTGCCTGCCGGTGCCCCGGTCCGATGCGCCGGCCGGCGTACCGACGCGGCCTGCGGATCCGGCGTACCGGCCTCGTGCCACGGCTCCGGACCTCGGCACCGGACCTCGGCTCCGGACCTCGGCACCGGACCTCGGCACCGGACCTCGGCACCGGACCTCGGCACCGGCCGTACCCACGGCGCCGCGGATGTCACATGTTCACTGCGCGCGAGGCCGGTTAGGTTCGAGGACATGGAAGACGTGCTCCGCCCCCTGATCGTGTTCGGCGGCTCGGTCGTGCTCACCCTGATGCTCGGCTGGACCACCGACCGACTGCTGCGCAAGGCCGACGCCCGGCACTCCGAGACCCCCATGTGGGAACTGCTCCGGCGCGGCCGCATCCCCTACCAGTTGCTCATCTGCGCGGCCCTGCTGAGAAGTTCGTTCAGTGAGGCGAAGCTGTTCGAGGGCCACCGGGCATCCATCGAGCGGGTGCTGACGCTGGTGCTGATCGGGTCAGCCGCCTGGCTGGTGATCCGGATCGCGGCGGCCGTCGTCGAGACTTCGTACACCCGGTACGCCAACGTGCACCGCGAGCGCGACCCGGCCAGGGTCCGCCGGGTGCGCACCCAGGTGACGCTGATCCGGCGGGTCGTCTCGGCGATCGTCGGCGTGGTGGCGGTGGCCGCGATGCTGCTGACCTTCCCCGCCATGCGCGCGGCCGGCGCCTCGCTGCTGGCCTCGGCGGGCATCCTCGGCATCGTCGCCGGTGTCGCCGCCCAGTCCACGCTCAGCAACCTGTTCGCCGGGCTGCAGATCGCCTTCGGCGACATGGTGCGCATCGGCGACACGGTCGTGGTGGACGGCGAGTGGGGCACGGTCGAGGAGATCACCCTGACCTTCCTCACGGTGAACACCTGGGACGAGCGCCGGATCACCATGCCGGTGTCGTACTTCACGTCCAAGCCGTTCGAGAACTGGTCCCGCGACTCCCCGCAGATGACCGGGACGGTCATCTGGCACCTCGACCACCGGGCCCCGCTGGACGCCATGCGCGACCGGCTCCGCGACATCCTGCGCGAGTGCCCGGCCTGGGACGGCCGCGCCTACAACCTGACCGTCGTGGAGACCACACCCAGCACCATCCAGGTCCGGGCCCTGGTGACGGCCAAGGACGCCGGCGACATCTGGACGGTACGGGTCGAGGTCCGCGAGCAGATGATCCGCTGGCTGGCCGAGCAGCATCCCTACGCGCTGCCCCGGATCAGCACCGCCCCGGCCGCCCCGGCACCGGTCCTCGACAGGAGCCACCACTCCCCCGGCGGCGCCGCCGGCATCACCCGTCCCCCCGGTCTCCCCGGCCCCTCCGGTCCTCCGGAGGACGGGGCGCCCGCCCAAGAACCGCAGGGCGCGGCGCAGGAGTACTGACGGCGCCTCAGTGGCCGCGTTCGGCACCGCCGTTGACC
>NZ_LIQT01000248.1 GCF_001418415.1 Streptomyces hirsutus
CCTCCCGCAGCGCGTTGCACACCTCGCCCACCGTCGCCCGTGCGCGCAGGGCGTCCTTCATCGGGTACAGGACGTTGTCCTCGCCCTCCGCGGCCTTCTTCAGGGCGGCCAGGGCGGTGTCCACCGCCCGCTGGTCGCGCTCCGCGCGCAGCTTCGCCAGGCGTTCGGCCTGCTGGGCCTCGATCGCCGGGTCGACGCGCAGCGGCTCGTAGGGCTCCTCGGCGTCGAGCTGGTAGCGGTTGACGCCGACCACGACCCGCTCACCGGAGTCGGTCTCCTGGGCGATGCGGTAGGCGGAGCGCTCGATCTCGCTCTTCTGGAAGCCGTGTTCGATGGCGTTGACCGCGCCGCCGAGGTCCTCGACCCGCTCCATCAGCTGCAGCGTCGCGGCCTCCACCTGGTCGGTCATCCTCTCCACGACGTAGGAACCCGCGAACGGGTCGACGGTGGCCGTCACGTCCGTCTCGTAGGCGAGGACCTGCTGGGTGCGCAGGGCCAGGCGGGCGCTCTTGTCGGTGGGCAGCGCGATGGCCTCGTCGAAGGAGTTGGTGTGCAGCGACTGCGTGCCGCCGAGGACCGCGGCCAGGCCCTGCACGGCGACGCGGACCAGGTTGACCTCGGGCTGCTGGGCGGTCAGCTGGACACCGGCCGTCTGCGTGTGGAAGCGCAGCATCAGCGACTTGGGGTTCTTCGCCCCGAACTCCTCCTTCATGAGCCGGGCCCAGATCCGGCGGGCCGCGCGGAACTTGGCGACCTCCTCCAGGATCGTGGTGCGGGCGACGAAGAAGAACGACAGGCGGGGCGCGAAGTCGTCGACGTCCATGCCGGCCGCGACCGCCGTACGGACGTACTCGATGCCGTCGGCCAGGGTGAACGCGATCTCCTGCGCCGGGGAGGCCCCCGCCTCGGCCATGTGGTAGCCGGAGATCGAGATCGTGTTCCACTTCGGGATCTCGGCCCGGCAGTACTTGAAGATGTCCGCGATCAGCCGCAGCGACGGCTTCGGCGGGAAGATGTACGTCCCGCGCGCGATGTACTCCTTCAGCACGTCGTTCTGGATCGTGCCGGTGAGCCTGTCGGCCGGGACGCCCTGCTCCTCGGCGACGAGTTGGTACAGCAGCAGGAGGAGGGAGGCGGGCGCGTTGATCGTCATCGACGTGGAGACCTTGTCCAGCGGGATCCCGCCGAACAGCACCCGCATGTCGTCGATCGAGTCGATGGCGACGCCCACCTTGCCGACCTCGCCGGAGGCGATCGGGGCGTCGGAGTCGTGGCCCATCTGGGTGGGCAGGTCGAAGGCGACCGACAGGCCCATCGTGCCGTTGGCGATCAGCTGCTGGTACCGGGCGTTGGACTCGGTCGCCGTGCCGAAACCGGCGTACTGGCGCATCGTCCAGGGGCGGCCGGTGTACATCGTCGGGTACACGCCCCGGGTGAACGGGTACGCCCCCGGCTCGCCCAGCTGCTCGGCCGGGTCCCAGCCCTCGAGGGACTCCGGTCCGTAGACCGGTTCGATGGGCAGTCCGCTCTCGGTGGACCGAGCACTTCCCGACTC
>NZ_LIQT01000249.1 GCF_001418415.1 Streptomyces hirsutus
GATGTGTCTAAGAGACGTTCCCCCGCGAAGCCCCGGCAACGGCGCACCGCCGCCTGGCTGTTGACCGCCGGACTCCTCGCCGGCCTGCTGGTCCTGATCCCCGTGGCCGCCGCGACCGGCGCCTACCACGTGCCCGTCGGTGACGTCCTGGCCTCGATCCAGCACCGCATCGGGTTCGGCGGCTCCCCGTCGGACCGGGTCGCCGAGTCGGTGCTGTGGAACGTACGGTTCCCGCGGATCGTGCTCGCGCTGCTCGTCGGCGCCTCCCTGGGCTGCGCGGGCGCCCTGATGCAGGGCGTGTTCGGCAACCCGCTCGCCGAACCGGGGGTCATCGGCGTCTCCTCCGGCGCGGCGGTGGGCGCGGTCGGCGCGATCGCGCTCGGGCTGAACTTCGCCGGCAACTGGACGGTGTCGATCCTGGCGTTCGCCGCCGGCCTCGTCACCGTGCTGCTCGTGTACGTGATGTCCCGCTCGGGCGGCCGTACCGAGGTGGTGACGCTGATCCTCACCGGCATCGCCGTGAACGCCTTCGCGGGCGCGCTGATCGGACTGTTCCTCTTCTTCGCCGACACCGCGGCCGTCAACCAGATCACCTTCTGGCAGCTGGGCTCGCTGTCCCAGGCGACCTGGCCGAAGGTCCTCGCCGTCCTGCCGTGCGCGGTACTGGGCCTGGCCGTGGCCCCGCTGTACGCCCGCCGGCTGGACCTGCTGGCGCTCGGCGAGCGGCCCGCCCGGCACCTGGGTGTGGACGTGGAGCGGCTGCGGATCGTCCTCGTGCTGGTCATCGCGCTGCTGACGGCGGCGGCCGTGAGCGTCTCCGGGGTCGTCGGGTTCGTCGGTCTCGTCGTCCCGCATCTGCTGCGGATGGCGGCCGGGCCCGGGCACCGGTTCCTGCTGCCGGGCAGCGCTCTGCTCGGCGCGCTGGTGCTGCTCGCCGCCGATCTGACGGCCCGTACGATCGCCGAGCCCGCCGAACTCCCCCTCGGTGTCCTCACGGCGCTGATCGGCAGCCCGTTCTTCTTCTGGCTGCTGCGCCGCACCCGCCGCAAGCAAGGAGGCTGGGCGTGATCCGCCTGCGTCGTCGTCCCGTCCCGCCGCCCGCACCGGAGCCCGGTGACGTCCTCGCCGAGACGGCGGGGCTGTCCGTCCGGCTCGGTGCCCGTGAGGTGCTCTCCGGGGTGGACGTCGCCGTCCGGGCCGGTGAGCTGCTGGCCCTGGTCGGACCCAACGGGGCNNTCTGCCTGGTCCGCCCCCGAACTCGCGCTGCGCCGCTCGGTGCTGCCCCAGTCGGCGTCGCTGTCCTTCCCGTTCACGGTGGAGGAGGTGGTCCGTATGGGCCGGGCGCCCTGGTCCTCGGCCCGGCCCGAGGACGACGACGCGGCCGTGGCCGAGGCGATGGCCGCGACCGAGGTGACCGGCTTCGCCGCACGCCCGTTCTCCGCTCTCAGCGGCGGCGAGCGGGCCCGGGTCGCCCTCGCCCGGGTGCTCGCCCAGCGCGCTCCCCTGC
>NZ_LIQT01000025.1 GCF_001418415.1 Streptomyces hirsutus
CGGGGTCAGCCGGTCGGCCGGTACGGCTCGCCGGCCGACCGGCTGACCCCGGGGACCCTGTACGTGCACCCCGGCGGCGCGGGCGACTTCACCACCGTCCAGGCGGCCGTGACCGCCGCGACCGGCACCGGACGCGTCCTCGTCCTGGCCCCCGGCACCTACCGGGAGACGGTCTCCGTCGACGCCGACCGCACCGGCATGACCTGGATCGGCGCCTCCCGCGACCCCCGGGACACGGTGATCGTCCACAGTAACGCGGCGGGTACCCCGAAGCCGGACGGTTCCGGCCCCTACGGCACCTCCGGCTCCGCCACCACCACCGTGCGCCCCGACGGCTTCACCGCCCGCCGGATCACCTTCGCCAACGACTGGCTGCGCACCGACCTCCCCGGCACCAGCGGCACCCAGGCCGTCGCCCTCAAGGTGCAGGGCGACCGCAGCGCCTTCACCCACTGCCGGTTCCTCGGCCACCAGGACACCCTGTACGCCGACTCCCCGTCCCCGGACACGTTCGCCCGCCAGTACTTCTCCCACTGCTACGCCGAGGGCGACGTCGACTTCGTCTTCGGCCGGGCGACCGCCGTCTTCGAGCACTGCCACTTCCGTACCCTGATCCGCCCGGACCTGACCGGCGCCCCGTACGGCTTCGTCTTCGCGCCCTCCACCGCCGGCGCCAACCCGCGCGGCTACCTCGTCACCAGGAGCACCGTCAGCAGCGAGGCACCCGACGGCTACTACAAGCTGGCCCGCCCCTGGGTGCCCAGCTCCGACACCACCGCCCGCCCGATGCTCATCGTCCGCGACACCCACCTCGGCCCCGGCATCGACGCCGTCGCGCCCTACACCGCCATGGCAGCCGGTCACCCCTGGCAGGACCAGCGCTTCGCCGAGTACCGCAACACCGGTCCCGGCGCCGTGGTCACCGTCCCGGAGAACCGGCCCCGGCTCACCCGGGCCCAGGCCGCCGCCCACACTCCCGAGACCTACCTCGGCGACTGGCACCCCCGGCCGGCCGCGAGATGACCTCTCCTTCCGCCCCCGTCCCCGGCCCGCCCGGACTCCACCAAGTCCTCAAGGACGACCTGACGTTCCCGCTCGCCTGGGGCGCCTCACCCGTCCGGGACTTCGACGCGTGGCGGCGGGCGGCCCGCGGAAAGGTCGAGGAACTGCTCGTCGTCGACGACCAGGACGGCACACCGTACGCGCCCGAGTCCACCGCGGGCCCCGCCGCCCCCGACGACTCCGCGGGAAGCGGCTTCACCCGCGAGTCGGTGACCCTCTCGCTCACCCGGTACGGCAGGACCCTCGGCGTACTGCTCACCCCGTACGGCACCGGGCCCTTCCCGGCCGTGCTGCTCCTGCACGACCACGGCTCCCGCTTCGACATCGGCAAGGAGAAGTGCGTCCGGCCCTGGTACGACGAGACCCGGCTCGCCTCCGCCGAGCAGTGGGCCGCGCGGCACTTCGGCGGACGCTTCGTCGGCGACGAACTCGCCCGGCGCGGCTACGTCGTGCTCTGCCTGGACGCCCTCGGATGGGGCGAGCGGGGGCCGTTGGCCTACGAGCGGCAGCAGGAACTGGCGAGCAACCTCTTCCACCTCGGCTCCTCGCTCGCCGGACTCCACGCCCGCGAGGACCAGCGCGCCGCCGCCTTCCTGGCCGGCCTCGACCGGGTGGACGCCCGCCGGGTGGCCGCCCTGGGCTTCTCCATGGGCGGCTACCGGGCCTGGCAGGCGGCCGCGCTCAGCGACCACGTCGCGGCCGCGGCGAGCGTGTGCTGGATGACCGGGCTGAAGGACATGATGGTGCCCGGCAACAACACACTGCGCGGGCAGTCGGCGTTCCACATGCTCCATCCCGGCCTCACCCGGCACCTGGACATCCCCGATGTGGCGAGCATCGCCGCACCCCGGCCGATGCTGTTCTTCCACGGCGGGCTCGACCGGCTGTTCCCCGCCGACGGGGTCCGGACCGCCTACGGCAAGCTGCGCGCCGTCTGGCACTCCCAGGGCGCCGGGCACCGGCTGCGCCTGAAGACGTGGCCGGACCGCGGCCACGTCTTCGACGAGGAGATGCAGGACGAGGTGTACGCCTGGCTCGCCGCCGTCCTGTGACGCCGGCCGGCCCGGCCGCCCCTACGGGTACGCGGCCAGCAGCCGGTCGTACTCCGCCCGCGTCACCGGGATCACCGTGCCGTGCCGGGGACTGGCGGGCAGCCGGTAGCCGGTGGACGGTGTCCAGCGGCCCGAGGCGAGGTCGGTCGCCTCGAAGGGGAGATAGCCCCGGCCCCCGTACTCGTCGATGAACAGGTACCACTTCTCCTCGGTGTTGGACTTGAACACCGTCGGCCCCTCGCCCCGGCTCATCGCCCCGCTGCCGATGCAGTCGGCGACGAAGGCGTACGACGTCGAGGTCAGGTCCGCCGCCTTCTCTCCGGTGATGAACTTCGAGCACGGGGAGCCGGAGGACGGGTCGCGCTCGTCCTTGGTGTAGCGGTAGTAGGTGCCACGGTGTTCGACCACCGTGGAGTCGATCACCGAGTAGCCGGGGTCGTTCCACACCTTCGGCTCGCTGAAGGTGCGGAAGTCCCGCGTGGTCGCGTAGAGCATCCTGTTGTACGTCGATCCGGTGTGGCCGGGGTCGTCGGCCGCGTACAGCTTCGACGCCCAGAAGACGACGTACGCGTTCCGCGACGCGTCCCAGTGGGCCTCGGGCGCCCAGGTGTTGCCGGCGCTGTCGGGGGAGACCCGCACCAGGCGCTGGTCGGTCCAGTTCACCAGGTCGGTGGACTCCCACACCATGATCGACCTGCTGCCGTGCCGCTGGACCTCGTCCCAGCTGCCGCTGCTGTTCCGGTACATCCTGAGATCGGTGGCGATGAGGAAGAACCGGTCGCCCTCGGGGGAGCGGATCACGAACGGATCGCGCAGCCCCTTCTCACCGGTCGTGGAGGTCAGCACCGGCTGCCCGCCGTTGAGTTCGCGCCAGCTCAACGCGTTGTTGCCGCGGCTGAGGGCGTAGCGGATCTGCTCGCCGTCGGCGGTGCCCTCGCCGGTGAAGTAGGCGAAGAGGTACCCGGCGTACCGCGGGGCGCTCGGGGCGGCGGGGGACTCGGCGTGGTTCACGGGTGCGGCTCCCGGGTGCGCGGTGCCCGGTGGTGCGGCGAGCAGGGCGAGGAGGAGGGCGAGGAACGGGACCAGAAGCGTGCGGGCGGTATGGCGACGCATGACACTTCCTGTGGGGGTCTGATGGATTCTGTTGAGCGGGTGTCCTCGGAGTGTCGCCAGGGGGAGCCTGAGGGTCAACGGGGTGGCGGGAGCCGAAAGTTTCGGGGGTACCGCCCACCGGTGGACGGGCCGGCTCCGGGTCACGACCCCGAATTCCCGGCGCTGTCGGGGGCGTCGGCGTCATCGGCCGTGAATCCGCCCTTCACGGAGAGCCGTTCGCCTCCCGCGGTGGCGGCCGTCGCCGTGCAGGTGTCCTTCCGCGCGTCGCGGCCGCCGCGCGCATGGTCGTACTGGCCGGCGAACACCCACTCGCCCGGCGGGACCGTGCGACCCTCCCTGAGTGTCCAGGTGTAGACGAGGAACCCGCCCCGCTCGCCCACCGTGAGGACGAAGTCCTCCTCGGGCAGCGACCGCCAGGCACCCGTCGACGAGACCCCGCCGGTCTGTGCGACACGCAGCCGCACGGTCAGCGCGGTCAGCCGTTCGCCGGTGCGCAGGGCGACATCGCTCTGCGCCCAGAACTCGTTGCTGTGCGGGTTCACCGCACCGTCCGCACCCAGCGGGCCGCCCCCGGAGCCGGCGGACGGCCGCACCGCGTCGGGCGTCTTCGGTGCCGGCGCCGAGGGCGGCGCGGAGGCCGTCGCCGGGGAGACCGCCACCTGGCGCTGCGGGGGAGTCCGGGCGTCCTTCACCGCGGACGCCGCCGTGTAACCGCCCGCCGCGAGCACCCCGGCCACCGCGGCCGTCGCGCCCACCACCCGGATCCAGCCCGGTTCCCGGGGACGCGCCTCCCGCCGGACCGGCCGGTCCGGCCCGGTCATGCCGCGCTCCACCCGGGCCAGCATGCGTTCCCGGCCGGGCCGGTGCGCCCCGGCCGCCTCCCGCAGCCGGGCGCGCACCTCCTCGGGCACCTTGTCCCGCCGCATCGTCACCGGCCCCCTCCCACGGCAGCCTCGCCCCACGCGGCACGCGCCGCGTGCACCCGTCGCGGCACCTCGGGTGACGGCGTGCCCAGCAGCCGCTGCAGTTCGGCCATCCCCTTCGAGGTCTGGCTCTTCACGGTACCCACCGAGACACCCAGGGCCAGCGCGGTGTCCCTCTCCGACAGGTCGAAAGAGTGCCGCAGCACCACACACGCCCGCTTGCGGAACGGCAGCCGGCGCAACGCCTCCCGTACGTCCACCACCCCCGCGACATCGGGGTTCTCGGCCCGCTCCTCGCGCTGCGACCAGAACAGGGCGATCCGGCGCCGCTCGCGCACCGCGCTGCGTATACGGGTGCGGGCCAGATTGGCGACCACGCCCCGCGCGTACGCCGCCGGATGCTCGGCGGCGCGCACCCGGTCCCAGCGGTGCCACAACGCCAGCAGGGCGTCCGCCGCCAGGTCGTCGGCGGTGTCCGCCTCGCCCGTCAGCAGGGCGGCCAGCCGTGACAGTTCGGCGTAGTGACGCTCGAAGAAGGCATGGAACTCCGCGGCGGTGCTGCCGTCCACGACGGTGCCCACGGACGACCAACTCCCCTCGCGGCGGACCCCGGGCGCCCGGCGGGCGCCAACTCGGGTGTGTACAGGCTTTGTTCACTGTTCGATGCCGTGCGGACCGTACGGATCGCGCGGCCCGTACGGAGGGTCGAACGCTGTGTGACCGGTCGGCATGCGATTCCGTAACAAGGAGAACACCTGAACGCGATGCGGCGTGGGCACAATCCAGCCAGCATCCGTACAGGGATCACTCAGGCGTCGACGAGCACCAATGATCGACGGCAACCACTCAGGCATCGAGGAGAGTTCGCCATGTCCGACTCGCAACAGGTGGCCGACAAGCCGGAATCCCGGCCCCCGACGGGGAACGGCGTCGACCGGTTCTTCAAGATATCGGCACGCGGTTCCACCGTCGGCCGGGAGATACGCGGCGGTTTCGCCACGTTCTTCACCATGGCCTACATCCTCGTCCTCAACCCGCTGATTCTCGGCAGCGCGAAGGACAAGTTCGGCGAACAGCTCGACCCCGTCCAGCTCACCACCGCCACCGCCCTGGTGGCCGCCGTCATGACGATCATCATGGGCGTCGGCGGCAACCTTCCCCTCGCTCTCGCCGCCGGGCTCGGGCTCAACGCCGTCGTCGCCTTCCAGGTCGCCCCGCTGATGGGCTGGGACGACGCGATGGGCCTGATCGTCCTGGAGGGCCTGCTCATCTGCGTGCTGGTGGTGACCGGCCTGCGCGAGGCCGTCATGCACGCCATCCCGCAGGCGCTGAAGCAGGCGATCGGCGTCGGCATCGGCCTGTTCATCGCCCTCATCGGCTTCGTCGACGCCGGGTTCGTCACCCGTGTCCCGGACGCCGCGAACACCACCGTGCCGGTCCAGTTGGGCGGCACCGGCACCCTCGCGGGCTGGCCGATGCTCGTCTTCTGCGCGGGCGTCCTGCTGACCGTCGCGCTGCTCGCCCGCAAGGTGCGCGGTGCCATCCTCGTCAGCATTGTTGTCATGACCCTGGTGGCCATGGTCATCAACGCCCTCGCGGACGTGCCCACCTGGGGGCTGACCACGCCCGCGTGGCCCGACTCGGTGGTCTCCGCCCCCGACTTCGGCCTCATCGGCGACTTCAGTCTGTTCGGCGCCTTCGGGCAGGTCGGTGTCATCACCATCGTCCTGCTGGTGTTCACCCTGGTGCTGTCCGACTTCTTCGACACCATGGGCACGGTCGTCGGCGTCAGCGCCGAGGCCGGACTGCTGGACGAGCAGGGCAAGGTGCCGAACCTCGGCCGGGTGCTGCTCATCGACGGTGCCGCGGCCGTCGCCGGCGGCGCGGCGTCCTCCTCCTCGGCGACCTCGTACGTCGAGTCGGCGGCCGGTGTCGGCGAGGGCGCCCGTACCGGGTTCGCCAACCTGGTCACCGGCGGGCTGTTCGCCCTGGCGCTGTTCCTCACCCCGGTGCTGACCATCGTCCCGCTCCAGGCGGCGGCTCCCGCCCTGGTCGCCGTCGGCTTCCTGATGATGACCCAGGTCAGGCACATCCCGTGGGACCGGTACGACATCGCCATCCCGGCCTTCCTCACCATCGCCGTCATGCCGTTCACCTACTCGATCACCAACGGCATCGGCGCCGGCTTCGTCGCCTACGTGCTGATCCAGGCGGTGCTGGGCAGGGCGAAGGAGATCCACTGGCTGCTGTGGGGGACCTCGGCCCTGTTCCTGGTGTACTTCGCGATCGACCCGATCGAGCAGATCCTGGGCGTGAAGTAGGGCCCGTCCGGCGGTCGGCGGAGCGTCCGGTCCGGCATACGGCCGGGCCCGGCGCCGACGGAAGGTGACGGGCCGCCCCGGGGGGATGGGGCGGCCCGTCACCTGTTCAGACGGCTGGCGGACCGGAAAGGTTCAGCGCCTTGACGAATTGATCGCCCGGAACCGGATTCCGGTCAACTGGCCGCTCGGTGAACGCCGTTCGGAGAGCGGCAGGGGTCAGCCGGCCGACGTGAGGACGAGTTCGTCGGTCTCGGCGCCCCGCGCCGGCGCGTACCCCGTCTCCCGTGCGACGACCCGGAAGCCGCACTTCTCCAGGACCCGCAGCGACCCCGCGTTGTCCGCGGCCACGCGCGCGTGCAGCGGGCGCTCGGTCACCTCGGCCAGCAGGGCGCGCAGGGCGGCGGTGGCGATGCCCCTGCCCCAGTACGCGCGGTCGACCCAGTACGTCACCTCGCGCTCGCCCGGCGCCCCGTACACCGCCGCGTGGCCCACCACGTCGCCGTCGCACAGCACCGTGCGCACGACGACGTCCGGCGCGGTGCGGATACGCGCCCAGTGGGCCTCGAACGCCCTCCGGTCGGCCGGGTCCTCGGCGGTGAAGGCCGCCATGCGCAGCGCCTGAGGGTCGTTCGACTGCCGGTAGAAGACCGGCAGATCGCTGTCGTGCACCGCGCGCAGCGCGATCTCCGGGCCGGTCACGGTCAGAGCCTCCGGGTGGCCAGCGTCAGCCGGTCGCGCGCGTCGAACAGGGCGTCCTTGACCATCTGCTCGTGCGCGGGGGTGAGCCGGGCGACCGGCACCGAGCAGCTGATCGCGTCCCGCGCGGGGGTGCGGTACGCGATCGCCACCCCGAAGCAGCGCAGCCCCAGCGTGTTCTCCTCGCGGTCCACCGCGAAGCCCTGCTCCCGCACCTGGTGCAGCTCCTCGATGAGCTTCTCCCGGTCGGTGATCGTGTGTTCGGTGAGGGCGGGCAGCGTCTCCGGGAGCATCTTGCGCACCTGCTCGTCCGTGTACGTGCTCAGCAGCGCCTTGCCGAGCGACGTCGAGTGCGCGGGCAGCCGGCGGCCGACCCGGGTGAAGGGGCGCAGGTAGTGCTGCGACTGCCGGGTGGCCAGATACACCACGTTGGTGCCGTCGAGCCGGGCGAGGTGGATCGTCTCCGTGGTGTCGTCCGACAGCCGGTCCAGCGTGGGCCGGGCCGCCGCCACGACCTCGTCCCCGTCGATGTACGACGTGCCCACGAGCAGTGCCCTCACGCCGATGCCGTACCGCGTGCCCGTCGCGTCCGTCTCCACCCAGCCGAGGTCGACGAGGGTGCGCAGCAGCATGTAGAGACTCGACTTGGGATAGCCGACGGCCTCCTGGACCGCCGCCAGGGAGTGCATGCCGGGGCGCCCGGCGAAGTACTCGAGCAGTTCAACGGTCCGCACCGCGGATTTGACCTGCGCGCCGCCGCCCGTCTCGCCAGCCGACATGCCCTTGACCCTTCGTTCGACGAGGAGCTGAAGTTATAGTCTCCAACAGCATATTCATCACCAGAGACAGTGTTCAGTATATCGAACACCCCTGGTGGATGACGTACATACTGCGGCATTGCAAGCGGCAGTCAAGCGGAGGGACTCGCGGTGGCAGCAGCACCAGTCTGGAGTGTCGACCCCCGAACCGGGAAGCAGCGGGAACAGGTCGCGGTGGAGGCCACGGTCCAGGAGGTGGACGCCACCGTCCGGGCCGCCCACCAGGCACGGGGCGCACTTGCCGACCGCACCGTCCGCTCGGCCTTCCTGCGCTCGGCCGCCGACGAACTCGAGGCCGCCAAGGGCACGCTCATCGAGGCCGCCGATGCCGAGACCGCCCTCGGACCGGTCCGCCTCACCGGCGAACTCGCCCGCACCTGCTACCAGTTGCGTTCCTTCGCCGACATCGTCGACGAGGGCGCCTTCCTCGACGTCGTCATCGACCACCCCGACGACACCGCGACCCCGCCCGTCCCGGACCTGCGCCGCTACAAGGTCCCGCTGGGTGTGGTCGCCGTCTACTCGGCCTCCAACTTCCCCTTCGCCTTCTCCGTCCCCGGCGGCGACACCGCGAGTGCCCTCGCGGCCGGCTGCCCCGTGGTCGTCAAGGCCCACCCCGACCATCCCGGCCTGTCCGAGCTGGTCGCCAAGGTGCTGCGCCGGGCGGCGGCCCGGCACGGCGTCCCCGAGGGCGTGCTCGGTCTGGTGCACGGCTTCGAGGCCGGCGTCGAGCTGGTCCGGCACCCGCTGGTCGCGGCGGCCGGCTTCACCGGCTCGGTGCGCGGCGGCCGGGCCCTCTTCGACACGGCGGCCGCCCGCCCGGTCCCGATCCCGTTCCACGGGGAGCTGGGCTCCCTGAACCCGGTCCTCGTCACGGAGGCCGCCGCCGCCGAGCGCGCCGAGGCGATCGGTGCCGGGCTCGCCGGCTCGATGACGCTCGGCGTCGGCCAGTTCTGCGTGAAGCCGGGTCTCGTCCTCGCCCCGGCGAGCGCGGCCGGCGACCGCCTGGTCAAGTCCCTGACCGACGCCGTCAGCGACACCGACGCCGGTGTCCTGCTCGACCACCGCATGCGCGACCACTTCGTCGCCGGGGTCGCCGAGCGGACCCGGCTGCCCGACGTGGAGTCCCCGGTGACGCCGGGCGCGGGCGGCGAGCACACCGTCAGCGCCGGCTTCCTCACCGTGCCGGCGAGCAGGCTCGCCGCGGAGGGCGAGCACGACCTTCTCCTGGAGGAGTGCTTCGGCCCGGTCACCGTCGTGGTCCGCTACGAGGACGACGCGGAGGTCCGCGCCGTCCTCTCCCGCCTCCCCGGCAACCTCACCGCCACCGTCCACCTCTCCGAGGAGGAGGGCGCGGGGCAGGGCCGGGGCGCGGAGATCCTCGGCGAGCTGACCCCGCTCGCCGGCCGGGTGCTCGTCAACGCCTGGCCGACCGGTGTCGCGGTCGCCCCCGCCCAGCACCACGGCGGCCCCTACCCGGCGACGACCTCCACCTCCACCTCGGTCGGCGGCACCGCCATCGAGCGCTGGCTGCGCCCCGTCGCCTACCAGAACAGCCCGCAGTCCCTCCTGCCGCAGGAGCTGCGGGACGACAACCCGCTCGGGCTGCCCCGCCGGTTCAACGGCCGCCTGGAGCGCTGACCGCGCACGGCGGAGCAGGTTCGACCGCGTGCACAGGGGGTTCGTCCGGCACGATCTGCCGGACGGGCCCCCGCGCGTGGGGAACCTGCGAGACTCCCCCCATGGACGTGAAGCTCCCAGAACTGCCTTTTCCCCTGCGCACGTACGGTCCCGACGGACACTGGTCCCACGAGGACGGCGTCCTCACCGGCTGGGCCGGACCGCGCCAGGACCGTTTCGTACCGCCCACCGGGGAGGCCCTGGACCCCGCTGCCGACGCACCCCGGCTGCTGGGCGCTCCCGAGGGCGACTTCCAGCTGATCGCCCGGGTCACGGTCGGCTTCGCCGCCGCCTTCGACGCCGGAGTGCTCTACGTCCACACCGGTGAGCGGAACTGGGCCAAGCTGTGCCTGGAGTACTCCCCGGACGTGCCCACCATCTGCACGGTCGTCACCCGGGGCCACTCCGACGACGCCAACTCCTTCACCGTGGACGGCAGTTCCGTGTGGCTGAGGATCAGTCGCACCGGCCGCGCCTTCGCCTTCCACGCCTCCCGCGACGGCGAGCACTGGACCTTCGTCCGCCTCTTCACCCTCGACGCGGAGAAGGAGACGGGAGCCGCCCTCGTCGGCTTCATGACCCAGTCCCCGATGGGCGAGGGCTGCGTGGTCACCTACGACCACATCGAGTTCCGGCCGAACTGGCCGCAGGACCTGCGCGACGGCAGCTGAGGGCGGCAGCGGCGGGAGCGGCGGAGCCCTGTGGCCCGGGCGGGGCGCCACCGTCCGACAGGGAACCGCCGTCCCGCCCGCGCATCTCCTGAGCCGCATGACCGCAACGCACCGGACCATGGATTCCCCGGTGATCAGGACCGCCCTCGCCGCCGAGGCCGCCGACATCGCCGCGCTGCACCTGAGGGCCCGCTCCGCGTACCGCCCGGACGGCATCCCCGAGGACGGCACCGGCCGGCCGTATGGAGGGGGCCGTCACGCGGCCCGAGGGGCGGGTCCTGTGCGCGGTGCGGGACGGACACCTCGCCGGCCTCGCCTCCTTCCGCACCCCGCCGGACGCTCCCGCCGGCACGGTCAGGCTGTTCCAGTTCCACGTCGCCCCCGACCACTGGCGCACCGGCATCGGCACGGCCCTGCGCACCGCCTGTGTCGAGGAATGGCGGGCGAACGGTCTGCGCACCGCCGTACTCGACGTGCACGTCGACAACCGCCGCGTCCAGGCCTTCTACGCCCGCCTGGGCTGGACCCCCGACCCGGCCCATCCGCACGCCCCCGACGACCACCACCTGTACCCGCGCTTCGCGGTGCCCGGGGAATGAACCGCACTGGTTGAAGGTTCACGCAGTCAGCGGAGGGCGTCTCCGCGCCCCTACGACTGGGAGAGTGCCTCAACGATGCGTGTCGAGATCTGGTCGGACATCGCCTGCCCCTGGTGCTACGTGGGCAAGGCCCGCTTCGAGAAGGCGCTCGGCGAGTTCCCGCACCGGGACGACGTCGAAGTGGTGCACCGCTCCTTCGAGCTGGACCCGGGCCGGGCCAAGGACGACACCCAGCCCGTCCTCTCGATGCTCACCAAGAAGTACGGCATGAGCCAGGCGCAGGCCGAGGCCGGCGAGGACAACCTGGGCGCCCAGGCCGCCGCCGAGGGACTGCCGTACCGCACCCGGGGCCGTGACCACGGCGGCACCTTCGACATGCACCGCCTGCTGCACTTCGCCCGCGAGAAGGGCCGCCAGGTGGAGCTGCTCGACCTGCTCTACCAGGCGAACTTCGCCGAGGAGCGGTCCGTCTTCGGCGACGACGACCGCCTCCTCGAACTCGCCGGCGCCGCCGGCCTCGACACCGACGCCGCCCGCGCGGTCCTCGCCGACCCGGAGGCGTACGCCGCCGAGGTGCGCGAGGACCAGCGGGAGGCCGCGGAACTCGGCGCGCGGGGCGTGCCCTTCTTCGTCCTCGACCGCACGTACGGTGTTTCCGGCGCCCAGCCCGCCGAGGTGTTCACCCAAGCGCTGACCCAGGCCTGGGACGCGCGTCCGCGGCTGAAGACCGTCGAGGGCGAAGCGGAGGTCTGCGGTCCCGACGGCTGCGCGGTGCCGCAGACCTGACCGGCCGCGCCGAAACCGCCGAGCCGAACCCACCGCCTCGCGTCTTCGCAGGTCAAGACGTATCCATAAGGGTTCCTTGGCGGTTTCGTGCAGAACAAGCCGATGGACGGGGAGATCCCAGGGCCGCAGAGTGGTCCCATGGAGACCTTCGAGACCTTCGAGCATCTCGTCCGTGCCGAGTTCACCCCGAAGAACACCTTCCTGAACACCGCCGCCAACGCTCTCCTGCCCGCCCGTACGGTGACCGCCCTCGGGGACGCCGTGCGGCTGAGGGCCGAGGGCGGTCCGCTGGATCCGCTGTACGACGACGTCGAGGCGAGCCGGGCCGCGTACGCCCGGCTGGTCGGCGTCCCCGTCGAGCGCGTGGCGGCCGGGGCCGGCGTCACCCTGTACACCGCGCTGATCGCGGCCTCACTGCAGCCGGGCGCCGAGGTGCTCACCGTCGAGAACGACTTCGCCTCGGTGCTCAACCCGTTCCACGTCCGCGGCGACCTCAAGGTGCGGGCCGTGCCGCTGGAGCGGCTCGCCGAGTCCGTCGGCCCGGACACCGCCCTCGTCGCCGTCAGCGCCGTGCAGTCCGCCGACGGCCGGATCGCCGATCTGCCCGCGCTGCGGGAGGCGGCCCGGGAACACGGCGCGCGTACCTACGTCGACCTCTCCCAGGCCATCGGCTGGCTGCCGGTCGACGCCGGTGCCTTCGACTACTCCGTCACCATCGTCTACAAGTGGCTGCTGGGCCCGCACGGCGGAGCCTTCCTGGCCGTACCGGAGGACTTCGGCGACCTGGTCCCCGTACAGGCGTCCTGGGCCGCGGGGGAGGAACCCTGGGCCAGCTGCTACGGGCCCGTCGCCGAACTCGCCCACTCCGCCCGCCGGTTCGACACGAGCCCCGCCCTCTTCACCTACGCGGGGCTGCGGGTCTCCCTCGAACTCGTCGAGGAGATCGGGGTGGACGCCGTCCACGCCCACGATGTCGCCCTCGCCGACCGCTTCCGGGCGGGGCTCGTCGCGCGGGGCCACGAGCCCGTGCCCTCGCCCGGTTCGGCCATCGTGTCCGTGCCGGGACTGGGCCGTCTCCAGCCGGAGTTGAGCAGGGCGGGCTTCGCCCTGTCCGACCGGGCCGGCCATCTGCGGGCGTCCTTCCACCTCTACAACACCCCGGCCGACGTGGACCGGTTGCTGGACGCGCTGCCCGGCTGAGCCGCGCGTGCCCACCCGGGGCCGCCCGGGTGACCACGGGCTGCGCGGGCCGGGAACGGCAGCGGGCCGGTGCCCCCCGTCCCACACGAGGAGGCCCGGCCCGCAGTCATGGTCACGCCGGCGCGTTCAGGCCGGCGTGGTCACCTCACCGGAGTGAAGTCCCGGGCCCCGATGTACTCGGGCCGCCGGACCGGCGCCGCGAACGGCTCCACGGCCGTGTTCTCGACGCTGTTGAACACGATGAACACGTTGCTGCGCGGGAACGGCGTGATGTTGTCCCCGGAGCCGTGCATGCAGTTGCAGTCGAACCAGGTAGCCGAGCCGGCCTTGCCGGTGAACAGCTTGATGCCGTGCTCGGACGCCAGCGAGGTCAGCCCCTCGTCGGAGGGCGTACCCGCGTCCTGCATCTGCAGCGACTTCTTGTAGTTGTCCTTCGGCGTGGCCCCCGCACACCCGAGGAACGTCTTGTGCGACCCCGGCATGATCATGAGCCCGCCGTTGGTGTCGAAGTTCTCGGTGAGCGCGATCGACACCGACACCGCCCGCATCCGCGGCAGTCCGTCCTCGGCGTGCCAGGTCTCGAAGTCCGAGTGCCAGTAGAAGCCACTGGCCCCGAAGCCCGGCTTGACGTTGATCCGCGACTGGTGGACGTACACGTCGGAGCCGAGGATCTGCCGGGCCCGGCCGACGACGCGCTCGTCGCGCACCAGCCGCGCGAACACCTCGCTGATCCGGTGGACCTCGAAGACCGACCGGATCTCCTTGGACTGCGGCTCGACGATCGACCGGTCGTCGGCCCGGATCGCCGGGTCGGAGACCAGCCGGTTCAGTTCGTCCCGGTAGACGGCCACCTCGTCGTCGGTGATCAGCTGATCGATGGCGAGGAAACCGTCACGCTCGAACGACCCCAGGTCGGCCGGAGCGATCGGGCCGGGGGCGTCGGGGGCGCCCCAGACGACCGGGTCCTGCCGGGGGGTGAGCACCTCGGCGTTGCCTCGGGTGGGATAGAGGTCGGGGACGTGAGTCTGGGTGCTGACGGCAGCGGTGGTCATGGAACCTCACACCTCCTCGGTGAGCAGCGGGTATACGCCGTTCTCGTCGTGGTCCTCCCGTCCGGTCACGGGCGGATTGAAGACGCAGATGCAGCGGAAGTCCTTCTTGACCCGCAGCGTGTGCTTCTCGTGCCCGTCGAGGAGGTACATCGTCCCGGGCGTGATCGTGTGCGTCAGCCCGGAGTCGTGGTCGGTGAGTTCGGCCTCTCCTTCCACGCAGACGACGGCCTCGATGTGGTTCGCGTACCACATCGACGTCTCCGTACCGGTGTACAGGATGGTCTCGTGCAGGGAGAAGCCGACGTTCTCCTTGGCGAGGACGATGCGCTTGCTCTCCCAGGTACCGGACGCGGACTTCACGTGCCGGTCGGTACCTTCGAGCTCCTTGAAGGAACGGACAATCACGGTGCTGCGATGCCTCCTCGGTGATGGTGCCGGTGGTGCCCGCCGTCCGTCCGGGTCCCGGGCCGAGGCCCGGGACCCGGACGGTTCAGCGGACGGTTCAGGGGGTCCACCCTGTTCGGGTGGCCCGGACGGACCGGAGTATTCCGGTGGTCCGGACGGTTCAGGCGGTCTCGCGGACGGCGCGGGCCAGTGTGGTCAGCCCCTCGTCCAGCTCGTCCGGGGTGATGGTCAGGGCCGGAAGGAGTTTGACGACCTCGCTCTCCGGGCCGGACGTCTCGATCAGCAGCCCGAGCTCGAAGGCGCGCGCGGCGATGTGTCCGGCCCGCGCCTTGTCGTGGAACTCCATGCCCCACACGAGCCCGCGACCGCGGTACTCCTTCACGTCGGCGCGGTTCTCCTCGGCGATGGCGGCCATCGCCTGCTCGACCTGCTCGCCGCGCGCACGGGTCTGCTTCTCCATCGCCGACCCGTCGGCCCAGTAGGCCTCGAGGGCGGCGGTCGCCGTGACGAAGGCCGGGTTGTTGCCGCGGAAGGTGCCGTTGTGCTCGCCCGGCTCCCAGATGTCCAGCTCGGGCTTGAACAGGGTCAGCGCCATCGGCAGTCCGTAGCCGCTGATCGACTTGGACACGGTGACGATGTCGGGCGTGATGCCGGCCTCCTCGAAGGAGAAGAAGGCGCCGGTGCGGCCGCAGCCCATCTGGATGTCGTCGACGATGAGCAGCATGTCCTGGCGTTCGCACAGCTCGGCCAGGGCGCGCAGCCACTCGGGCCGGGCGACGTTGATGCCGCCTTCGCCCTGCACGGTCTCGACGATCACCGCGGCGGGCTTGTTGAGGCCGGAGCCCTGGTCCTCCAGGAGCCGCTCGAACCACAGGAAGTCGGGGACCTGGCCGTCGAAGTAGTTGTCGAACGGCATCGGCGTGCCGTGCACCAGCGGGATGCCCGCCCCGGCGCGTTTGAAGGCGTTGCCGGTCACGGCGAGGGAGCCCAGCGACATGCCGTGGAAGGCGTTGGTGAACGAGACGATCGCCTCGCGGCCCTTCACCTTCCGGGCCAGCTTCAGCGCCGACTCCACGGCGTTGGTGCCGGTCGGGCCCGGGAACATGACCTTGTACGGCAGGTCGCGCGGACGCAGGATCCAGTTCTGGAAGGACTCCAGGAACGCGCGCTTGGCCGTCGTCGACATGTCGAGCCCGTGCGTGACGCCGTCCCGCTCCAGGTAGTCGATCAGCGCCCGTTTCAGTACCGGGTTGTTGTGGCCGTAGTTGAGTGAGCCGGCTCCGGCGAAGAAGTCGAGGTACTCATGGCCGTCCTCGTCGTACATGCGGCTGCCGTGCGCTCGGTCGAACACGGTGGGCCAGCCGCGGCAGTAGCTGCGCACCTCGGACTCAAGGGTCTCGAAGACGCTCAGATCGGGCTGGGTGATGGTCACGACGAATCGCTCCTCAGTGGCGTGGGAAGTCAGAGGGAGTCCGGGACCGGCGGGGTGACGCACGGGTCCGTGTGCGTGGGGCCGGTGGTCAGGGGGAGAGGGGACCGATGCGGTACAGCACCTCGGGCTCGTGCGGTCCGTCGGGGAACTGCTCCGCCTCGAACAGCACCTCGCGCTCCAGCCGGGCCCCGTGGCGTTCGGCGAACGCGGTGAACAGGCGCTCGGACGCGGTGTTCCCCGGTGTGATGGTGGTCTCCACGGTGGTCACTCCGTGTTCCGCGACGGTCCGTGCGGCCAGACCGTCGAGCAGAGCGGCGGCCAGGCCCCGGCCGCGGTGCGTCTCGTCCACCGCGACCTGCCAGACGAGCAGGGTGTGCGGGCTGTCCGGCCGTACGTAGCCGGTGACGAAGCCGATCGGCTCCCCGCCGGCGTCACGTGCGACGGCGGATGTGGCGGCGAAGTCCCGGCACCACAGGAGATAGCTGTACGACGAGTTCAGGTCGAGGGTTTTCGAGTCCCTTGCTATCCGCCACAGCGCGGCTCCGTCCGCCGGGGCGGGGCGGTCGATTTGCGGGTCTGCTTGTGCGGCAGTCATGTGAATTGAACTTACCCAGGTAAATTCGAAAATGCATCGGCTGTCGGGGTTACCTGAGTGGCTTGTCTATGTTATCGCGCGAGCGTGAAGCCGCAAGCGGAAGCCTGGCGGAATGTCCCTGTTCGGGCGGGATTCAAGCCGCAAATCGGCCACCTTGTGGAGCTGGTCACAAGTCCATAACGCCCGCGATCATGTCCGGGATGCGTCGGTTCCGGACTGTGGAAAATCGATGCGTTTAGGGTCGATGAAAGGGGGCAGAAGGACATGGGAAACTGCTCTGGAAGGTATTATTTAAATAAGGGGGAGAATGGCGAGCGAGAATACCCGGGAAAGGCTTCCGGTAATCCTGTGAATTTATGCCTGGATTCCTGTGTCCCGTTCGGTGACACCGTTGTCACGCTGCGGTGCCGTCGGCGACGCGCTCCGGAAAGGGGCCGGCGTCGACCCCTGCGGCCCGCGTGCGCCCCGGCGGGCGAGTGCCGGCTGCCCGGCGCCGGGCGGGGCGGCGGTCGGTCGCCTACCGCCAGCCGTGGTCGGCCGCTCGCAGGGCCCCCTGCACGTCCACCGGCAGGCCCTGCTCCGCCAGTGCCGTGCCCAGGGCCGTCAGGCTCGCCCGGACCGCGCCCCGGGTCGCGTCAGGGCCGTAGTGGTTGACGCGGATCATCTCCTTCGCCAGCGACCCGCCCCCCGCCGCCAGCGGCAGCGCCGGGTCCACGGCCAGGGCGCGGGCCACCAGTTCGGAGGCCACCGCGCCCGACGGGGCCCGCAGGGTCGTGGCGACCGGGGCCGCCTCCGCCGCGTCGTGGACGTACGGCTCCAGGCCGCCGCCCAGTGCGAGCGCCCCCGCCCGGGTCGCCGCCGCGGCCGCCGCGTGCCGTGCCGTCAGCGTCTCCAGGCCCACCGCCTCGATGCGCTCCACGCACGCCTCCAGCGCCAGCATCTCCAGCTGTGCCGGAGCGTGCGGCAGTACCGCGCGACCCCCGTCGATCCAGCGCTGCTTCCAGTCCAGCAGGGACAGGTACGAGCGGCGCGGCGCCCGCGGGTTCGCCGCCATCCGGGCCCACGCCCGCTCGCTCACCGACACCGCCGACACGCCGGCCGGGCCGCCCATCGCCTTCTGCGCCCCGATCACGCACAGGTCCACGCCCCACGCGTCCGGCAGCACCGGTTCCGCCCCGATCGACGCCACCGCGTCCAGGTAGAACAGCGCCCCGTGCGCCCGCACCGCCTCGCCGATCTCCGCGACCGGGTTGGTGTTGCCGGTGGCCGCCTCCGCGTGCACCAGGGAGACGAAGTCGATCTCCGGGTGCGCGGCGAAGGCCTCGCGGATCTGCCCGGCCGTCACCGCCGTGTGGAACGGCACCGCCAGATCGATCACCGCGGCGCCGCAGTCCCGCAGCCAGTCGCCGAAGGTCTGCCCGTACGGGCCCGTGACGACGTTCAGCGCGGTCGTGCCGGGGCCGGCGGTCGCGCGGATCGCGCCTTCCAGTGGAAGCAGCGCCTCGCCCTGCATGATCACGACGTCCTGCGTGGTGCGCAGCAGCCGCGCCACGCGGTCCTCGATCGAGGCGAAGCGCGCGGCGCTCAGCGGGGCCAGACCGAGGAAGGGGTGGGTGCTCACGGCGTTGCTCTCCAGATCACGGCTCTACGGCGCCACGGGTCGTGCGCGGGGCACGGGGCATGGGGCACGGGTTCGACGGAGTCGAGCGTATCCCCGGCTCCCGGTGAACCCGGTCCGGGCCCCGGGAGCCCGCCCTGACGTCCGGGCCGGGCCGACGGGGCGCCCGGTCCGGACGTCAGGGCGCCCGGTCGGACTGCCGGGAAGTCCCTTCCCACGCCCGGTTCTTAGGTCGGACGGCGCCGCAGCCATCGGTTTGGTTTGAGTAACCCAAACTTCTCCTTATAATCAGAACCTCATTTGTTCCCTACCAGGAGGCCTCAGTGAAGACGCTCCTCGGCCGCAGGACCCGTGTTCTGGCCGCCACCACCGCGACGGCCGGGCTGGTGCTCCTGACCGCCTGCACCTCCACCGACGACGGGGACGGCGGCGCCTCCAAGACCGCGGCCGGCGGCGTCGAACTCGCCAAGGCGGGGCAGCTCACCACCTGCACCCACCTCCCGTACCCGCCCTTCCAGTCGGAGATCGACGGCAAGGTGCAGGGCTTCGACGTGGCGCTGATCGACCTGGTCGCCGACGACCTGGAAGTGAAGCAGGCGATCGTCGACACACCGTTCGAGAACTTCAAGACCGGCGCGTTCCTCAACTCCGGCGAGTGCGACCTGGCCGCGGCCGGTATGACCATCACCGAGGAACGCAAGAAGAACGTCGACTTCTCGGACCCGTACTTCAACGCCACCCAGGCCGTCCTCGTCGACAAGAAGGCCGGCGTCACCTCGCTCGCCGACGTGAAGTCGAAGAACGTCAAGATCGGCGCCCAGGCGCAGACCACCGGCGAGGACTACGTCAAGAAGGAGGGCTTCGACCCGGTCTCCTTCGAGTCCTCCGACGCCGTCCTCAACGGCCTGCGTACCGGCCAGGTCAAGGCCGTCGTCATCGACTTCCCGGTGGTCCAGGGCTGGCTCAAGGACAAGGCCACCGCCGACGCCTTCGAGGTCGTCGACAACCTCGACACCGGTGAGCAGTACGGCTTCACCGTGAAGAAGGGCAACACCGCGCTCCAGAAGGCCGTCAACAAGGCGCTCTCGGACGCCAAGGCCGACGGCACGTACAAGAAGCTGTACGAGCAGTGGATCGGCCCGTACGACGAGTCCGCCGCCGAACCGTCTGCCACCTGATCCCATGGCCGACACGAAGGTGCCTCCGGAGCTGCGGAAGAAGGGCCTGACCCGGAGCCAGAAGCGCCGGCTGTCGCGCGGCGCCCAGTACGTCGTCTTCGTCGCCGCCGTGGCCGCCTTCGTGGCCTCGGCGGACTGGGGCAGGCTGAAGAACCAGTTCGCCCAGCTCGACATCGCCGAGCGGATGTTCCCGGACATCATCACCCTGGCGCTGAAGAACACCGTGCTCTACACGGTGACCGGCTTCGTCGTCGGACTCGCCCTCGGCCTGCTCCTCGCGCTGATGCGGCTGTCGTCGGTCGGCCCGTACCGCTGGCTGGCGGGCATCTACATCGAGATCTTCCGGGGCCTGCCCGCCCTGCTGATCTTCATCTTCATCGGCGTGGCCGTGCCGCTCGCCTTCCCCGGCACGGAGATCGTCGGCGGCACCTACGGCAAGGTCGCCCTCGCGCTCGGCCTGGTGGCCGCCGCCTACATGGCCGAGACGATCCGCGCGGGCATCCAGGCGGTGCCCAAGGGGCAGATGGAGGCGGCCCGTTCGCTGGGTTTCTCGCCCGCGCGGGCCATGGTCTCGATCATCATCCCGCAGGCTTTCCGGGTCATCCTGCCGCCGCTCACCAACGAACTCGTCCTGCTCTTCAAGGACTCCTCGCTGGTGCTGTTCCTCGGCGTCACCCTGGAGGAGCGCGAACTGTCCAAGTACGGCCGCGACCTGGCCAGCCAGACCGCCAACTCCACCCCGATCCTGGTCGCCGGCCTGTGCTACCTGCTGATCACCATTCCGCTCGGCTTCGTCGTACGCCGTATGGAGGCCAAGGCCCAGGAGGCCGTCAAATGAGCCAGCCGGACAACCAGCCGGACGGGCAGACCGGCGAGCAGCCGGAGAGCCGGACCGGTAACCCGGAGATCCGGGTCAGCGGGCTGCACAAGTCGTTCGGCAGCAACGAGGTGCTGCGCGGCATCGACCTGGAGATCCGCCGGGGCGAGGTCGTCTGCGTGATCGGGCCGTCCGGCTCGGGCAAGTCGACCCTCCTGCGGTGCGTGAACCTGCTCGAGGAACCCACCAAGGGTCAGGTGTACGTCGGCGGTACGGAGCTCACCGACCCGGACGTCGACATCGACGCCGCCCGCCGCCGGATCGGCATGGTCTTCCAGCAGTTCAACCTCTTCCCGCACCTCACCGTCACCGAGAACCTCACCCTGCCGCAGCGCCGGGTGCTGAAGCGGGGCAAGGCGGAGGCCGCCCGGACCGCCGCCGCGAACCTGGAGCGGGTCGGTCTCGCGGAGAAGGCGGACGCCTACCCGTCCTCCCTCTCCGGCGGCCAGCAGCAGCGCGTCGCCATCGCCCGGGCGCTGGCCATGGGCCCCGAGGTGATGCTGTTCGACGAGCCGACCTCGGCGCTCGACCCCGAGCTGGTCGGCGACGTGCTGGCGGTGATGCGGATGCTGGCCGACGAGGGCATGACGATGATGGTCGTCACCCACGAGATGACCTTCGCCCGCGAGGTCGCCGACCGGGTCGTCTTCATGGACGGCGGGGTGATCGTCGAGGACGGCGCCCCCGACCAGGTCATCGGCGCCCCCCGGCACGAACGCACCCGGCACTTCCTCTCCCGGCTCCTCGACCCCGCCATGGCGGACGTGGAGGAGGAGACCTCCGAGCAGGTGGGCAAGTCCAGCCCGCGGCTCACCTGATCTCCTTCGAACGGGTGAAGTTCCTGCCGTGCGCTGCGAGAACCGAGCGCGCACACCGTGTCGATCGACAGCCAGGACGACCTACCCGAGCGTTGCTCGGCAGACCGGGCGGGTTCCGTCCCGGCCGGTGGTGAGGGAGCAGGACCTCGCAGGTCGCTGACCTGTGGGGATTCCTGAGCCAGGAATCCCTCTGCTCCAACTGGGGGAGAGTTCAATAAAGTGCCGTGCATGAGCGAACGCGCGGTGCTGCACGTGAAGGGGCGGATCCTCGTCGGACCCGACGAGGTCCGCGACGAGCTGTGGGTCGTCGACGGCCGGATCTCCTACGACCGCCCCGCCGGGGCCCGCGACGTGAGGACCGTCGAGGGCTGGGTGCTGCCCGGACTGGTCGACGCCCACTGCCACGTGGGCCTCGACCGGCACGGGGCGGTCCCCGACCACGTCGCCGAGAAGCAGGCGCTCACCGACCGCGACGCCGGCGCCCTGCTGCTGCGGGACGCGGGATCACCGTCCGACACCCGCTGGATCGACGACCGCGACGACCTCCCGAAGATCATCCGGGCCGGCCGGCACATCGCCCGCACCCGCCGCTACATCCGCAACTACGCATGGGAGGTCGAACCCGACGACCTCGTCGCGTACGTCGCGCAGGAGGCCCGGCGCGGCGACGGCTGGGTGAAACTCGTCGGCGACTGGATCGACCGCGACCTCGGCGACCTGTCGGCCTGCTGGCCGCGCGGTGCCGTCGAGGCGGCGATCGCCGAGGCGCACCGGCTGGGCGCCCGCGTCACCGCGCACTGCTTCGCCGAGGACTCCCTGCGGGACCTGGTCGAGGCCGGCATCGACTGCGTCGAGCACGCGACGGGCCTGACCGACGACACCATCCCGCTGTTCGCCGAACGGGGCGTGGCGATCGTCCCGACCCTCGTCAACATCGCCACCTTCCCGGGCCTCGCCGACGGCGGCGAGTCCAAGTTCCCGCGTTGGTCGGCCCACCTGCGCCGGCTCCACGAGCGCCGCTACGACACCGTGCGCTCCGCCTACGACGCCGGTATCCCCGTCTTCGTCGGTACGGACGCCGGAGGCACCCTCCCGCACGGCCTCGCGGGGGCCGAGGTCGCCGAACTCGTCACCGCCGGCATCCCGCCCGTCGACGCCCTCGCGGCCGGCACCTGGGCGGCCCGCGCCTGGCTCGGACGCCCCGGCCTGGACGAGGGCGCCCCGGCCGACCTCGTCGTCTACGCCTCCGACCCGCGCGCCGACGTACGGGTGCTGGCGGACCCGCGCAGGGTGGTACTGAACGGGCACGTGGTCGCGTAGGGACGACACGGCCCGGGAGCGTGGTGCGGAGGGACGCCGCGGTCCGGGGGCATGGTGCGGAGCGGAGGACACGGCCCGGTGGCCGAAACCCGCCCACCGGGTGGTGCTCGGACGACGGAGGGGAACGGCCGTGCCCCTGGAACCTCCGGGAATCGAATGCATCGGCGGACTCGCCACGAAGGAGTGAAGAGTTGTCGGATTGCTGACGATCCCCTCCGGATGCGGTCATTCTTTCCGGGTCCCACCCACGTCTCATGGGGGTCCCACCACCTTGAACAGCACCAACTTCCGTATGCCCGCACGCCGTTGGGCCGTCGTCGCCACGGCCACCGTCCTTGCCGCAGGTCCCGCGGCACTGGCCGGAGCGGGCACGGCGCAGGCCACCGGGGAACACGGCAGCGCGAGCGCGGCCGTCCTGCGCACCGGGCTCGACGTCGCCCTGCTCGACAAGACCGCGAACGTCCCGCTCACGGTCTCCCTCAACGAGGTCCACGCGCCGCAGAGCGCGCGCAGGACCGCCCTCACCGCGGACCTGGAGGGCGTCGACAAGGGCAAGCCCTTCAGCGTGCTGCGCGCGGAGGTGGCCGACGCGAAGGCGACGGTCGAGGGGAACAGGGCCGAGGCCTCCACCACCCTCGCCAAGGCCCGGATCCATCTGCCCGGACTTCCCCTGCTGTCGCTCGTCGAGCTCGAGACGGTCACCTCCAAGGCCGTCTGCGAAACCGGTCGCACCCCGCTCGCCTCGGCCACCCTGCCCGGCACGGTGACGGTGCTCGGCAAGCGCACCAGGCTGACCGCCTCCGGCCCCACCGAGGTCAAGGTGCCGGGCGTCGGCGAGGTCCGCCTGGACCTGTCGAAGACGGAGACCACCTCCCGTACGGCCGCCGCCACCGCACTGCAGCTCAAGGTGTCCGTCAACCCGCTGAAGCTGAACGTCGCCGAGGTCAACGGCACCGTCACCCTCGCCGAGGCCACGTGCGAGGCCCCGGGCGCCGATGCCGCCCCCGCTCCCGCCGCTCCCGCCGCTCCCGCCGAGCAGCAGGAGCCGGAGCCGGAGCGGCAGCAGGAGGAGGAGCGGGCCGACACGGCCGCACCCCCGGCCGGCAGCGGCACCGACACCGACGTCAAGCCCCAGGGCGCACGGGCCGAACAGGCGGCACCGGCCCGGGCGGACCTGGCGGAGACGGGCGGCGACTCGACGACTCCGTACGTCGCGGGCGGCGCCCTCGCCCTCCTCGCGGCGGGCGGCGCGGCGGTCCTGCTGTCCCGCAGGGGGCGCCGCGCCTGACACCGGCGTGTCGTGGCCGCCGCACCTGACACCGGCGGCCACTACGACGAGGCCGGCGGCCCGGGGCCGGCGGGTGGGGGACGGGCCGCCGCGGCCGGGCCGCCGCCGTGCGCGGCTCAGCTCGGCTCGGCTCGGCTCGCGTCCAGGGCCCGGCCCAGCGCCTCCAGGAACGCGTCCGTCGTCCCACGGTCGCGTACCGCGACGCGCAGCCAGCGCTGGTCGAGGCCCGGGAAGGTGTCCCCGCGCCGTACCGCGAAACCGAGTGCGCGCAGGCGTTCCCGTACGGCCGCCGCGTGCGGGAGACGCAGGAGGACGAAGGGGCCCTCGGCGCCTTCCACGGCCCGTACCCCGCGGTCGGCGAACTCCCCGAGGCCGGTGAGGAGACGGGAGCGGTCCGCGGCGGTGCGGCGGGCCGCCTCGTCCGCCTCCGCCAGAGCCCTGGGCCCCACGCACGCCTCCGCCGCCGCCAGCGCGGGCGTGGACACCGGCCACAGGGGCTGCGCCCGCGTCAGCAGCCCGATCGTCTCCGGCCCGGCCAGGACGTACCCGATGCGCAGTCCCGCCAGGCCCCACGTCTTGGTGAGGCTGCGCAGGACCACCAGCCCCGGTACGTCCGTCCGGCCCGCCAGTGCCTCCCGCTCGCCCGGCACCGCGTCCAGGAACGCCTCGTCCACGACCAGGGTCCGGCCCGGCCGGGCGAGCCGGGCGATGTCGGCGGCCGGGTGCAGTACGGACGTCGGATTCGTCGGGTTGCCGATCACCACCAGGTCCGCGGCCTCGGGAACCGCGCCGGGATCCAGCCGGAAACCGTCCTCCTCCCGCAGCAGCACCCGGTCGACCGTGTGCCCCGCGTCCCGCAGCGCCGCCTCCGGCTCGGTGAACTGCGGATGCACCACCACCGGCCGGCGCACCTTCAGCGCCCGCGCCAGCAGCACGAACGCCTCCGCCGCCCCCGCCGTCAGCAGCACCCGCTCCACTGGCAGCCCGTGCCGCGCTGCCACCGCGGCCCGCGCCGCCCGCCCGTCCGGGTAGGCGGCGAGGCCGGCCACCGACCCGGCGATGTGCTCGCGCAGCCACGCCGGGGGAGTGCCCGCACGGACGTTCACGGCGAGGTCGACCAGCGCGGAGCCGTCGTCCCGGACCTCGGCGTCTCCGTGGTGTCGCAGGTCGTGCATGCTGTCCTCCGGTTCAGTTCGCAGGGGAGCGCGGGTGCGTGTGCGGTGCCGGCCGCCGTACGACGGCACAGGTCGCCCTCGCCGGCTGCCCGTCCGCGCGCTCCGACTTGCGCTTGGGCACGAGGAGTTCACCCCCGCCGGCCAGCGCGGCGGCCTCCGCGACCGACGGGATGCCGACGGCGGCCAGCGGCGCGTCGGACGGGTGGGGCACCTCGACGCGCGCCAGTTCCTCGGAGCCGTGGACCACCAGGGGCACCCCCAGCCGCCGGGCCGCCTCCACGATGCCGGGCTCCTCGGCCTTCGCGTCCCCGGTGGCCAGGTGGGCGAGCGAGGCGGAGGACAGCCCGGCGTCGCGCAGGGCCGCCTCGATCAGCGTGAGCACCTCCTCGGCCGGGACGCCCTTCGAGGCGCCGACCCCGACGACGAGGGACGGCGGCCCAAGGACGGCCTCGCGCGCGCGGCCGCTCGTCCCGCCGCCGCTCATGAGGTCCGGCACCGCTCCACGAACCGGCGGGCCACCCCGGGCTCGGCCGCCCAGTGCGTGTGCAGATAGCTGGCGTGCACACCGCGCCGCACGAAGCCCTCGACGCGCGGTTCCGGTGTCCGCACACCCCACGCGGGCGCGTCCCCCGCGCCGGGCTCGACGACGGTGCGGTGGAACTCGTGGCCCCGCATCCGCGTCCCGGCCCGGGCCAGCACGCTGTCCGACACGGCCACCGCGTCCCGGTAACCGAGGGTGAGCCGCTCGGTCATCCGCGCGGTGGCGTCCAGCACCCCGCACAGGGGCAGACCGTCCAGCTCCCGGCACAGATACAGCAGTCCCGCACACTCGGCGGCCACCGGGGCACCGCTCAGGGCCAGTTCGGCGACGGCCTTGCGCAGCGGCTCGTTGGCCGACAGCTCGGTGGCGTACATCTCGGGAAACCCGCCCCCGACGACCACTCCCCGGGTCCCCTCGGGCAGCTTCTCGTCCCGCAGAGGATCGAAGACGACGACCTCGGCCCCGGCAGCGGCGAGCAGCTCCGCATGCTCCGCGTAGGAGAACGAGAACGCCGCCCCGCCGGCGACGGCGACCACCGCCGGCCCCTCCGGGAGCCCGGCCCCCGGGGCAGGGAGGGGGAGGGGCGGCGGGGGAGAGGAAACAAGAGCCGCCGCCGCGTCCCACTCCGCACACGACAGGTCCCCGGCCCTGTGGGCCAGCGCGACCAACGCCTCCAGATCACACCCGGCGGCCACCTGCGCGGCCATCGCCGCGACCGCCTCCACCGCACTGTCCCGCCGCTCGGCGACTGGCACCAGCCCCAGATGCCGCGACGGTGTGCCGACCCGCGGAGCCCGCCGCACCACACCGAGCACCGGCACCCCCGACGACTCCAACGCATCCCGCAGCAAAGCCTCGTGACGGTCCGACGCGACCTTGTTGAGGATCACGCCCCCGATCCGCACCTCCGGATCCCACGTCACGAACCCGTGCACCAGCGCCGCCACCGAACGGGACTGCGACGACGCGTCCACGACCAGCACCACCGGCGCCCGCAGCAGCTTCGCCACCTGGGCCGTGGACGCCAGCTCCTCCTGCCCCGCGGCCCCGTCGTACAGCCCCATCACGCCTTCGACGACCGCGATGTCGCACCCGCGCGCCCCGTGCAGGAACAGCGGACCGATCAGGTCGGGCCCGCACAGGTACGCGTCCAGGTTGCGCCCCACCCGCCCGGTGGCCAGCGAGTGGTACCCGGGGTCGATGTAGTCCGGCCCGACCTTGTGCGGGGACACGGCCAGCCCCCGCGCGGCGAGCGCGGCCATCAGGCCCGTGGCGACAGTGGTCTTGCCGCTGCCCGACGAGGGCGCGGCGACGACCAGCCGGGGCGGCGCCGCGGACGCTCGTGCCGACGACGGCACCGACGCTCTCACCACTCGATGCCCCTCTGCCCCTTCTGCCCCGCGTCCATCGGGTGTTTGACCTTGGACATGTCGGTCACGAGGTCGGCGAAGTCCACGAGCTTCTCCGGCGCGTTCCGCCCGGTGATCACGACGTGCTGGGTCCCGGGCCGCTTACGCAGCACCGACACGACCTCGTCGGTGTCGACCCAGCCCCAGTGCATCGGGTACGCGAACTCGTCCAGCACGTACAGCCGGTACGTCTCGGCGGCCAGGTCCCGCTTGACCTGCTCCCAGCCCTCCCGGGCCTTCTCCTCGTTGTCCAGCTGGGCGTCCCGCTGCACCCAGGACCAGCCCTCGCCCATCTTGTGCCAGTCGACGCTGCCCCCCTCGCCGGAGGCGCCGAGCACCCGCAGCGCGTTCTCCTCGCCGACCTTCCACTTCGCCGACTTGACGAACTGGAACACCCCGATCGGCCAGCCCTGGTTCCAGGCCCGCAGCGCCAGCCCGAAGGCGGCCGTCGACTTGCCCTTCCCGACGCCCGTGTGCACGACGACCAGCGGCCGGTTGCGCCGCTGACGCGTCGTCAGCCCATCCTGCGGTACGACACTCGGCTGTCCCTTCGGCATTACGCCGCCCTCCTCGTTCCGGCACCCTGCACATCCCTGACCAGCCCGGCGATCGAGTCCGCCCGCAACTCGTCCAGCGTCACCGCCGTACCGTCCAACTCACCCGCGAGCTGCCCCGCCAGACCCAGGCGCACCGGCCCCGCCTCGCAGTCCACCACCACGGAGGCCGTCCCTTCGGCGGCCAGCAGCCGCGCCGCCCGCCCGGCGAGGGCGACCGGCTGCGGGCCACCGGTGGCCCGCCCGTCGGTCACCACCACGACCAGCGGCCGCCGCGCCGGGTCCCGCAGCCGCTCCACGCGCAGCACCTCGTGCGCCCTGAGCAGCCCCGCCGCGAGCGGTGTACGCCCGCCGGTCGGCAGCGACTCCAGCCGGGCCGCCGCCGCGTCCACGGACGAGGTCGGCGGCAGCGCCACCTCGGCGGCCGCACCGCGGAAGGTCACCAGTCCCACCTTGTCCCGCCGCTGGTAGGCGTCGAGCAGCAGCGACAACACGGCACCCTTCACGGCGCTCATCCGCTGCCGCGCGGCCATCGACCCGGAGGCGTCGACCACGAACAGCACGAGATTGGACTCGTGGCCCTCCCGCACCGCTTGCCTGAGATCGTCCCGCCGGACCACCAGCCCCGGGCCGCTGCGCCCCCGCACCCGCTGATGCGGCGCCGCGGCCCGCACGGTGGCGGCCAGATGCAACGTGGTCAGCGCACCCCGAGGCCGGCGCGCCCCGGTGGTCCGCCCGCGGTCGGTCCGCGCCCGCGACCGCCGCCCGGCGGCACCCTCGCCGATGCCGGGGACACTCAGCACCTTCGTACGGAAGGGCTCGGAAGCACGCGCCGGGGCCCGCTCACCCGCGCCGCCACCGGGCCCCGCCTGCGGCTTTCCGGCCTCATCGGCCTCGGGCCGCGCGGCGACGTCACCGTCGCCGGGCGGCCCGTCGTCGGGCTCCGGCTGCCCGCCGGGACCACCGCCGGGACCCGGCCCGTCGCCGTCGCCGTCCCCGTCGTCGTTCCCCGCCTCGTCCCCGTCCCCGTCCTCGTTCTGCCCGCCGAACCGCTCCAGCGTCTCGTCGAGCTTGTCCTCGTCGAGCCCCGGCGCGTCGAACGGGTTGCGCCGCCGCCGGTGGGGGAGGGCCAGCAGCGCGGCCTGCCGTACGTCCTCGGCCAGCACGTCCGTCCGCCCGGCCCAGGCCGCCAGCGCGGTCGCGGTGCGCGCCATCACGATGTCGGCACGCATGCCGTCCACCTCGAAGGCGCCGCACGTGGCCGCGATCTGCAGCAGTGCCCCCTCACCCAGTCGCACCGACGGCAGCAACTCCCGCGCCGCCATGATCCGCTGCCGTACGGCAGTCTCCTCGCCGGCCCAGCGTGCGGCGAACTCCTCCGGGGCGTCGTCGTAGGCCAGCCTGCGCCGCACGACCTCCACCCGCTGGTCCGGCTCCCGCGAGGCCTTGACCTCCACGGTCAGTCCGAACCGGTCCAGCAACTGGGGCCGCAGCTCGCCCTCCTCGGGATTCATGGTCCCGACGAGCAGGAAGCGCGCCGCGTGCCGTACGGAGACACCCTCGCGCTCGACGTACGAGGCGCCCATGGCGGCCGCGTCCAGCAGCAGGTCGACGAGATGGTCGTTCAGAAGGTTGACCTCGTCGACGTACAGGATCCCCCGGTGGGCGCCCGCGAGCAGGCCCGGTTCGAAGGCCTTCACCCCCTCCGCGAGCGCCCGCTCGATGTCGAGGGCACCCACCAGCCGGTCCTCGGAGGCACCGACCGGAAGTTCGACGAGGGCCGTGGGGCGGCGCGCCCCGGGGCGGGACTCATGCGGTCCGTCGGGGCACGACGGGTCCGGGGCCGCGGGGTCGCAGGAGAACCGGCAGCCGGGTACGACCTCGGTCTCCGGCATCAGCGCGGCCAGCGCCCTGACGGCCGTCGACTTCGCGGTCCCCTTCTCCCCCCGCACGAGAACGCCACCCACCTGGGGTGACACCGCGTTCAGCAGCAGGGCCAACCGCAGGTCGTCCTGGCCGACGACGGCGGTGAAGGGATAGGGCGTACTCACGCGGTGATCACTCCTTCGGATGGTGTCCGGCTGTTCAGCCCGGCCGCGGGCCGCGGGACCGCCGGGATCGAAACCTGCTCTCCGCCGGCCCGGGGGCGGATCTCCCGGCCGTCCACGGCCCCGGCGTCCGGGCCGCCGTGCTCTCGTGTGCCGGCGCTCCCCGCCGTCACGATCCGCCGGAGCCCCGCCGAGCCGAGGGCCGGCCGCACCACGGTGTTCATGCGGGCGCTCCCGGTGGAACGAACGGCAGTCCCCGCGGGGCGCCGGACTCGATGAGCCGCCACAGCGCGTCCGTGTCCGCGTGCTGTTCGATCAGATCGCCGAGCCGGTCGAGCTGCTCCTCGCGCAGCGCGGCGAACGAGGTGTCGGGGGCCGGTACGAAACGACGTCCCGCGGCGGCGGCCACCTCGCGCAGGAAGGCCCGGCGGAAGCCGTCCGACTCCAGCGAACCGTGCCAGTGCGTGCCCCAGGTCTGCCCGACCCGGCAGCCGTCCAGGCCGTGTCCCCTCCCATCGGAGATGAACGCCTCCCCTCCCCGTACGTCGGCGACCCCGTGATGGATCTCGTAGCCCTCGACGGGCTCGCCGAGGGCCTCCCCGACGGGCCGCTCGAGCGTCTTCTCCCGGGCGAACCGCACCCGTACGGGCAGGATCCCGAGCCCGTCGACCCGGCCGGCGCGGCTCTCCACGTCGTCCTCGATGTGCTCGCCGAGGATCTGGAAGCCCCCGCAGATCCCGAGCACGGGCCGTCCCTCGGCCGCCCGCCGCCGCAGCGCGTCCGCGAGCCCGCGCTCCCGCAGCCACTGAAGCGCCCGTACGGTGCCGCGCGTGCCCGGCACCACCACGAGGTCGGCGTCGGCCAGTTCCTCGGGCCGGTCCACGAAACGGACCACGACGCCCGGTTCCGCGGCCAGCGCGTCCACGTCCGTGAAGTTGGACATCAGCGGCACCGCGCACACGGCGATGCGCAGCACGTCCTCGCCGACCGGCGCGGCGACCGCGGACTCCCGTACGGCGCCCCGCAGGGACACCGCCAGTCCGTCCTCCTCGTCGATGCCGAGCCCGTGTCGGAAGGGCAGCACGCCGTACGTGTGCCGCCCGGTCAGACCGTGCAGCATGTCCAGGCCGGGCTCCAGCAGCGAGACATCGCCCCGGAACTTGTTCACCAGGAAGCCGGCGACCAGCTCCTGGTCCTCGCGCGACAGCAGCGCGACGGTGCCGAAGAAGGAGGCGAAGACCCCGCCGCGGTCGATGTCGCCGACGACGAGGACGGGGAGCGAGGCGTTCCTGGCGATCCCCATGTTGACGATGTCGGTGCGCCGCAGATTGATCTCGGCCGGGCTGCCGGCCCCTTCGCAGATCACCGCGTCGTACGTGGCCCGCAGCTGCGCGAGGGAGTCCAGCACCGTGCCCAGGAGCTGTTGTTGCCGCCCGCCGTGGTAGCCGCGCGCGCTCATCTCACCGACCGGCCTGCCCAGCAGCACGACCTGGCTGCTCCGTTCCCCGCCCGGCTTGAGCAGCACCGGGTTCATCAGCGCGGTCGGCTCGATCCGGCAGGCCTGGGCCTGCATGGCCTGCGCCCGCCCGATCTCGGCGCCCTCCCGCGTCACGAACGAGTTCAGCGACATGTTCTGCGCCTTGAACGGCGCGACCTTGACGCCCTGCCGCACCAGCCACCGGCAGATCCCGGCGGTCACCACACTCTTGCCGGCGTCCGACGTCGTACCGGCGACCAGCAGCCCGCCGCCCGTCATACCGCCCCTCATGCCGTACGCCCCTTTCCGCGCACCCGGGGGACGGCCCGCGCAACGGCCCGTACACCGATGCGCGCGGCGGCGCCGACGCCGAGTGCCAGCCAGCCGACACGCCGTGAGAGCCGTACCGTGCGGTCGATGTCCGCCACGGTCACGGCACGGCCGCCGCCGTTGAGCACGGGCCGGTGCTCGACCCGTCCGGCGTAGGACAGCGTCCCGCCGAGCCGCACGCCGAGCGCGCCCGCGAAGGACGCCTCCACGGGCCCGGCGTTGGGACTCGGATGCTTCGCGGCATCCGTGCGCCAGGCCAGGACGGCACCCCGCGGGTCCGGCCCGGCGACCGCGGCGAGTGCGGCGGTCAGCCGCGCTCCGGGCCACCCGGCGACGTCGTCGAGGCGCGCGGAGGCCCAGCCGTACCGCAGATGGCGGGGGGACTTGTGGCCGACCATGGCGTCCAGGGTGTTGACGGCCCGGAACCCGAGCAGCCCCGGCACACCGGCGACGGCACCCCACACCAGGGCGCCCACCACGGCGTCGGAGGTGTTCTCGGCGACGGACTCCACGACCGCGCGGGCGATCCCTTCGGCGTCCAGCGCCTGCGGGTCCCGTCCGCACAGGTGCGGCAGCCGGGCCCGCGCCGCCTCGATTCCCTCGGCGGTCCCTGACTCCAGGGCGCGCCCGATGGCGCGGGCCTCCCGGGCCAGCGACGTCCCTCCGACGACGGCCCAGGTGGCCGCGCCGGTCAGGGCGACGGAGGCGGCGGGGGAGGATCGTGCGCAGCGGGCGGCCAGGCTCCCCAGAGCGACGGTCCCGCCGACGCAGACGGCGGCGTGCAGCGCGCCCCGGCCCCGGTCGTCCTGCCACAGAACCCGTTCCACGGCAGCCGCGGCCCGCCCGAAAGCGGCGACCGGATGCCCTCGGCGGGGATCGCCGAGAAGCAGGTCGCCGAGGAGGCCGGCGGCGGCGCCGTACGCGAACTCGCGATCGGCACCCATGGGGTCAGCCGGTGAGGGATCCGGCGGGAGTGGCCGCCCCGAGCCGGGGCGGAGCATCGCTGGTCGACCTCAACAGGCAGCCGGGCATGGCGGTATGTCCTCACTCAGGGTGTCCACGCCCTGGTTCGACGAGACCGGCGGTGGGAGTTCCTGGCTTCCGGGGTCGTTCACCCCGGTGACAGTGGCGGGACCGCGCCGGATTCGCACCGGCTTCCTCTCCTGCCGCCGTAATGGCTCCGGAAGTCCACCACGGTCCGGAAGAACCGTCAACTTGCCTTTGACCTGCGAGGCTGAAGTGTGCTGAGGCCCACAGAGGTGTTTCGGAGGGTGAACCGCGGGCCGGGGGCCTGTGGCGTGACGGGCGGTACGGGAACGGCCGGCAGGCGGTCCGGGAGCGGTCGGCGGATGGTCCGGGAACCGCGCAACGGGCGGTACGGAGGCAAGGTGCCCCGCACCGCCCGCCGGACGGACGACATGACCCCGACCGGGACGCCGGCCCGGGTGCTGCCCCGTGATCAGGCGCCGTCAGGCGAATCGGACAGCCCTCGGACAGTCGTCAGGCAGTCGTCAGGCCATGATCAGATAGATCCCGTACGCCACCGCCGCCGCGCAGGCCGCGAAGCAGGCGTAGGCGCCGGTGACCGCCAGGACCGTGGACTGGCCCTGGGCGGCGGCCCGCTCACGGCGGGACAGGCCGGTGATGCCCAGGGTGAACAGGGCCACCAGGGCCACGGTGACCACGAGGCTGACGCCGAAGACGGAACCGAGGGCCGCCCAGTCGATCTTCATGGTGCTCTTCTCCTACGTGTCTTCCTGGGTGTCTTCCTGCGGGGCCTTCTGCGTGTCTTCCCGCGGGGTCAGACCGTGGTCCTGGCCGGAGGGGTCGCCGGGTCGGCGGGAGCCGGGATGGTGGCCGAGAGCTCCTCGGTCACGGGGCCCGCCGGAGGGGGGGCCACCGCGGCCATGGCCGCGGTCACGACGCCGCTCTGCTCCTCGTCGAGGGCGTCGGAGGCGTCGGTGCCGGCGGTGTCATCGGTGTCGTTGACGTTGGTGTGGTCGACGACCTCGCGCCGGGAGATCTTCCAGATCGCCGCACTGGAGGTGATCAGGAAGGCCGCGACGAGAGCGGTGCCCCAGCTGCCGAAGCCGCAGACCCACTCGGCGATCGCCGCGACGATGGCCGCCGCCGGCAGCGTCAGACCCCAGGCGACGAACATCCGGGTGGCCGTCGACCAGCGGACCACGCCGCCCTTGCGGCCCAGACCCGCGCCCATCACGGAACCGGAGACGGAGTGCGTGGTGGACAGGGAGAAACCGAGGTGGGAGGAGGCCAGGATGACCGTCGCGGCGCTGGTCTGGGCGACGAAGCCCTGCTGCGGCTGGAGGTCGGTCAGGCCCTTGCCCATGGTGCGGATGATGCGCCAGCCGCCGAGGTAGGTGCCGAGCGCGATGGCGACGCCCGCGGAGACGATGACCCACATCGGCGGGTCGGAGTCCGGGGCGAGAGTGCCGCCGGCGACCAGGGCCAGGGTGATGATGCCCATCGTCTTCTGGGCGTCGTTGGTGCCGTGGGCCAGGGAGACCAGACCGGCGGAGGCGATCTGTCCGGCCCGGTAGCCCTTCTTGGAGGCCTTGCTGTCGGCCGACCTGCGGCCCATGCGGTAGGTCAGCCGGGTCGCGAACATCGCGGCCAGGCCGGCGACCAGCGGCGCGGCGATCGCGGGGATCAGCACCTTGGTGACCAGGACGTCGCCGTGCACCGCGCCGAAGCCCGCCGAGGCGACGGTGGCGCCGATCAGGCCGCCCATCAGGGCGTGCGAGGAGCTGGACGGCAGACCGACCAGCCAGGTCAGGAGGTTCCAGAGGATCGCGCCGACCAGTGCGGCGAAGATGACCTCGGGACGGATGCCGGCCTCGTCGACGAGGCCC
>NZ_LIQT01000250.1:0-7495 GCF_001418415.1 Streptomyces hirsutus
GTTGGGGTGGGCGGCATGTGGTGGTCGTGGGTGGGAGCCTCGCGGGGCTGCTCGCGGCGCATGTGCTGGCCGGGCATGCCGACCGGGTGACCGTCGTTGAGCGGGACCGGTTCCCGGGCGGTGCCGAGCCGCGGCCCGGGGTGCCGCAGGGGCGCCATCCCCATGTGCTGCTGCAGGGTGGGCAGGTGGCTATGGAAGCGCTGCTGCCGGGCTTCCTCGCGGAGTTGCGGGAGGCGGGCGCGCCGTGGGTGGGCATGCCGTCGGACATGGTGCTCTGGCAGGCCGGGCGCTGGTTCCGCCGGGTGTCCGCCTCCACGCATATCTACACCGGGTCCCGCGCGCAACTGGAGGAGCTGGTACGGCGGCGGGTTCTCGCCAACCCGCTGATCGGCACCGTGGAGGGCGCCGATGTCGTGGGGCTCCTCGGTGACGCCTCGCGGGTGCGGGGCGTGCTGCTGCGGGAGCGGTCCGGGGACACGCGCACAGAACCCCGGGCGTTGGAGGCCGACCTGGTCGTCGATGCCTCCGGCACCGGCACGAAGGCCCCGCAGTGGCTCGCCGCGATCGGCGCCGCGGCCCCACACGAGGAGACCCTTGACACGGGCCTCGCCTATGCCTCTCGCGTCTACCGCGGTCCGAAGGGGGTTCTCGACGGTGCGACCGTCGGGTACTACGTCTATCCCGGCCCCTCCCAGTTGCACGGCGGCGGTGCGCTGCCCCTGGAGGACGGCACCCACCTGGTGATCGTCTCCGGGCTGCGCGGCGACGCACCGCCCACGGACGACGACGAGTTCGTAACGTACGCCAAGCGGCTGGGCCATCCGCTCCTGGACCGCTGGATGGACGAGGCCGAACCGCTCTCCCCGCCATTCGGCTACCGGCGCACTGCCAACGTCCGCCGCCGCTACGACCTGCCCGGCCCGCCGGCGGGATTCCTCGCCACCGGCGACGCGCTGTGCACCTTCAACCCGATCTACGGCCAGGGCATGGCCGTCGCCGCGATGAGCGCGGTCGCCCTACGTGACGCGCTCGCTGATCCGCACCGTACGCCTACGACCCGGCGCGCGCAGCGGGCGTTGCTCGCGGCGTCCCGGCAGGCGTGGGACATCTCCGCCGGGGCGGACCGCAAGATGCCGGGTGCCCTTGGCAGCGCCCTCGACGGCGGTCCCGCGGACCGGGTCGCGGACTGGTACCTGCGCCGGGTCCAGGAGAGGGCGCCCGGCGACCCGGTCGTGGGCGGCGCCTTCCGTGCCGTACTAACGCTCGCCCGACCCGTCTCCGCGCTGTTCGCTCCGCCGGTGGCCCGCGCCGTCCTCTTCGCTCGGCCGGCGCCGACGCCGACGGAGCCTCCCGCGGCACCGGAGGGACCCGGGGTGAACCGCTCCGGGTCTGATGGAGGCTCGATTCCTTGAGAGAGGATCGAGTTCATGGCCCGCCCTTCCCCTTACCCTGCCGAGCTTCGTGAGCGTGCGGTGCGCATGGAGTGGGGTTCACTCGATGCGCACCACCGTGGTCTCCACTCTCCGGGTGGACTCCACTCCCACCCGGTCAGCGGTCCGTGCACCGGGCACGCGGTGGAGTCCACCGTGTCCACTCATCCCCGGCGGCGGTCCCGCGCGTAGCGCCACAGGTTCGGCCGGCCGCCGGGGAACTGCCGTGAGCGGGAGCGGCGCCGGACGGGCGGCGGCTTCGGCGACGGGTACAGCGCCGCACGCAGCCGGCTCGCGTCGGCGAGCTTCTCCAGGCGCTCGCGTTGCTCCAGCGAGAGGTGCGGTGGGGTCGGTTCGACCATCAAGGCCTCCGTGCTTGTGTGGGTCGCTCCCCGCACCCTCGCCGCTCCCCGCCGTCTTCACGGCGAGCACTCGGGCCGCGTCCCGGCAGCTGGCCCGGCGACTTCTCCGTCCGTCCCGTCGACCGGTCCCGGCCGGGTCGATGGCCTGGGCACACGCCGACGCCCACGGCCATCTGGTCCGTGGGCGTCGGCGCGTTGCTGCGGTCAGCTCTCCAGCATGGCCTGGAGGTCGCTCAGCGTCAGCTCGTTCGTGCCGCGATCCGCCGCGGTGCTCTGCGTCCAGGCGACGATCGCCGGGTGCGCGTCCTCGTACGGGGTGCCGGCGGGCGTGTGAGGATGATCCTTTGGTGTGGACACCCTGACAATGGATCTTGATGGTCCAGGGAGGGATGTCCAGGTGGGACGCAAGTCTCCGTATCCGGAGGAGTTCAGGAAGGACACCGTCGCGCTCTACCGCGCCGCGGCCGGCAAGTGGACGTACGCGGCGGTGGCCGCGGATCTCGGCATCACCGCCGAGTCGCTGCGGACGTGGGTCCGCAAGGACGATTCACAGGCCGTGCCCGGACGCCGTGACGCGGGCGGGAGCGAGGCGGAGGAGCTGGCCCGACTGCGGGCGGAGAACGCCCGGCTACTGAAGGCGGAGAAGGAGTGGCAGCTGGAGCGCGAGATCCTGCGCCGGGCAGCCGCCTATTTCGTCCGGGAGGTGAAGTGAGCCCCCGCCGCTGGGGCTTCATCTCCGAGAACCGCGCCGACTTCGGCGTGCAGCGGATCTGCCGGGTGCTCGGGGCGTCCCGCGCCGGCTACTACCGGCACCTGGCCACCGAGCAGGCCCGCGCCGAGCGCCAGGCCGAGGAGAAGCGGACCGTGAGCGAGATCCGCGCCATCCACCTCGAGCACCATGGTGCCTACGGCGCCCCGCGCGTCCATGCCGAGCTGCGTGCGAGGGGACGGAGGATCAACCGCAAGCGCGTCACCCGGCTGATGCGGGTCAACCACATCGTCGGGCGGCACCTGCGGAAGAGGAAGCGGACGACGATCGCGGACAGGACCGCGCCGCCCGCGCCGGACCTGGTGATGCGCGACTTCACTGCGGACACGCTGAACACCAGGTGGTGCGGCGACATCATTTACATAGCCGTCGGCGCGAAGTGGCTCTACCTCGCCACGGTGATCGACATCTGCTCGAGGAAGGTGGTGGGCTGGTCGATCGCCGACCACATGCGCACCTCGCTGGTCACCGACGCGATCGAGATGGCCGTGGCCGCCCGCGGCGGCCGGGTCCGCGGCGTCGTTTTCCACACCGACAGGGGCGCCCAATACAGCGTGGCCGCCTCCGCCGAGGTCTGCCGCCGGCACGGCATCCGGCGCAGCATGGGCCGGGTCGGTTCGAGCTATGACAATGCCCTCGCAGAGTCGTTCTTCCAGGGCCTCAAGCGCGAGTTGCTCCACGGGAGGCGCTGGACCTCGAAGGCACAGACGCGGCTCGAGCTGTTCTGCTGGCTGTCGTACTACAACCGGCGCCGTCGGCATTCCGCGCTCGGCTACCTCACACCAGCCGAGTTCGAACAGCAACTGATCACGTCACGTACGCTGTCACTCGTCGCGTGAAACCCGGTGTCCACCCCCGGGGATCAACCTCATCGGTGACCTTCCACCCCGGGAGGGCCCGCCGGACCTCTGCAGACGCCGAGTGCCCCGAGGAGAGCGGCAAAGGCGGCGCCTACTCCGCCTTCCCCGTCCGGAGAGGTTCCACTCGGAGCCCGGGCGCCGGGCCCCCGCCGGACGTCAGCGCGACCGAGACGTCATACCCGTCGAGGCACTCCCAGGCCGGTGACCGGTTCGGGGGGCGTCGGACGGTGCCTCCTGCGCGAGAACGCGCGAACACGCGGGCGGTCTTCCCGGCAGCCAGGTGCGCCGACACCCGCATCGAACGACCCGTCGGAGCGCCTGTCCCCCACGCGAGCTACGCGCAGGTGTCCACCGTGAGGTGACGATTCGCGGACGCCGGATCCGTAGCGTTCGAGGCGTCGCGGCACCCCGGCCGCGGACCCGGAGGAGGAGCGTTCATGAGGTTCGTCTGGCAACTGTCGGCCGTCGTGGTGGTCGCCATGATCGGCGGTCAGGTCGTCGCCGCCGTGGAGAACCACCCCTGGCTCCAGCTCGTCCTGGGACTCCTGGCCTGCGTGCTCGCCGTACTCGTCTACGGATGGGTGGTCAACAAGACCGAGCACCGCCCGGCCACCGAAGTGGCCCGTAAGGGTGCCGGGGCCGCGATCGGCCGGGGGATGCTGATCGGCGTCGCGATGTTCGGCGCCGTGATCACGAACATCTACGTCAACGCGCACTACGAGATCAACGGCCTGGGCTCGGTGTCCGGCGCCGTGGGACTGGTCGGATTCATGGCGGCCGCCTCCGTGACGGAGGAACTGATCTTCCGGGGGGTCCTGTTCAGGATCATCGAGGAGCGCACCGGCACCTGGATCGCACTGACGCTGACCGGACTGCTGTTCGGCCTCTCGCACCTGCTGAACCCCAACGCCGACCTGTGGGGCGCCCTCGCCATCGCGATCGAGGCCGGCGGCATGCTCGCCGCCGCCTACGCCGCGACCCGCACCCTGTGGGTGCCGATCGGCCTCCACTTCGGCTGGAACTTCGCGGCGGCCGGCATCTTCAGCACCGAGGTCTCCGGCAACGACACCCCGCAGGGACTGCTGGACACCATGACGTCGGGCCCGACGTGGGTCACCGGCGGCAACTTCGGACCGGAAGGCAGCGTGTACGCGGTGCTGTTCGGCGTACTGGTGACGATCGGGTTCATGTGGCTGGCCCGCAGGCGCGGCAACCTGGTGCCCCGTCGGCGCGCCGACCGGATCGCTGCCACCCCCACTACACTGCCCCGGTGACCGGACTTCCGCGGATCCAGGAACTGTGGCGCCGGTCAGGCGCCGCAGTCTGGTATGTCCCGCTCGCAGCGGTCCTGTTCGCCGCCTCGCTGGTCTACCACGACAACGGCACGGAGCTCGGCGGCCTGCCGACCCGCCCCTTCGACGCCCTGGCCGTCGCGGCGATCGCCCTCCAGTGCCTCCCGCTCGCCGGACGCCGGCGGTGGCCCGTCCTCTGCTTCGCCGTGGTGTCGATCGGCTTCGCCCTCGACCAGCTCCGCGGCTACCACTCACTCGCCGGCATCGCGCTGCCCATCACGCTGTTGAGCGTGGCCTCCCACCTGGAACACCACAGGCGGGCAACCGCGATCGCCGCCTCCGTGGCATACGTCCCGCTGGCGGTCGCGCTCCACCGGCTCGGCCCCGGCGAACCGCCCGGCGAGTTCGTGACGTTCTACCTGGCCGTGGCACTCGCCTGGGGCGTCGGGTCATGGGTTCGTCACACCCGGGCCCTGGAGGACGAGAGCCGCCGCCGCGTCGCCGAGGACACTCGCGCCGCCGAACGCGCCCGCATCGCCCGCGAACTCCACGACGTGGTGACCCACCACGTGACGGCGATGGTCGTACAGGCCGAGGCGGCCCGCTATCTGACCGCCGTCCCCGATCGCCTCGACCAGAGCCTGACAGCCGTCACCGACACCGGCCGCCGTGCCATCACGGATCTGCGGCACCTGCTCGACCTGCTCAACCCCGACCACAGCACCGAGCCCAGGACCCCACCCGCCGGCCGGCTCCTCGCCCTCGTCGAACAGACACGGCGGGCCGGTCAGCCCGTGGAGTTCACCGAAGAGGGCACACCGGCCGAGTCGACCGGCAGCGCCGACCTCGTGGCCTACCGGGTGGTGCAGGAGTCCCTGACGAACGCCCTCAAGTACGCCCACGGCAGCCGCACTTCCGTCCGGGTGCGCCACGGCTCAGGAGAGATCACCGTGGAGGTCGGCACGGACGGCTCCGGCTCGAAGACCCCCGGACTCTCCGGAAGCGGGCGCGGCCTGGCCGGTCTCCGTGAACGGGTCGACGTCCTCGGCGGCGACTTCAGCGCGGAGCAACAGAAGGACGGCGGCTTCGTCGTCCGCGCCCACATACCCGCCGGGAGCCCGTCGTGACCGCGCCCATCCGCGTCCTGATCTGCGACGACCAGGTACTGATCCGCACCGGACTGGCGACGATCATCGATGCCCAGCCCGATCTCGAGGTCGCGGCCGAGTGCGGGGACGGGCAAACCGCTGTCGACCTCGTCGGACAACTCCGCCCGGACGTCGTGGTGATGGACATCCGCATGCCGGTGCTCGACGGCATATCGGCCACCCGCCTCCTGGCCGGCGCCGGCGTACCGCACCCCGTCAAGGTGCTCGTGGTGACGACGTTCAACCTCGACGAGTACGTCTACGAGGCGCTCCGTGCTGGCGCGAGCGGCTTCCTCCTCAAGGACGCGCCACCGGCCCAACTGCTGCACGGAATCCGGACCGTGGCGGCGGGCGCCGCGCTGCTGGACCCCGAGGTGACACGCCAGCTCGTCGGACGGTACGCCGTCCGGATCCGCCCCACCGGGGACAACGGGCCCGACGTCCCGCTGACTCCCCGCGAACTGGAGGTCCTGCGCCTCATCGCGGACGGCCTCTCCAACAACGAGATCGCCGCGGCCCTCGTGATCAGCCGGGAGACGGTCAAGACCTTCGTCTCCCGCATCCTCACGAAGCTCGGCCTCCGCGACCGCGTCCAGGCAGTCGTCTACGCCTACCGTCAGGGCCTGGTGTCCTGAAGCGGGCCACGGCCCCTGACGGGCCCCAGCGGCCGAGCCGCTGCGCGGCCTCCGTCACCCAGTACGTCAGGATCGTCCGCGCACCCGCGCCGGATGCCCGTCAGGCTCTTCAGGATCGCCGCGTCCCGATCGGTCCAGCCCTTCTCCGCGGCAGCCTCGATCATCGCGTACTCACCGCTGATCTGGTACACCGCGACCGGCACGTCCACCGCGTCGGCCACCTTGGGTGGCTTTATCGAGCAGTAGGGGTGGCGGGCTGCCTGGAGGTCGGCGGTGATGGCGTAGCCGGCTGTCCTCAGGGCCTGGTGCAGGGCGGCGGGAAGGTGGGGGCGGTGGCAGACCAGGGTCAGGTGGACACCGGTGACGGCGCGCAGTTGCAGGAGGCGCATCGTGCGGCGGGCTCCGGGGTGCGCGGCCGCCGCCGGGTTCTGGGATGCCTCGGCCAGCCACCGCCAGACCATGCGCTCCGATGCCCCCAGGCACTCCCCCGCCAGCCGTACATGCCGGCGCGAGAGGCCGCCTTGGGCCCGCAGCGCCAGCAGGCGTCGCACCGCAGGCGCCCGCAACGCGACCAGGGGTTGATCCCCCAGCACGCCGACCGGATCCTCCGGCGGTGGCAGCGTCTGCCCGCACGCACCGTCAACGCTGTGGCCGGCGTCGGTGTTCTCCGGTCGGCTGTCCGCCATCGTGCCTTCTCTTCATCGCTCAGGAAGGGGTGCTCTGCCGTCGGACCTGGTGCGGCCGGTGCTCGTTGTAGAACGTCTCGAACTCGCTTAGGGCGTGCAGGAGGTGACGCCGGTCCCAGATCAACGTGCGGTCCAGCAACTCCCGCCGGCAGGTCTGCACCCACCGCTCCATGACCGAGTTCATTCTCGGCATCCGGGCGCCGCTGAGCACCACCTGGATGCCCGCGTCGTTCAGGACAGTGTCGAAGAGCTCGGGGAACGTGCCGTCCCGGTCCCGGATCAGGAACCGCGCCCGGCAGTTGACGTCCTCCAG
>NZ_LIQT01000250.1:7506-22829 GCF_001418415.1 Streptomyces hirsutus
CAAGGTGACGGTCTCGAAGAAGTCGCAGGCCAGCAGGGCGTCGGCCGGGGAGCGCAGGAAACCGGCCCAGGTACTGAAAACTCGTTGGGGTGCCGGTTCGATCCCGTCCTCCTTCAAGATTTCCCAGACCGTGGAGGCTGCCACCTTCACCCCGAGCAAGAGCAGTTCACCGTGCAGGCGCCGGTAGCCCCAACTTGAATTTTCCCTGGCCAAGCGCAGTACGAGTGCTCGGATCGAGTGCACGGTGCGGGGCCGGCCTACGCGCTTCGGCCTGGACTGGACAGCGTGTCGGCGGGCGAGGAGATCGTGGTGCCAGCGCAGGACCGTGTCCGGCCGGACCAGCAGTCGCATCCGGCGTTAGCACCTCGCGGGACACGCCGTGGAGCAACGACGCCAGGAACGCCCGGTCGCCGGCGTCGAACCGGACCCGCTGCCCGTCCAGATGCCGCTCCAGGACGGCAATCCGATGACGCAGGGCCAGGATCTCGACATCCTTCTCCCGGTCGCTCACCGGCAGCAGTCGCAGCATCGCGAAGGCGTTCGTCATGCCCAGGTACGCCGGTCTCAACAGCACGGCCGATCACCATGCCGCCTCCACCGTCCCCCGAGCGAGAGCGCCGACGCGGGTGACCACGGTCGGCACCGAAACCCACTCCCACCTGCATGGATGAGGTTATCGGCAAGGGCACCGCTCAACCGCACTGTTCCAGCTCGCTACCGAGCTGCCCGCCGCGGTCCTCGCCCGCACTCTCGGCATCGACATCACCGTTGCCGTCAAATGGCAGCGGGCCGCCGCCGGCGACTGGGGCGCCTACGTAGCCGAGGTCAGCCGCCGGACCAGGTCGTTGTGACGCTCGGGGCGGGCCAGTCCAGCACGGCCAGCTCGGGCCATTGCGCTTGCCATCGTGCTGCTTTGGTCTCATAGACCGAGCGCGGGGCGAGCACCGGGTTCGGCCGGACGACGAGGTTGAACACGTCCGAAAGGCCATGCGGCGCATACACGTGCCACCGGCCGTCGGTCTCCGCACGTACTCCCAGGCAGCACGTCGTCGCGGCGAAACTGTCGATCGCCGCCTCAGTGGACTCATACGGCGGACACGCGACTCCGAACTTGTCCTCATACCAGAGGTGAACTCGTGCCTCGTTGCGGATCTCAACATCTGCCGGCAGGTCGGTGAAGACCTCCCGCCCGGCTTTGATCACCTCGTCCTCGGCCTCCCAGGACAGGTCACTGCCGTCGAAGTAGAAGACGTCGTAGTCCTTGATGCCACTGGTTGGTGGCCTGTCCGTGACCACGTTCCACACGGTCTGGAACAGGCATCCTGCCGTCACATACCACCCTGGAAGGTCCAACGTCGCAGTCCGCGTCAGCACCTCCGTCAACACGTCGTTACGGGACAGCACCGCACGCAGGGAATCAAGTTGCTGGTCGAGAGGGAGTCGGCTGATCACCAGCTCTGCCTACCACAGGTCGCCCATGGGCGGGCCAGGTCCCCCTCGGAGACCTCACGGGCCAGAGGCATTCAGCCAGTTCCAATACCCGACTGCCCCATTAGCCGTCTACCCGGCCGAGACGATCGAGGCGCACAGGGCGTTCATCGCCCGTCGCCGGGCCACCCGGCCCAGCGAAGAATACCGAACCCCCACCGACGAGGAGTGGGATTCCTTCCTCACGCACTTCGAGAAACGCAAGGTGTCCATCGGCACCTGCGGCCGCGCATTTTCCACCTCTTGTATTCATTAGCACGCTTGTGTCAGATGTGCACTACTCAGGCCGGACCCGGCCCAACGCGTCCGGTTGGAGGAGATCCGGGACAACCTGCTCGCCCGTATCGCCGAAGCCGAACGCGAAGGATGGCTCGGCGAGATCGAAGGTCTGCGAATCAGCCTCGCCGGAGCAGAGGACAAGCTTGCGCGGATCGACCAGCGGAGCTCGCGGGCGATCGACTTGGGCATGCCGGGTCGCGCCGCCTGTCCTGTCCTGTCCTGTCCTGTCCTGTCCTGTCCACAGCGCCATGCTCGCCCAGCGCTGCCCATGACCGACGGGCCGTCCAGGAGCCGCCATGACACTGACCTGCGACGCGGTTCAAGCTATGAGCATGCGGAGGCCGAGATCTGCCGCGTCGAGGTCGGCGAGGTCGCTGTTGCGCTCGGCCCACCGGCCGGAGTCGAGGTTGTCGCTGAGGCTTCGCACCGCCCGCTGCTCAGCCTCCGGCCCAACCCTCGTCCACACCGACATCGCACGGCGCACGTGATCCTCCAGATACGCTCCCGGTCGGCGCCAGTACGCCTCGAACAGGCCATCAGCGCAGTCCCACGGGATGGGCACCGGCTCAGCGCGGGCGCCGATCGCGTCGGCCATCCCAGCAAGCGAGGGAAATTCTGCGAGGACGGCGGTGAACTCGGGCAGGTAGTCGCGGGTAAGCCAGAACCGGTCCTGCCATCCGGGCTCGTCGGTGTCGAACGTGAGCACCACTACGCGGCGGGCCACGCGCCGCATCTCGCGCAGCCCCGTTATCGGGTCCCCCCAGTGGTGAACGGTGGACACGGCCATCGCGACGTCGAAGGAGTGGTCCTCGAACGGCAGGCTCTCCGCGGCGGCGGCCACGCACGGCGCCGAGCCAGCAGGCCGCTGCCCCCGCATGACTGCCGATGGCTCCACCGCGGTCACGTCGCGATCAGCAGGCTCGTAGGAGCCGGTGCCGGCCCCGACGTTCAGCACCGTCTGCGCGTCGCCGAGCGCGTCCCAGATCTGCGCGGCGATCCGCGGCTCGGTACGCCGTGTCGCGGTGTAGGCGCCGCCGATCGCGTCGTACAGCCGTGCACCGAGCATCTCCAGTTGCTCCTCCGGTGTCACCTTGAGTCCCTTCGCCCGTGCCTCAAGTTCTCTGTCGATGGCCGCCGCCATGGCGTCAGCGCGATCACGCCGCTCCAGGAGCAGGCCGCGCAGTCGGCGCAGGTGCGCGACCGCGTCGGTGGACGGGTCGCCGACCAGGTCCGTGACCTCCCGCAGCCCGAAGCCCAGGCGCCGGTAGGCAAGTACCTCGCGCAGTCGCTCCACGTCGCCGGCCGAGTAGGCCCGGTACCCGGCTGCAGTTCGCGCCGACGGCCGTGCGAGCCCAATCTCGTCATAGTGATGCAGCGTGCGGACGCTCACGCCCGCCAACTCGGCCACGCGTCCCACGGTCCAGTGATCCTCCACGCCACCGACTATGCAGCCTGACGCCACGTGAGGGTCAAGCGCCTAGCTTCTGGCAGCGAGAGCCGGATGCGGAGCAGCGGGTCCGAGGCGACTGCTACAAGCCAGGGCGATGGTCTGGTTCAGAGAAGCCTGCATCCGCTGCCCGATGCTCCAGATCAACCCGAAAATGCTCGCGCGTCTGAGCGAATTGGAGGAAGATCTTCAGGTCAGGCGAAAGCGGGCGGTTGCTTCGTATCGGAGTCGTGGACCAGTTCGGCAAGCTGGATGAGGAAACAGTACGTCGCCAGACGGTTCTGGAGGCGGATGAAGTAGGACCTGCTTGAGCACTTGAAGATCTCGCGGCGGCGCACCTTCCAGAGACCGTGCTCGTATGTGTGGGACGCCTGCAGGAGAGCCGCTTCCGCCTCTTCCGTGCTGCCTTCGAACTCCGTGACGGCTCGCCCGTCACGACCTGAATCCGACACGCCGCTGACAGGTACGACCAGGACTATCCATCGAGGCATCTCGCGATCAGTTCCTTATCCCCTCGACGTCGCATGTCGCGACGCGTACGGCGTCAGCCTGGCAGGCGACGGCAGCGTCGGGCTGCCCGTCGCAGAAGTCGAGCCAGTGCCATTTCTCGTGAACATTCTCGAGCCCGCTGGCCTCCGGCTGCTGGCCAAACTGCCGGACAATCGCTGCTACTGAAAGTGAACGAAGCCAGCACAGGTCAGCCCATCGGCCGCTGATCAGAAATACCGCTCCTGGACATGGACGCACTACGGGAGCTGGGCATGGAGTGGGCGTAGATCCGTAGGCTCCGCTGGGACGCGGTCGAACTCGTGTGGCCGTCGGGCCGGACAGTGACCGAGGTCGCGTAGGAACTCGGGGTCAGTCCGGAGTCGCTGCGGGGCTGGGTGAAGAAGGCCCGCGCCGCCCAGGACACCGGATCGGGACCCGAGGCCCGGGGGCGGGGCGGGCCGTCGATCGAGTTCCTGTCGAATCCGGAGCGGTTCAGGTGTGACGTGCACTGGTTCAGTTCGAGTGAGCATCCACGGAAAGTCTGCCTGTATGCCGCCCACCCCGGGTCGGGGCTGGGAATCACCACCCGGAGGGCTTCGCGGTGCCCATGACGCGGCTGACGGTGATCTCGATGACGACCCGGTTCGGGTTGACCCGCGGGGTCTTGTACCGCTCGGCGTACCGGCGCTCGGCATCGGCGACGGAGGCGGGATCGTCCTTGATCACGGCTGTGCCTTCGAGAGTGCACCAGCGCCGGCCTTCGACCTGCCCCACGGACACGCGTGCCTCGGTGCCGACGGCCAGGGCGGCGCGGACGTTGCGCGCCTTCTTGCTGCCGCCGTCGGTGATGACGCGGGCAATCCGTGCCTCGGGGTCGTACGTGACGCCGACTGGGGTGAGGTGCGGAGTGCCGTCAGGCCTGAGCGTGGTCAGGAAGCACGTGCGGCGCTCCCGCCAGAACACGTCGTCCCCCTCAGCAGGCTGCGATGCCCTGATGTCCAACGTCGGTCTCCTCGGTGCAAACGGCTCAGCGCGACGTCCACGAGCCCGAAGAGGCGGGGAGGCCGATGGTTCAACCGTAACGGGCCGCCCTGGCCGGGCCCCGCTTCCCCCGGCCCGCCCGGACACAGGCCAGCAGATGGCCAAGGTCGAGGGAGATTCCCGCCCGCTGCACTCACCGAGCCGCACCCAGCCCCACCACCACAACCCTGACCAGCAACAACACACTCCAGGCTGTACCGACCAGCAACAAACCGACCAGGCGAGATACCAAAAACGTCTGCGCTAAATCGGCGTCCGTGTCACCACCCGAAACCCCCCACCACAGCACACCGAACAGCAGAAACCCGATACCAACCGCACTGACATCACCATGCCGAACCACCACCGACAAAAATTTACAGATCATCAGACTCTGCGCAAACGTACGTGCCTGGTCACAGGTGCGTTCCCGGTGCCGGCGCAGAGGTTGGTAGATGCTCCTGAGATGTCCGCCCGAGGCGCCCTGTCGGGTCCGTATGGCCTCGTCCGCCCGGACGAGAGAACCTGGCCGATCGGACCGGAAGCATGGCCGGTCGGCCGTCGCGGAGCCGGGAGTACGCGGGCTAGCGTCCTTCTCACCAAGTAACACCAGGGAGAGGAAGGCCCGATGGATCAGCGAACTTCCGACCGCAACGTCGGCGCGACCACCGAGTTCGAGCGAGACGTCGTCGAGCTGCTGCTGGCGACGATGAGCCAGGTGGCCAAGGAGGAACGCGAGGACGTCGGTACGGAAAGCGTGCTGAGCGCGCTCGTGTCGGGCGGCTCGGCCGTAGGTTCCGCGATCGCCCCCGGGATGAAGGCTGCCGGCTCGCTCGGCGGGTCGATCGGGTGCCGGGGGACATCCGTGTGGGTCAGTAACGACGCGGGGGACGGCGCGGCGGAAGCCCCGGACGACGAGCGGGAGATCGACGCATTCTGGCGGGAGGTCCGGCAGGAGCAAGCCAAAAGGCTGCGCTGGAAGAACCGGAAGAAGAAGGAAGAGGGACAGCAAGGCATTGAACTCCCGCCGATGACCGGTGCGTTGCGGACCTGCCTGCGCAAGGCGCTGGAGACCGCACGGGAGGAGGGCACCCTTGCGGTGCGCGTCCGCCATGTGGCGCACGCACTGGTCGAGCTGCCCGATTCGCGTGCTCGTGAGGCCCTGGTGCTAGGAAAGCTGGACGTCTCCGCCGCCTCTGCTGCGCTCGACGCGTTACGTGGGAGCGACAGCACGCCGGAGCCCGCCTCGGTGGTGATGCTGCGCAAGTCGGGGACGTTCGGGAAGAGCGGCAATCCGCTGACCCGGAGGTTCACCGCCTGGATCCTCGGGGGCGGCGCGGGGTTCGGTTCCTCGGTCGTGAGCGCGGTGCGCGCGGAGGCGCTACGGGGGGCGGTGCGGCGCGGGGCGCCGGAGCAGGAGCCCGTCGATGCACTGCTGGGTGTCCTGGCGCTGGACCGGTCGTTGACCGTCGCGGGACGTGAGCTGCCCGATGAGCTGACAGGAGCGAACCAGGGGGCGGAACTGTTGCGCCGACACGGCGCCCGGCAGGATGCTGTCACCCGAGTGCTGGTTCCCTCCACCAGGGTCGTGGAGGGGGAGCCCCCGGAGGTCCGCGGCACCGCCGACTTCGAGCGACGGCTCCTGCACGTCACACAGTTCATCGCTTCCGCTCAGAACTCGCCCACGGTCGGCACGACCCACCTGCTGGCCGCCCTGCTGGACAAGACCGGGACGGATGCGGAGTCCGCGGCGGAGATCGAGCGTGTACTGACCGAGAGCGGGGTGGACGTCGCCGGGCTGCGGGCGGAGCCCGAGCTCCGGGCCCCCGGAGGAGCGGCACGAGCTGCCTGAGCCCGCAGCGGCTCGCCAACGCGTATGACGAGAACGGCCGTTGAGAACGGCAACCACACGGAGGAAACCATGATCCCGGCAGTGCGACCGTGGAGGCGGATGCGCCGCGAAGCCACCGCTATCCAGGACGCGGTGCGCGCCGCGCCCCGGCGGACAGTCGTCGCCGAGTCCGTACTCGCCGGCCTGGTCCTGCTAGGCACGCTGGCACCGTTTCCGCTGGTACCGCCGGCCCACCCGGTCACCGCTGCTCTCCTGGGGGTGTGGGCGGCGCTGCTCGTGCCCGCACGGCGTATGTACCCGGCCCTGGCGGTCCTGGGCTGCGTGCCCTTGATCGCCGGGGACAACATGTGGGCAACGGTGGTGGTGCCGTGCGTCGTGTGGTCCGCCACGCGCCGCATCGCCCCCGCACGGCGCGCCTGGAGGGTGGTCGGGGCGAGCACTGCCGGCTCCGTGCTCGTGTCGATCGCCGCCCAATCCCTCAGCGGACTCCCGAAGATGCCGTACCTGGCCGCCGGCGCCGGCATGAGCGCGCTGTTCATCGTGCTGCCCGCGCTGTCCGGCCTGATGCTGGGGCGTCGCCGCCCGCTGACAGGTCTGCTGCGGGAACGCAACGCCTACCTCGAACAGGCCCGCTTCCTCACCGACGAGGCGGCCCGTATGGAGGAACGGGCGCGCATCGCCGCGGAGATGCACGATCTGCTCGGCCACCGCATCGGCCTCATCTCGATGCACGCCGGAGCCCTCCAGCTCGCTGCCGAACGACAGGCGCCCCCGCTGGCCGCCCAGGCCGAACTCCTGCACACCACGGCCGGAACGGCCATGGAAGAGCTGCGCGGCATCCTCGGGGTCCTCCGCCATCAGTCGGACAAAGAGACCGCCGAGCGAGGGACCCGCGCGGATCTCTCGGCCCTCGTGGCGGACTCCCGTAGCGCAGGGGCCGACGCCGAACTGCACTGGCACGCGACCGGGCCGGCGGACGCGGACGCCCGCACCCGGCAGGCCGTCCACCGTGTCACCCGCGAAGGACTCGCCAACGCCCTGAAGCACGCGCCCGGAGCGCCTGTCCGCGTGACCTTCCACAACGAGGGGGACACGGTGACGGTCACCGTCGTCAACGATGCCCCGCCGGTGGCCCATTCCCCCGGGGACGGGAACCGGAGCGGACTCGTCGGGCTCCAGGAGAGGATCACCCTGCTCGGTGGCGCCCTCAACGCCGGACCGCGTCCGGAAGGCGGCTTCGTCCTCTCCGCCCGTATACCCGCCCGGCCCGACGTGCCGCCCGTGTACGTCACTTCGTCCGATCCGATGTCCGACGGGGCTGGCTCCCGGCCCCCACTGTCCACGGAGGTCCTCACGTGGCCCCGCCTCCTGGGCGGGGGCTGCGCGGCGATGCTGGTGTTGCTCCCGATAGTCGGCGGCACCCTCGCCCTGCTGATCATGGCGGTTCTACACTGAGCCGATGATCCGAGTCCTGATCGCCGATGACGAGGCGCTGATGCGCACCGGGATCCGGCTGATCCTGGAGAACGACGACAAGGTCCGTATCGTGGCCGAGGCGCAGGACGCCCGCGAAGCCGTCGAAGCCTGCCGAGCCCACCCCGTAGACGTCGCGCTCCTCGACATCCGCATGCCCGGCGACGGCATCTCCGGCGCCGCCGAGATCGCCCGCCACTCGCCCCGCACCCGAGTGGTCATGCTGACGGCCTTCGGCGAAGAACCGAGCGTCACCCGCGCCCTGCGCGCCGGAGCCGTAGGCTACCTCCTCAAGGACACCGGCCCCCGCGACCTCATCGACGCCGTACGCCGCGCCGCCGCCGGAGAACCGGTCCTCGCCCCGCAGGTCACCCGCCAACTCATCGACTTCCGGACCCGGTCGGGCCACGGCAGCGACGCCGCGTCACGTCGGATCGCGGACCTGACACCGGCCGAACGGGACATCCTCCGGCTACTGGGCACCGGCCTCTCCAACGCCGAGATCGCAGCACAGCTCCACCTCAGTTCCGGCACGGTCAAGGCCCACATCAGCAGCATCCTCACACGCACCGGCTGCACCAACCGCGTCCAGGCGGCGGTGCTGGCACAGGAGGCGGGGCTGCACGGCTGACCCCCTGTCCCGACCAGCTGAGACAGCTCCACGATCAGGCCGGGGAACGCTGCTGCATAGATCGAGGCTGGGATCAGCACTACTCCGAACGAACAGGAGTTCGCCTCGCTGTCTTGTCCCTTACTGAGCCGTTTTCATCTTGAATAGCTGCAGGTCATCAGCGTGTGGATGGCCTGGACGATGGTGCCGATGCGGCGGGTGGAGCATCTGGCCCGCCGGAGCAGTCGCCAGGACTTCAACTGCGCGAAGGCGCGTTCGCCCGGTGCCCTCAGCCGGGCGTGGTCGTGGTTGAACTGCTGGTAGTGCGCGGGTTGTTCGCGGTGGTTCTTGTACGGGGTGCGCACGGTCGCGCCGGCGCCCTGGTAGGCGCAGTCCGCGGGGATGAGGATCTGCCTCGTGCGACAGGCTTGGATGATGCCGTGGGCACGCGCAGCGGTCAGATCGTGGGTGCGTCCTGGCGTGGCGCGGGAGAACCAGAGGGGTGTGCCGTCCGGCCGTGCGATGACCTGGACGTTCATGCCGTGCTGCTTGTGCTTTTGGGAGTAGCACGGCTCGTCCGCATGGATGCGGTCGGTGGCGATCAGGGTGCCGTCGACGATGACGAAGTCGCCCTCGCCCAGACCGGCCAGGGCTTCGTGCAGACCCGGCGCCCAGGCCGCAAGGACGTCCAGGGTCTCGTCGACGTAGCGCCGGGCGGTGGCTGTCGAAACGCCGAAGCCGGCTGCCGGCGCGGGCAGCGTCTCGTTCTTGCGCAGGTGCACCAACGTGAGCAGGGCCTGCTTGAAGCAGCTCAGCTTCCGCCACCGCGTACGGCGTTCACACCTTCGTGCGTAGATGAGCCAGGAAACGTGCTCAACCAGCTCATGCGGGACGTCGACCGTGGCACGATACGGGACCAAGCGAGGCTCCTCGGACGAAGCGTGGTGCGTAGAGAACACCACCGCAACGACCAGGAGCCTCGTCTCGTTACCCACCCCCGTTGACCTGCCGCTTCACCCCACAGAGACAGGATGAAAACGGCTCACTCAGCCCGCGAAGCGCGCCATCCATGCCTCGACCTCGTCCGCGGCGCGCGGCAGGCCCGCCGACAGGTTTTCGTGGCCGTCGTCGGTGACGACCAAGTCGTCCTCGATCCGGACGCCGATGCCGCGCCACTCCTCGGGCACCGTCAGGTCGTCCGCCTGGAAGTACAGGCCCGGTTCGACGGTCAGGCACATGCCAGACTCCAGCACACCGTCGACGTAGTCCTCCGTGCGGGCCTGCGCGCAGTCGTGGACGTCCAGGCCCAGCATGTGACCGGTGCCGGCCATGGTGAAGCGGCGCTGCAAGCCGAGTTCGTACGCCCGGTCGACGGGGCCCTCGATGAAGCCCCACTCGACCAGCCGCGCCGTCAGGTGGCGCTGGGCCGCCTCGTGGAAGTCGCGGTACGGGGCGCCTGGCTTGACCGTCGCCATACCGGCCTCCTGGGCCTCGTACACCGCGTCGTAGATCTCGCGCTGCAGGGGCGTGAAGGTGCCGCTGATCGGCAGCGTGCGGGTGACGTCGGCGGTGTAAAGAGAGTGCGTCTCCACGCCGGCGTCAAGCAGCAGTAGGTCTCCCGGGCGCACCGGGCCGTCGTTGTCCGTCCAGTGCATGATCGTGGCGTGCTCACCGGCGGCGCAGATCGAGCCGTAGCCCACGGCGTTGCCCTCGAGGCGTGCCCGGCGGAAGAAGGTGCCCTCGATCCACCGTTCCGACGACGCGATCGCCCGGGAGAGTTCTGCGACGACGTCGGTGAAACCGCGCACGGTGGAGTCCACCGCCTTGCGCAGTTCCCCGAGTTCCCAGGAGTCCTTGACGAGGCGGAGATCACTGAGCGCCTCTTCCAGTTCGGCGTCCCGCTCCGCGTCGGTGGTGACGGCGGCCTCGAGGGAGGGGTCGATCCCGCGGACAATCCGGGTCGGCGGGCCGGAAGCGGCGGCCAGGTCGGCAGCCGCGGTGCGGACGTCGCGGCACGGCATGCCGAGTACGCGCTCCGATTCGGCGAGTGAGCGTCGCCGGCCCGTCCACAGCTCGGCGTGGGCACCCGTCCAGAACTCGTCGTCGTCCCTGCTGTCCCGCGGCAGCTGATAGCAGTAGGCGTCGTGGCCGCCGTCGGCGTGGGGTTCCAGGACGAGCGCGCCGTCCCGGACCTGGTCGCCGACCATGTGCACGTAGCCCGTGTACGGCCGGAAGGGGTAGGTGTCGTCGTTCGAGCGGACCTTGAGGTTCCCCGAGGGGATCACGAGGCGTTCGCCGGGGAACCGCGCGGAGAGCGCGGCGCGGCGGCGGGCCGCGTACGGGGCCTGCTCGGCGAGCTGGAGGTCCTGTCGTTCGGTGTCCGCCCAGCCCGTCCTCATCAGAGCGGACAGCTCTGCGGAGATCCCCGGGTAGAGGCCATTCTTCCGACGGTTGGCCACGTCGTGCACCTTCTTCCGTTGGGCTTCCATGGGGTTTCCATGAGGTTCATCGGCGCCGCCGGTCCGCGGCCGCTCCCGGACGGTACCGCCGCGCGGCGGGCGCTGGGGCCGAACAGTGCCAGTGGCACAGACCGGCCACGGGCCCGGGTGGAAAACGTCGATAATGTGCCCATGGCGAACGCAAAACTCGACGAGGCCCTCCGGCTGCTGGGACTCGGTCACAAGGCGTGCCGGGTCTACCTGGCCCTGCTGGAGCTGGCCCCCGCTCCACTGAGCGCGATCAGCTCGGCGACCGGGCTGGGCGGGGCCGAGTTCGCCGCGGCGTACGGCGAACTGGCCGACGCCGGACTGGCCAGTGCCGCAGCCGGGGACGGGGACGTGGTGGCCCCGGTGCCGCCCGCCGCGGGCCTGGAGATCCTCGCCCGGCACCGGGCGGCTGAGCTCGAGGAGTCGCGCATCGCCGTCGGAGGCGCCTTCGAGTTGTTCCGGCGCCGGCGGCTCGCCGCCTACAACGACGACCTCGTCGAGGTCGTCACCGGTGAAGCCATCGGCCCCAGGATGCGCCACGCGTGGGCCAGCGCCCGCGAGCAGATCCGGCAGTTCGAGTCCCCGCCGTACGCCCCTCTGGTCGGCGCCACCGACGACGCCTTGGCGACGCTGGCCCGCGGGGTGACGCAGCGCGTCGTCTACTCGCGGGAGTCACTGGAGCATCCCGGCCACCTGAAGGACGTCATCGAACCCTGCATCGAGGCGGGAGAGCAGGCCAGGGTGCTGCCGTCGGTGCCGGTCAAGCTCTTGATCATCGATGAGGCGTACGCCCTGGTGTCGTTGTCGATCAAGGAAGCGGACATACACAACACCATGCTGGTGGTGCAGCCGTGCGGCCTGCTCTCCGCGCTGACGGCCCTGTTCGAGCAGGCGTGGCAGAACGCCCTCCCCATCCACGGCTTCACCGCCCGCCCCGCCGGTCTCCCACCCGCCGACCGTCGTCTGTTGCGCCTCCTTGCCGGCGGCGCGACGGACGACGTGATCGCCCGCGAACTGGGCATCAGCCGCCGTACGTTGTTCCGCCGCCTCCAGATCCTGATGGCCCGTCTCGGCGCCGCGAACCGTTTCCAGATGGCCCTGCAGGCACAGCGCTCCGGCTGGCTGTGACCGGGTGTCCAGGACGGTCTTGCCCGGGGTTGGGCCCGGCGACGGCTGCGGGAGCGTACGTCGGCTGCAGGGACTGTTCACCGAGTACGTCGCTGTCAGCCCCGGCGGATTCTCCCGCGGGAACCGGGCCCGTGCGCCCCGGCGCCTCGCGCCGGGCACACGGCGAGCCGGCCGGCCACCGCGCCAACCGCATACCAGAACAGGTCCGGTGCGTTGAAGGTGGAGCCGAGGATCAGGCGGCAGCCGTACTGTGCCGGGAGAGCTCCGGCGACAGGTCACTGAGCTGCAAGAACGCGACGCCCCAACTCACGGCCAGGGCGACTCCATCGCCCTTCAGCGGTGTCAACCGCGGCGCCACGAGAAGGACGAGGGCGAACAGCAGAAGCGTGTGCAGGGCGTCCCCGCCGTACTTGGCCGCCCCTCCCCCGAACCAAACCGATGTCACGGCACCGCTCTTCGACCAAGATCCGGACCATTCCCGGACCGGCGAGCCGCTCCGGGCACCGAACTGCACCATGTGCACCAGCCGACGATGTGTCGTCGTACCACCAGCAGACGAAGAACCTGCCGGTTTCACTCCGACAGGGCATCTCCTCCATGGGGCAGGACCAGGATCACTCCCCGCCACGGCCACTCTCGCCTTGTCGACTCTCTGCAAGACGACAGGGCAAGTACCAAGTTCACGCGCCGGCACGCGGCTCAACCGCCCGCCGGGTCGGCATTCGTCCGGCCGCCACCGAGCCCCCAAAGACCGCCGCACGTGACGGAGCACGGCCTGCGCATAGCCGGCCGAGCCGTCCCGGCAGACCACCTCGATGCCCGGGTGCGCGCGCAGACACCCGGTCACCGTCTCCGCCTTCCGGTCGGGCAGGACATCGATCCGGTCCCGGCTGACGGCGTCGATGATGATCGTGGCGTACCGGTGCCCCCGGCGCAGAGCGAAGTCGTCGATGCCCAGGACCTCGGGTACCTCCCGGTCGGGCAGCGGGATGCGCAACCGGCAGGTCAGCGTGCTGGACCAGGACAGCACCTGGTGCAGATGAACCAGGAGACGGGCTCCGGCCCGTCCCGACAGAGCGGTGGCGACAGCGGCGACGACCTGCTGCAGGGCCGGGGGCCGCCGCTGGTAACGCGCCGTCAGCCCAGGAACCTGCTCGACGAACGTGGTCCTGGAGCAGCCGGGGTTCTCGCAGTACAGACGGCGCACCGAGATGTCGATCATCACTGGTCTGCCCCCGATGGCCTCGTCGGCGACATGCCGCACGTAGCGGCTGTGCTCCCACTCCGATTCCTGTCCGCGGTCCGGGCAGGTCACCATGGCCCCCGCCGGGGTCCGTACCATGATCCGGACCGGGGACGGGCCGGTCTCCACCCCGTCGACCAGCACTCCGGCCAATGCAGGAAGCAGCCCCGTCAGCTCGACATCACACACCACCAGCCTGCCTCACCGAAACATCAGCCAGGGCCAGAACCACAAGATCGATCAACGGCTACGAAAATCTTGTCAGAGCCTGACTCCTGATAGACCCCAGGTCAGTTGAGACCGAGGAGGAGGGGGCTGGGCTGACAGGGCGTCGTTGTCCGGATTTATGATGAGGCGCCCGGGCGGGTAGGTGAAAGCGGGGTTTCAGGGTGGAATGCGGCTGGGAGACCCCGGCCCGATTCCAGCGGGCCAGGGTCTTTGTGCTGTGCCGGGGTGGCGGTTCGGTCAGCGTCCGCCGAATCCGTCGTTCCCGCCGAATTCGCCGAAGTGGCGTTTGACGACCCGGAAGCTGCCCACCACTCCGTTCTTGACGAAGACGCCGCCCTCGACGTGGCGGGGGCGCACGCCGTCGCTGGAGCTGTGCGGTCCGACGGTGGCGATGGGGGCGCCGTTGTCGCAGGTGGCTCCGCGGAAGACCTCGACGGTCCTCCGGCTGTCGTTGCGGATGTTCAGGCTGCGGGAGCCCAGGCCGCTCACGACGGTGATGCAGCCGCCCGGGGCGGCCGAGTAGGAACGCTCGTTGATGTGGATCCGGCCTTCGAAGCCCCGGCCTTCGTGGTCCTCGCCTTCGAAGTCGCCGCCTTCGCTGTCCTTGCCTCCGTTGTCCTCGCCTTCGAAGTCGCCACCTTCGCTGTCCTTGCCTCCGTTGTCCTTGCCGAAGTCGCCACCTCCGTTGCCCTTGCCTCCGTTGTCCTCGCCTTCGCTGTCCTTGCCTCCGTTGTCCTTGCCGAAGTCGCCACCTCCGTTGCCCTTGCCTCCGTTGTCCTCGCCTTCGAAGTCGCCACCTTCGCTGTCCTTGCCTCCGTTGTCCTTACCTCCGTTGCCCTCGCCGGAGTCGCCACCTTCGCTGTCCTTGCCTCCGTTGTCCTTGCCGGAGTCGCCACCCGTGGGGGCCGAGGCGGGTACGGGGGCGGCTGCCTGCTGGAGCCCGGGGGCGGCCTGGGCCGGCTCGTAGGCGGACACCGAGGTGTAGGTGATACCGGTGACGGCCAGGGCCACGGCAGCCGCGGTAGCGACGGTGGGACGGGTAATCATCACGCGCTTCTCCTGTCTCGGGAAGTCGGCTGGCCAGCCGACTCATGATGAACGTACTGACCGATTCCCATATCTGTCATATCGAGACATTGGGGAAAGCCGGCAGATTGACTCCAATCGGGTCATAGGGAGACGTCTGCGTGCCGCGCTATGGCGCGCTGACGGGAAACCAGATGACTTTTCCTGTAAGAGACTTGATGCACCGATACGCCATCCGGGGGACTTTTCAGGCGTCTGCCCACTTACAGCCGCAGCCGCAGCGTGTCGTTCGTTGACACATCGGGGGAAACCGGTATTCCCGTTGTGCTGCCGGGTGGCGGGCGGGGTGCTCGAGCCCGCGAGCTGTCCGGCATTGCACCGGACCGGGTGGCGGCCGGACCTCTCATCAGCGTCTCCGACGGCACCTCCCGGGCCCGGTGACACCGCCCCCCAGGTCATCCGTTCGACAGGGGGACACAGTCATGCCGGGCCCGGAGGTCAGCGGCCCTCTTGCAGGACCGCGGAAAACATAACGGGGGGGTGCCCCTATCTGT
>NZ_LIQT01000251.1 GCF_001418415.1 Streptomyces hirsutus
TGTGTCGCTCATGGGAACAGGGTCGGCGTCCGCGGCGCTCCGCACATCCGTCGGGATACTCAGATCCGCCACGGACCGGCTACTCAGACCGGCCGGTCCGTCTCCTCCCCCTGATCCGCCCCGTCCCGCCCGGTCCGCCCCTTCCGTACGGTCCCGCCCGGCGGTCTCCCCGTCTCAGAACGCCGAAACCCCGGTCAGCGCACGGCCGATGACCAGTTTCTGGATCTGGCTCGTGCCCTCGTAGAGTGTCATGACGCGGGCGTCGCGCAGCAGCTTGCCCGCCGGGTACTCGTCGATGTAGCCGTAACCGCCGTAGACCTGGAGGGCGTTGTTGGCGGCGCGGACGGCCGCCTCCGAGGCGAAGAGCTTGGCCTTGGAGGACTCGACGGCGAACGGCTGCCCGCGGTCGATCAGGTCGGCGACCCGCCAGGTCAGCAGCCGGGCGGCGTCGACGTCCACGGCGATGTCGCTGATCAGTTCCTGGACGAGTTGGTGATGGGCGATGGTCTTCCCGAACTGCTCGCGCTCCCCCGCGTACCGCACGGCCGCGTCGAGCGCGGCCTGGGCGATGCCGACGCAGCCCGCGGCGACCGACATACGGCCCTTGGCGAGGGCGGACATGGCGACGGAGAAGCCCTTGCCCTCGGGGGCCAGCATCGCGGACGCGGGCACGCGTACGTCCTCCAGCACCAGCTCGGCGGTGGCCTGGCCGCGCAGGCCGAGCTTGCCGTGCAGGGTGCGACGGGTCAGGCCGGGGGTGTCGGCGGGCACGAGGAAGGCGGACACGCCCTTGTGCCCGGGGGCGTCGGTCGACCGGGCGAACAGCAGGACGACATCGGCCCAGGTGCCGTTGGTGATGAACATCTTGGTGCCGTTGACGACGTAGTCGTCGCCGTCGCGCACCGCCCGGGTGGAGAGGTTTCCGGCGTCGGAACCGGTGCCCGGCTCGGTGAGGCCGAAGCAGCCGACGTACGTGCCGGAGGTGAGCCCGGGGAGCCAGGTCCGCTTCTGCTCCTCGCTGCCCCACGCGGCGACGGTCTTGGCCACCAGCCCCAGGGACACGGAGACGATCCCGCGCACGGAGGAGTCGCCGCGGCCCAGTTCCTCGGTGACCAGGCAGTACGCGAGATGGTCGCCGCCGCAGCCGCCGTACCGCTCGTCGATCGTCAGCCCGAGGAAGCCGAGGTCGCCGAGTTTCTTCACGATGCCCCGGTCGACCTCCTCGGCACGGTCCCAGGCCGTGGCGTGGGGCACGACCTCACGCTCGACGAAGTCCCGGGCGAGCCGGCGGACGGCGTTCTGCTCCTCGCTGAGCTCCAGGTTCATGACAGTCACCCAACCCCGGGATTTTAATTACCACTGCTAGTTTTCTGGTCCAGCCCTACTATGTGCGCCATGGCCCGACCGCGCAAGCCCTTGCTCAGCACCGACCGGATCGTCGAAACGGCACGGGAGCTCGTGGACACGGAGGGCCTGGCGGCCCTCTCCACGCGCCGGCTGGCCGCACAGCTGGGGGTCAGCGGGCCCTCGCTCTACAACCACTTCCGCACCAAGGACGAGATCCTGGAGGCGGTGGCCGACTCGGTGAGCGCGCTGGTCGACCTGTCGATGTTCGAGGACGGCCGGGACTGGCGGACCGCGCTGCACGACTGGGCCGTCTCCTACCGGACGGCGCTGCGCGCCCACCCCAACATCGTGCCGGTCCTGGCGCGCGGCCCCGGCCGCCGCCAGGACCGGCACGATGTT
>NZ_LIQT01000252.1 GCF_001418415.1 Streptomyces hirsutus
GCGCCGGGCCGCGCGGCCCGGTGTCCGCCGACCTCGTGGCCGACGGGCCGCATCTGCTGGTGGAGGGGCCGTCCGGCAGCGGCCGTACGGAACTGCTCCGGGCCGTCGTCGCTTCCCTGGCGGCGGCCGAACGGCCGGACCGGCTGGGCATCGTGCTGGTGGACGGCCACGCCGGCACCACGGGCGGCGGACAGGGCAACGGGCAGGGCGACGGACTGCGTGTGTGTACGGACGTACCGCATGTCACCACGCATCTCAGCGCCAACGACCCGGTGCGGATGAGGGAGTTCGCCCAGTCACTGAGCGCCGAGCTGAAGCGGCGTGCCGAACTGCTCGGCCGGTCGGACTTCGTGGAGTGGCACACCGGGCGCGAGTTGTCGGACCGTATGGTCGCCCAGCGCACGGTCGCACCCCGCGGCCCCGCGGCCGCCGGCGGCGAGCACTCCGGGGGCGACCTGGAGGCCCCGCCCAGTTCCACGTTGCGGCTGCGGCCCGGAGCCTCGCGGCTCAGGGCCCAGGCTCCGCCGCCGCTGCCCCGGCTGGTGGTGGTCGTCGACGACCTGGACGCGCTGGTCTCCCCCGCGCTCGGTTCGCCCGGGCGGCCCGCCGCCGGGTCGGTGCTGCGAGCGCTGGAGGCGGTGGCGCGGGAGGGCGAGCGGCTGGGCGTGCACCTGGTGTCGGCCACCGGCCCCTGCGCCCGTACGGCGGAGTCCGAGCCGGTACGCCGTGCGGCCCTGCGCGTGGCGCTCGACGCTCCCGCACCGGGCCGCGGGGCCGCGTCCTCGTTCGAACCGAGCCGGGAGAGCGGAGGCGAACCGGCGCCGGGCCGGGGGCGTTTGTCCCATGCGGACGGCAGGGTGACCGCGTTCCAGGGCGGGCGGGTGACCGGGCGTATCCCGCGCACGGCGACGCTGCGGCCCACGGTCGTGCCGCTGGAGTGGCACCGCATGGGTGATCCGCCCGCCCGCCGCCCGGTCCGGGAGCTCGGCAACGGCCCGACCGACCTCGCCCTGCTCGCCAGCGCGCTGGAACGCGCAGGCCGCGAGGTCTCGGCCACCGAGCTGCCGTCGCTGCTGTGACCCCGCGCCGTTCTCGCCGCTCTCCCCCCGCTTGTGCGGGGAGAGCGGCGAGAACGGCGAGTGCGCGCAACGCCTCGGCCCTCACGACCCTCGCGTCACCCCCACGACCCTCGCGTCACCCCATCAGCCCTACCAGCACCGCCGATCCCGGCCCGTAACACCCGCGCCCTCGACGGGCGGTGCGGGCGTCCGGGCCTGCCCGGGCGGGCCGACCCGGACGCCTCCGCGCCGGAGAGTCACGACGCGGTCACGATCCCGGACTTGACACGAGACGCACTCTTGCCGATCTCGACCTCACGGGCGTACACCAGAGCGCACGGGACAGCGCTCGACGTTCGACGAGGTACGAAGAACGGGGCAGTGATGCGCAGGACGAGCAGGATCATCCGGGCACGCAGGTCGTCCGGCACACCCACGGCGACAGCGGCCACCCGCACCCGCAGGGCCGGCAGAGCGGGGGCCGCCGTCGTCGCGGGCGTGCTCGCGGTCTCGCTCACCGCGTGCGGGGGCGGCGACGACGGCGGCAAGGAGGAGACGGGCGGCGGAGCCGACGAGACCGCCTCCACCGTCACCCTTCCCCGGCTGGACGGCCAGAGCCTCGAGGTGGCCGCCGTGTGGACCGGCACCGAACAGGCCAACTTCAAGAAGGTCCTCGCGGAGTTCGAGAAGCGCACCGGCGCGAAGGTGACGTTCGTTCCCGCCCAGGACCCCATCATCAACTTCCTCGGTTCCAAGATCGCGGGCGGCGCCCCGCCCGACGTGGCGCTGCTGCCGCAGCCGGGCGCCGTCAAGCAGGCCGTGGAGAAGGGCTGGGCCAAGCCGCTGGGCGCCGAGGCGCAGGCGGAGCTCAAGAAGAACTACTCGCAGGGCTGGCAGGACATCGGCTCGGTCGACGGCAAGCCGTACGGCGTCTACTACAAGGCCGCCAACAAGTCGCTGATCTGGTACAACGCCCAGGTCTTCGAGAACGCGGGCGCGAGCGAGCCGAAGACCTGGAAGGACCTGCTCACCACGGCGCAGACGGTCTACGACTCCGGTGTCACCCCGTTCTCGGTCGGCGGCGCCGACGGCTGGACGCTCACCGACTGGTTCGAGAACATCTACCTCTCCCAGGCGGGCCCGGAGAAGTACGACCAGCTCGCCGCGCACGAGATCAAGTGGACGGACCCGTCCGTGAAGGACGCGCTGACCACGCTGGCGGAGGTCTGGGGCAAGGCGGACTACCTCGCGGGCGGTCCGGGCGGCGCGCTGCAGACCGAGTTCCCCGCCTCCGTGACGCAGACCTTCACCGGCGGCGACCAGCCCAAGGCGGGCATGGTCTACGAGGGCGACTTCGTCCAGGTCAACATCGGCGAGACCGAGGCGAAGGTCGGCACGGACGCGAAGGTGTTCCCGTTCCCCGCGGTCGGTGACAGCCCGCCGGTGGTGTCCGGCGGCGACGCGGCGGTGATCCTGGAGAACTCGAAGGCGGCACAGGCGCTGGCGACGTTCCTCGCCTCCCCGGACGCGGCGGGCATCCAGGCGAAGCTGGGCGGCTACCTCTCGCCGAACAAGAACGTGCCGAACTCGGCGTATCCGAACGAGGTGCAGCAGAAGATGGCCCAGGCGCTCGTCGACGCCGGGGACGACTTCCGCTTCGACATGTCCGACCAGGCCCCGCAGGCCTTCGGCGGCACCCCCGGCAAGGGCGAGTGGAAGGCGCTCCAGGACTTCCTGAAGAACCCGAAGGACGTCGCGGGCACCCAGCGGCAGCTGGAGGCCGACGCGGCCGCGGCGTACGGGAACTGATCCGGCGATGAAGTCGGACACGGCGGCGGGGCCCTCCGGGGCCCCCGCCGCCCCCACGTCGCGCAGAAGCGTCACCGGCACCCGCAGAACCGTCGCGGCGCTGTTCCTGCTGCCCGCGCTGCTGCTGCTCGGTGCGCTCGTGGTCTACCCGATCGGGTACTCCGTCGTCCGCAGCTTCTACGACCAGCCCGGTGACGGATTCGCCGGATTCGACAACTACCAGGCCCTGTTCACCGACGACGGCATCCGCACCGCCCTGAAGAACAACGTCATCTGGGTGGTGTTCGCGCCGACGGTCGCCACCGCGCTCGGCCTGATCTTCGCGGTGCTGACCGAACGGATCCGCTGGGGCACGGCGTTCAAGCTGGTCGTCTTCATGCCGATGGCGATCTCGATGCTGGCCGCGGGCATCATCTTCCGTCTGGTGTACGACCAGGACCCGGACAAGGGCGTCGCGAACGCGGTGTGGGTGGGCGTCCACGACACCTTCGCCGAGTCGTCGGCGTACCCGAAGGCCCACCCGGGCCGTGAGTCGCCGCTGGAGGCGGCCGGCGGGGGCGCCTTCGTCACCAAGGGGACGGTGAGCGTCGGCGAGGCCGTCGCGCTGCCGCTGGTCGGCGTCGCCCCGGACCTGATTCCCGACGACGCCGCGCGGGCGGCGGCGCCGAAGCCGGAGGCGGACCGGATCACCGGCACGACCTGGCAGGACTTCACCCGTGGCAAGGGCGTCGGCACGCTGAACGAGGTCGACGCGGAGGAGCTGGGCTATCCCGGCATGAAGATCGAGGCCGTCAGGGACGGCACGGTGGTGGAGACGGCCACGGCGGCCGCCGACGGCACGTTCTCCCTGTCGGCGAAGGCGGACGGCGCCCGGCTCCGGCTGCCGGCGAGCAATTTCCAGGAGCCGTACAACGGTCTGGACTGGCTGGGCCCGTCGCTGGTCACGCCCGCCATCATCGGCTCGTACATCTGGATGTGGGCGGGCTTCGCGATGGTGCTGATCGCGGCCGGGCTCGCGGGCATGCCCCGGGAACTGCTGGAGGCCGCGCGGGTCGACGGCGCCAACGAGTGGCAGGTGTTCCGGCGGATCACGGTGCCCCTGCTGGCGCCGGTGCTCGCGGTCGTCACCGTCACCCTGATGATCAACGTGCTCAAGGTGTTCGACCTGGTCTTCATCATCGCGCCCGGCTCCTCCCAGGACGACGCCAACGTCCTCGCACTGGAGCTGTACCGCAAGGGCTTCTCCGAGGACCAGCCGGGCATCGCCAGCGCGATCGCGGTGTTCCTGCTGCTTCTGGTGATCCCGGTGATGTGGTTCAACGTGCGGCGGCTGAGGCGGGAGGTCAGGCGATGAACTCACGTCTGGAGGGCGACGGTTCACCGAAGTCCGGGCCGTCGGGGACCGGGCCTTCAGGGACCGGGCCTTCAGGGACCGTGGCGCCGGAGTCCGAGGCGCGCGGGTCCCGGTCGCTCGGCTCCCGGTCGCTCGGTTCCCGGCTGGCCGAGTGGGTCAGCGGTGGTCTGGTGCGGGTGTTCCTGATCGTCGTCGGCCTGTTCTGGCTGGTCCCGACGCTCGGTCTGCTGCTGGCCAGCCTGCGCACCCCGCAGGACATGGCCGCCGACGGCTGGTGGACGGTGTTCACCGAGCCCTCGCAGCTCACCTTCGGCGCCTACGAGACCCTGCTGGAGAACGACGACATCACCGGTTCGCTGCTGAACACGGTGTACATCACCGTCCCGGCGACGGTGCTGGTGGTGGTGATCGGCTCGCTCGCCGGGTACGCCTTCGCCTGGATGGAGTTCCCGGGCCGGGACTGGTGGTTCCTCGGTGTGGTGGGGCTGTTGGTGGTGCCGGTGCAGGTGGCGCTGATCCCGATCGCCGAACTCTTCGGCAATATCGGCATCTTCGGCTCGCTCGTCGGCGTGATCCTCTTCCACGTCGGCTTCGGTCTGCCGTTCGCGGTGTTCCTGCTGCGCAACTTCTTCGCGGAGATCCCGAAGGAGCTGCTGGAGGCGGCCCGGCTGGACGGCGCCGGCGAACTGCGCCTGTTCGCGCGGGTGGTGATGCCGCTGGGCGGGCCGGCGATCGCCTCGCTGGGCATCTTCCAGTTCCTGTGGGTGTGGAACGACATGCTGGTCGCGCTGATCTTCACGGACTCCGGGAGCCAGCCGATCACGGTCGCCCTGCAGACCCAGGTACGGCAGTTCGGCAACAACATCGACGTGCTGGCGCCGGGCGCGTTCATCTCGATGGTGATTCCGCTGGCCGTGTTCTTCGCCTTCCAGCGGCAGTTCGTCTCCGGCGTGATGGCGGGCGCGGTGAAGTGACGTGACGCGTTCGGGCCCCGGCGCGCACGGTGCGCGCCGGGGCCCGAAGCGGTGCCGGACCCGGGCCGGTGCCTGACCCGGGCGGGGACCGGTGACTACTCGATGACGAGCTCGACCGGGACGTTGCCGCGCGTGGCGTTGGAGTAGGGGCAGACCTGGTGCGCCTGCTCGACCAGCTTGCGGCCGGTCTCCTGGTCCACGGTGTCGGGCAGCTCGACGCGCAGCGTCACCGCGAGCGCGAAACCCTCGCCCTGCTTGCCGATGCCGACCTCGGCGGTCACCGCGGCGTCGGTGACGTCCACCTTCGCGGCCCGGCCGACCAGCCCGAGGGCGCTGCCGAAACAGGCCGCGTAACCGGCGGCGAACAGCTGCTCCGGGTTGGTGCCCTCGCCGTTGCCGCCCAGCTCCACGGGGGCGCTGAGGCCGAGGTCCAGCTTGCCGTCGGAGGTGACGGCGCGGCCGTCGCGGCCGTGGGTGGCGGTGGCGACAGCGGTGTAGAGCGCGTCCATGGGGAAACCTTCCCTTTCGAGTCGTGGTCGTGGGGCGGCCGGTCCCGTCCGAGGGTCCCGGCCTCCGCACACCTCAAGTAGAGCACACAACTAAATTGCACACAACTAAATGACTCGAGAGGGATACCCTGGAGGCATGACACCGACCCCGAACCCCGGACCGGTCACCCCGGAGGCACCCGGGCCCGCCGGCGACTGGCTCCACCTCGACCAGCAGATCTGCTTCTCCCTGCAGTCCGCCTCGCGCGCCTTCAACGGCGTGTACCGCGTGGTCCTCAAAGACCTCGGCCTCACCTACCCGCAGTACCTGGTGATGCTGGCCCTCTGGGAGCACGGCACGCTGCCCGTGAGGAAGCTCGGCGAGCACCTGCGGCTCGACTCCGGCACCCTGTCCCCGCTGCTCAAGCGGCTGGAGGCGGCCGGCCTGGTGCACCGGGAACGCAGTGCGCGCGACGAGCGCTCGGTGGAGGTGCGGCCCACCGAGGAGGGCCTCGCGCTGCGCGAGCGGGCCCTCGACGTCCCGCGCCGGATCGTCACCGCGACCGGGTTCGGACTCGACGAGATCCAGGGCCTGAAGGCCCGCCTGGACCGTCTTACCACCGCACTGGACACGGCGGCGGCGAACGAAGCCTAGGATCCTGCCGAACGGTGGAAACCGACCGCCCGGTGGAGACGGACCGCCCACCGCACGCCACGGCACCACCGGAGCACCACCCGCACCACCCACACCACCACGGGTCAACGACGAGGGGACGGCCGCACATGACCTGGTTGATCACCGGCGGCGCCGGCTACATCGGGGCGCACGTCGTACACGCGATGACCGAGGCGGGGGAACGGACGGTGGTGTACGACGACCTGTCCACCGGCATCCCCGACCGCGTGCCGGACGGAGTGCCGCTGGTGGTCGGCTCGGTCCTGGACGGCGAACGGGTGGCGCGCGCCCTCGCCGACCACGAGGTCACCGGCATCGTGCACCTGGCGGCGAAGAAGCAGGTGGGCGAGTCGGTGGAACGGCCCCTGGACTACTACCGGGTGAACGTCGAGGGCCTGCGCGTCCTGCTGGAGGCGGTGACGGCGGCGGGCGTGCCGTCGTCCTTCGTGTTCTCGTCCTCGGCGGCGGTGTACGGCACGCCGTCCACCGGCGCCGAGCTGGTCACCGAGGACACCCCCTGCCTGCCGATGTCCCCGTACGGCGAGACGAAGCTGGCCGGCGAGTGGCTGGTCCGCGCGACGGGCCGGGCGACCGGACTGTCCACGGCCTCCCTGCGCTACTTCAACGTGGCGGGCGCCGCACGCCCGGAACTCGCCGACACGGGCGTCTACAACCTCGTCCCCATGGTCTTCGAGAAGCTGACCGCGAACGAGCCCCCTTGTGTGTTCGGCGACGACTATCCGACCCCGGACGGCACCTGCGTCCGCGACTACATCCACGTCGTCGACCTGGCCGAGGCCCACGTGGCCGCGGCGCGCGCCCTGCGCGCCGCACCCGGCCGGGACCTCACCCTCAACATCGGCCGCGGGGAGGGCGTCTCGGTCCGGGGCATGATCGACCGCATCAACGCCCTCACCGGCCACGACCTCCCGCCCACGGTCGCCCCCCGCCGCCCCGGCGACCCGGCGAACGTCGTCGCCTCGGCCGACCGCGCCGCCACCGAACTCGGATGGAAGGCCCGCCTCAGCGTCGACGACATGATCACCTCGGCCTGGACAGGCTGGCAGCGCCTCCACCCCGGAGCCTGACCGCGCCCTGCCCTACAGCGCCTTGAGCGCCGCGGTCGTCGCCCTCGCCAGCGTTGCCAGGTAGCCCTTCGGCAGTTTCGGGTTGCGGATGATCACCGAGCGCCAGTACAGCGGGCCCGAGATCAGGTCGAGGGCCAGGGCGTGGTCGACACCGGGGCGCACCTCGCCCCGCTCCTGTGCCGCCGTGACGATGCCCTTGGCGACCCCGTCCTGGCCCTCCCGCAGCGCCTTGCGCAGCGCCTCGGCGATGTCGGGGTTGCGGGCGGCCTCGGCCTGGAGGTCGGGGAGGATCTGCGAGGCGACGGGGTGGCGCAGGGCGCGTGAGGTGACCTCGTAGAGCAGGCGCAGGTCGCCCTCGAGGGAGCCGGTGTCCGGCGCGGGCAGGCCCTGCACTGCGAGGGCGGAGACCAGGTCCAGGACCAGGTGCAGTTTGGAGCGCCAGCGGCGGTAGACCGCGGTCTTGCCGACGCCCGCGCGGCGCGCGATGCCCTCGATGGACATCCGCGCGTAGCCGACGGCCGCGAGTTCCTCGAAGACGGCCGCCCGGATCGCCTCCGTCACGTCCTCGCGCAGCACGGCCGCCCCGGCGGGGGCCCTGCGGCGCGGACGCGGCTGGGGCTCGTCGGCGTTCGTCGTCATGCGGCCCAGCATAGGGCGCGACGACGATACGGGCCCGTTCTGACGACAGCACGTACACCGATCCGGCACGGACAGGCACCGGCCGGGCCCGACCCGGTCATGACCCGGAGCTGCTTCGGAGCGGATCCGGAGCGGATCCGCTCCGAAGCAGCT
>NZ_LIQT01000253.1 GCF_001418415.1 Streptomyces hirsutus
GTCGGCCCCCCGCTGCTGAGCGCCCGGGGAGTGCGGGTCTCCTTCCCCGGCCGGCACGGCGCCGGCCCCGCCCGCGCGGTGGACGGCGTCGACCTCGCCATCCGACCCGGTGAGATCGTCGCCCTGGTGGGCGAGTCGGGCTGCGGCAAGACGACCCTGGCCCGCGCCCTGCTGGGCCTGGTCGAGCCGACCGCGGGGCGCGTCTCCTTCGACGGGCGGCCGCTCGACTACTCCGGCCGCTCCCTCAAGGCGTACCGCAGGCGGGTCCAGTTGGTCCTCCAGGACCCGAGCGGCTCGCTCAACCCCCGGCACACGGTGTACGACGCGGTGGCCGAGGGACCGCGCATCCACGGGTACGGCGGTGACGAGCGGGCGGCGGTCGCGGAGGCCCTGTCCCGGGCCGGGCTGCGGCCGCCGGAACGCTTCTTCCTGCGCTATCCGCACGAGCTGTCCGGCGGTCAGCGCCAGCGGGTGGTGATCGCGGGCGCGCTGGTCCTGGAGCCCGAACTCCTCGTCGCGGACGAGCCGGTGGCCTCCCTGGACGCTTCCGTACGCGGCGAGATCCTGGCCCTGCTGCTCCGGCTCCGTGCCGAGCTGGGCCTGTCCGCGCTGGTGGTCACGCACGACCTCGGGCTGGCCTGGAACATCGCCGACCGGGTCGCGGTGATGTACCTCGGCCGGATCGTGGAGACCGGGACGGTGGAGCAGGTACTGACCGCGCCCCGGCACCCGTACACGCAGGCCCTGTTGTCGGTGCTCCCGGAGGCGCCGGGCGACCCGGTGGTCCTGAGCGGTGAGCCCCCGGATCCGACCCGTGTTCCAGGGGGCTGCCGGTTCCACACACGCTGCCAGCTCCTGCTCGGCGGGGAGGCGGACCGGGCGGGCGTCGCGGACGCGTGCCGGACCCGGGACCCGGAGATCCTCGACGGGGGAGGTCGGGACGGGGAGGAGGGAGGCATGGGCATGGTCGGTCAGGTGGCCTGCCACTGGGCCCGCGCGCGCGAGGCCCCGGGTCCGTCCGGGCCCTCTGTCCCGCCGCTCCGCGCGTAAGGGCCCGCGTACGTGCCTCCTACGGCTTCTCGGCCGCTGCCACCAGTTCCTTGCAGCGCCTGACGTCCGCCGCCATCTGCTCCATCAGCGCCTCGAGCGAGTCGAACTTCGCCTGGCCGCGGACGAAGGTGAGGAAGTCGACGGCGACGTGCAGACCGTAGAGGTCCAGGCCGACGCGGTCGATGGCGTACGCCTCGACCGTGCGCTCGGTGCCGTCGAACTGGGGGTTGGTGCCGACGGAGATCGCGGCCGGCATGGCCTCGCCCTGGGCGTGCAGCCAGCCCGCGTAGACGCCGTCGGCGGGGATGGCGGTGTGCGGGAGCGTCTCGACGTTGGCCGTGGGGAAGCCCAGTTCGCGGCCGCGCCGGGCGCCGCTGACGACCACGCCCTCCACCCGGTGCGGGCGGCCCAGGATCTCGGCGGCGCCCTCGACCTCACCCTCGGCGATCAGGCGGCGGGTGAGGGTGGAGGAGAACGGCTCGCCGCCACCGGCCTCGCCGCTCACGTACAGCTCGACGACCTCGACCTCGAAGTCGTAGACCTTGCCCTGTTCCGCGAGGAAGTCCACGGTGCCCGCGGCCCGGTGGCCGAAGCGGAAGTTGGGGCCCTCGACGACCGCTTTGGCGTGCAGTTTGTCGACCAGGACCTTGCCCACGAACTCGGCCGGCGACAGCTTCGAGAACTCCGTGGTGAAGGGGAGGATCAGGACCGCGTCCACGCCCAGCTCGGTCATGAGTTCCGCGCGGCGGTGATGCGGGGCGATCAGCGGCGGGTGGCTGCCGGGGCGGACGACCTCGCTGGGGTGCGGGTCGAAGGTGACGACGACCGCGGGGACGCCCAGTTCCCGGGCACGGTCCACGGCGTGCCTGATGATCAGCTGGTGCCCGCGGTGGACTCCGTCGTAGGAACCGATGGTGACGACGCTGCGCCCCCAGTCCTGGGGGATGTCCTCCAAGCCACGCCAGCGCTGCACTGCCTGCTCCTTGTCGAAACCTCGTCGGGCCGAGTCCGTGGACTTCTCCTGCGCAGGTCTAAGGGTGCCATGCCGACCGCCGTCGGCTCGCATCGGCATCGGCGCTCCGGCACTGTGACGCTGTGCACTCCCGGCCGCGGCTCAGACGGGGACGCCCACTCCCGACCGGGTCTCGATCATCCGCCGGGTGCCGGGCCCGACCACGTCCGCCCACTCCTGGGGCGCGTCCGCCAGCCAGTGGGCCAGGGCGGCGGCGAAGCCCGGGACGTGCCGCCCCAGGGCGGCCAGGACGTGGTCGAAACGGGCGGCGCCGTCGGGGGTGCGGACGAGGAGCAGCCCGGTGCGGTGGACGAGTTCGCGCGCGGGGTCGTCGGTGTGGCGGGGGTCGTCGGTGCGGCGGGCGGCGGCACCCAGCACCGCGGCCAGCAGGTCCGGGTCGTGGTCGCGGATGAGGAGCGGGTCCAGCAGTTCGCGGCGCAGGGGGCGCGAGGCGGGGGTGCCGGGCTCGGCCAGGGCGCCGGCGAGGGCGGCCCGCAGCGGCTGCGGCCCGGCGTCCAGCAGGCCGGTGAGCAGGGGCAGGAGGACGTCGCGGTCGGCCGGCTCCTGGTCCAGGCGCCGGTCCGCGTACGCGGCCAGTTGTCCCGCGAGGTCCGGCCGCCGCTCCACCGCCGCCCTCACCAGCGCGGCGACGCGGAGGGCCAGGGCGGGCGCGTCGGCGTCGGCGTCGGCGTCCACCTCGGCGGAAACGGTCGCGTCGAGGGAAGCGGGCACACCGGCGGGAGTGTCCGGTGTCCCGCCGGTGTCCGGCCGGGCGAGCCTCGCTCGGAAGGCGTCGAGGACGGCCTCCGGGTGGGTGGTGAGGGCGCAGGCCAGCGCACTCGGCGGGACGTACGGGTCGCCGGCCGCGAAGTGTTCCAGAGCCCGTGTGAGGTGGCGGTCCCTGCTGCTCGGGTCCTGGACGAGCAGGGCGAGCGCGCCGCCGTGCAGGGCGCGGTCGCCGGTACGTACGAGCAGGGCGAGGGCCGCGTACCGCAGCAGGGTGCGGTCGGCCTCGTCACGGGCGTGCGGTGCGGCCAGCAGCCCGTAGGTCACCGCTGCCGCGCGGCGGGCGGGGCGCTCGTCGCGCGCCCAGCGGTCGACGGCCCGGCACACCGCCGAAGGGTCTTCCTCGGCCAGTACGCCGAGCAGTTGGCCGGCCCGCCGGTGCGGGCTGCCGGCGAGCGCCTCGGTCAGGGTGTCCGGGGCGCGGTGCCGGTGGGTGTGCAGCAGTGCCTGGGCCGCCGTCGCGACCGTCGCGTGCGGGGTGGCGGGCAGGGGCCGTTCGTCCTCGAACCACCGGACGAGGTGCGGGAGTACGGCGGCGGGGTCGGCGCCGAACAGGCGGGAGGCGGCGTCCAGGAACCGGGGGCCGGCCTCGCCCGGGGGACCGTCGGCGTGCACGAGTCCGCGCAGCAGCTCGAAGCCGGTCTCCAGGGGCAGGGGGAGAGCGGTCCAGAAGGCCGGTCCCAGCTCGCCGGGGACCGGCCGCCGCTGCTGCCGCCAGGCCACGATCCGGTCGGCCAGCAGCCGCAGCACCCCGGTGTAGGGCGTCGCGTCGGGCACGCGCGCGAGGGTCTCGGTGAGCAGCCGGGAGGCCCACCACGAGCCCGTCCCGGCGTCGAGGGCGTGCACCAGGTCCGCGAGCCGGGAGGCGAGCGGGTCTGTTCCGTGCTGCCGGGCGAGCAGCAGCATGGCCTGGACGACGGGCCCGACGCGGTGGTGCGGCACAGGGACGCCGTCGGCGGTGTCGGGGTCGCGAGCGGCACCGGGGTCGCCGTGGACCAGGGCGCGCAGGGCCCCGTCCAGGTCCAGGTGGGTGCCCTGGAGCCAGTCGGCGAGTTCCTCGTGGGCGAAGCGGTAGCCGGTCCCGGCGGGGACGAGGAGGCCCTCGGCGAGCACGGCGTGGGCCCAGCCGGTGCCGCCGCCGAGCCCGGCCGGTGCGGGCCCCCAGGGGAACACCGCCTCGAACGCCTCCCGGTCCAGCTCGCCCTGCCCGGGGCCGAGGCTGCGCCGGGCGGCTTCGTGCACCTGCCCGGAGACCTTGGCGGCCAGCCGGCGTACGGCGGTGCCGCGCAGCCCGCTCCCGGCGGCGAGGCGCACGGCCACGCGCAGGCACATCAGGTCCAGGTGGGCGGAGAGGACGTCGTGGCGGTCCGCGCGGGCGTCCGGCGCGTCCGGGGCGTCGGCGAGGGCGGCCCTGACCTCCGCGAGCAGCCGGAGCGTCAGCGGGTGCCGGGTGTCTGCCGGGGAGCACTCCGGGATGCCGTAGCGGGCCCGTGCCTCGATGGCCTCGTCGGCGGTCAGGTCGCCGAGACGCACGCACGCGGGAAGACCCTCGGCCGGGGGGCCGCCCGGGGCCTCGCCCTGGAGCCCGCCCCGATGCCGGTGCAGCAGCTCCGCCGGGAGGAGCGTGCCCGCGCTCTCCCAGTACTCCGCGCGGCACCCCACCACCAGGCGCGCCCCGGTCCGCCGCAGCCACCGTGCCGTGCCGTCGCTCCACTGGGCGAGGCGGCCGGCCAGGAGGGGCGGCATCTCCTCGGGGCCGTCGAGGAGGAGCAGCAGCGGGCGGCCGGCACTGCGGGCCAGGCCGGCGAGGCGGGCCGGGCCGGTGTCGCCGAGGTCTTCGGGTCCGGCCGGGGTCCGGGTGCGGGAGGCGGCGACGATGCGGGCGGCCCGGTCGAGCGCCCGCTGGGCCGCGTCGGCGACGGAGAGGTCGTCCTCCCGCAGATCGGCGCCGCGCAGCCACAGCGTGGGGCCGCCGGCCCGGTGGCGGCGGGCGGCGAGCGCCGCGAGCTCCGTCGTACGGCCGCTGCCGGGCGGCCCGACGAGACCGAGGACCGCGGCCGGGCCGTGTTCGAACGCGGTGAACTCCGCGGTGACGGCGGCCCGCTCCACCGGAACGACGTCTCCGGGGGCGAGTGCGCCCGACGGGCCGTCCTGCCCGACCGAGGTGGCGGTGAGTTCCAGCACACCGGCGAGGTTGAGGTCGGTGCCGTACGCCGGGACCGTCGCCGCGTTCTCGGCGAGGAGGGCGGCGAGGGGGCCCGGGGCGGGGCGGAGCGGCACGGCGAAGCCGCCGTCGCGGCCACCGGCGCGGAGCGCGGTGCCGAGGACACCGAGGACGGCGCCGGTGGCGGCGTCGAGCACCGGACCGCCGGCCGCTCCGCCGCCGGTGCGCAGCGCGTCACGGCCGGCGGTGCCGATGGCGAGTTCCAGCGCGTCGTCGAGGGTGTGGCAGTGCTCGGTGGCGGTGTACGTCACGGTGGTCGGGCCGAGTACGCGCGCCTCGCGCCAGCACCCGGCGGCGATCCGCACGTAGGCGCCGCTGTCGAGGCGGTCCCGCGCGGTGACGGGCAGCGGCTCGACACCGAGCCCTTCGGCGTGGACGAGGGCGAGGCCGAGCTCCGGCAGCGGGGTGACGGCGTCGGCGCCCACGACACGGTGGCGGTCGCCGGGGGCGTGCAGGGCCAGGCCGGGGAGGCCGTCGACGGCCTCGTGGCTGGTGATCAGCGTGCCGCGGTGGTCGGCGGGGAAGGCGAGACCGCGCGGGCGGCCGTCGAGGTCCTGGACGCGGACGAGGACATCGGTGGGCAACGGCTCCCGCCGGGCCCGAGGGGCCTCCCCCGGATTCCGGCCGGCCGGGTCGTGGAACGTGCCCCGCTCGTGACGGGACGGGTCGCGCGACGTCATCGTCGAACCTTCATGCCGTGCCTTCGTACTGTGCCTTCGACTGCCTCGGCTCGACAGTAGGGCCGGGTGATCAGCGACACAGCGCCCTCGGCAAACGCGCCCCCTTCCACTCCCCCGTTCACTCCGAGCGCCTGCACTTCCGGGTGAAAGGACGGCCACCAGTGGATACACCCTGGGGGTGGGGGAACCGAGGGGGACCGTGGAGCGGCGGCATGCAATCCCCGTGACGCCGCTCCACGGGCGGCCCCGGGGCGCCGGGCGACTGGTGGGGACGGTGGGCCCGCACGGGCCGGTCGAGCCCGCCGAGGGGTCGCGCCGGTGAAACCACGGGACGGTCGTGCCGCAGGTCGGCCGACCGCACAGGCCGGCGAGACCGGCGAGACCGATACGGCCGATCGCACGGCTGGACCGACCACTCCGACGAACCCGGCCGGCCGGTCACGCGGGCAAGGCCCGGCGGCGACGCCGACGGCGCCGGTCACGCGGTGAGCGTGCAGGCCCCGCCGCGCGTCGGACCGGTCAGGCCGTTCACCGGGTCGTACCGCTGAGCGGTGTACCGGCCGGGTGGTGGGCCGGTGAGGTCCACCGGGCAGCCGGACCGGCCGCACCCGTGAGCCTGCCGGCCGCCCCGTCGGCCCGCCCGGCCGTCAGCCGAAGATCGCCAGGCTCTTGGCCTTGCCCCGGTGTTCCTCGACGAGGGCGAGGAAGGTGCCCTCGGGGTCGAAGACGGCCACCGGGCCGCTGCCCGCGTACTCCTCGGGCATCTCCAGGCGCACGCCGTTGGTGAGCAGCCGGGCGCGCCGGGCGTCGACGTCCCAGCGGGGGAAGGCCGCCGCGGCGGCCTTCGCGATCGGCAGCACGGTCAGTTCCTGCTGGAGCCGGTCGAGGGTGCGGGCCGCGTCCAGTTTGTACGGGCCGACGCGGGTCCTGCGCAGCACCGTGAGGTGACCGCCGACGCCCAGGTCGGCGCCCAGGTCGCGGGCGAGGGCGCGGATGTACGTGCCGGAGGAGCAGACGACGGAGACGACCAGGTCGAGCACCGGGGTGCCGTTCTCGGCGACGGCCGGGCGGACGTCGTACACGGTGAACGAGGAGACGGTGACCGGCCGGGCCGGGATGTCGAACTCCTCGCCCTCACGGGCCCGCTTGTAGGAGCGCACTCCGTCGATCTTGATGGCGCTGACCTTGGACGGCACCTGCATGATGGCGCCGGTCAGCTTGGCCACCCCGGCGTCGATGGCCTCGCGGGTGACCCCGGAGGCGTCCGTGGACGAGGTGATCTCGCCCTCGGCGTCGTCGGTGACGGTGTCCTGCCCGAGCCGGATGGTGCCCAGGTACTCCTTCTCGGTCAGCGCGAGGTGGCCGAGGAGTTTGGTGGCCCGCTCGACGCCGAGGACGAGGACGCCCGTCGCCATCGGGTCGAGAGTGCCTGCGTGGCCGACGCGGCGGGTCCGGGCGATGCCGCGCATCTTGGCGACCACGTCGTGCGAAGTGAAGCCCGACGGCTTGTCGACGATGACAAGGCCGTCGGGCGTGGTGTGCTTCTGGGTCATTCGGCGGTGTCGTCCGTCTCGGCGTCTTCGAGGGTCTCGGAGTCCTCGGGCTTGCGGTACGGGTCGGCCCCGCCCGCGTACATGGCGCCCGCGGACGCCTCGCGCACCTTGGCGTCGGACTGGCGCGCCTTGTCGAGGAGGTCCTCGATGTTGCGCGCGGTGTCCGGGAGCGCGTCCATGACGAACGCCAGGGTCGGCGTGAACTTCACGCCCGCCGCCCGGCCCACCTCGGAGCGCAGGATGCCCTTGGCGCTCTCCAGGCCCGCCGCGGCGGCCTTCCGCTCCTCGTCGTCCCCGTACACCGTGTAGAAGACGGTCGCCTCCCGCAGGTCACCCGTGACCCGGGTGTCCGTGATGGTGATGTGCGTACCGAGCCGCGGGTCCTTGATCCCGCGCTGCAGCTTCTGGGCCACCACCTCTCGGATGAGGTCCGCCAGCCTTTTCGCCCGCGCGTTGTCGGCCACTGGTCCGTCTCTCCTTCTTTCCTGTCCGAGTTGTCAAAGCCCCGCGTTCCCGGAGCCTGGATTCGTCAGTCGTCCTCGCCGTGGAAGCGCCGTCTGACGGACAGCAGTTCCACCTCGGGGCGCCCGGCGACCAGCCGCTCGCACCGGTCCAGTACGTCGGTCAGGTGCGCCGTGTCGCCGGACACCACCGCCAGGCCGACGACGGCCCTGCGATGAAGATCCATGTGATCCACCTCGGCCGCGCTCACCGCGTACTTCCGCTGGAGCTCGGCGACGATCGGGCGGACGACGGAGCGCTTCTCCTTCAGCGACCTGACGTCGCCGAGGAGGAGGTCGAAGGACAGCGTCCCCACATACATGCACAACCGGTTCACCCGCCGGTACGGGATCGGCGTCCCCGCCGTCCATGGTGGGCAGGGACATCAGAACCGTACATCGAAGAGGCGGGCCGATCGACGGATATTACGCTCCGTGGGCCCGGCCGGGGAGCTTACCCGAACCGGTCCCCCGGTTTCGCGACCCGTCCCCGGCCCCGTGCCCGTCCCCGGACACACGAGCCGGCCGGCGGGGACAGCTGTCCCCGC